>JAPKBZ010000049.1 GCA_028823175.1 Myxococcota bacterium
ACATCGCCGCAGCCGGCTACCGAACCGTGATCAATCTCGCGATGCCCGATTCGGAAAACGCCATCGCCGAGGAGGGCGACCTCGTCACCCGCCAGGGCATGCAATACATCCATTTGCCCATCGACTTCGCTGCACCCACGGCAAGTGACGCGAGAACATTTTTCGCCGTCATGGACGCGCTGGGAGATTCAAGGGTATTCGTTCATTGCGCGCTGAATTTGCGCGTATCCGCGTTTATGTACCTGTATCTGCGCCACGCAAAGGGCTTCGCCGATGCCGATGCGCGCTCGCCGCTGATTGCGAAATGGGAACCGCGCATAGATGGCGTCTGGAAGGAATTTCTCGCGCTGGAACGCGATGACATCCTTTGATTGCGAGACTCGAGGCGGATTCGCGTCCCACTCCTATCCGGTTTTGGGCACGCGAAGGCAGAGGGCCAGTAGAGCCACGACTGCGGGTGGCCAAGAACGAGGCAAGCCAGCAGGCGACGGCGGATGCCGCTATAGCTCTCCTCCATGAACTCCTCGTCACTCCGAATCGAGCGGCTGGACAGGTCGGCCCACGAGGCGCGATTCCTCGAATTCGCCCGGGAGTTTTATGAGGCAGGAGAAGAGGCTCTGGATAAAATCGACCTCCTGCTCTCGGACCCCGAAGAGTACTTCGATCTCGCCGACCGCTTCGAGCACGATCGCGATCTGCCCGAGGGCCTGGTTCCCATGAGCCGCTTCCTCTTCTTCGAGGGGGACACGCTGGTGGGGCAGAGCAATCTTCGCCGGCGCCTCAGTCCGCGACTCCACAGCGACGGCGGGCATATCGGCTATGCCGTCCGCCCTTCCGCGCGCCGGCGGGGCCATGCCAACGAAATTCTCCGGCAGACCCTGGGCGAGGCGAGCCAGATCGGCATCGCCCGGGCCCTGCTCACCGTCGCCGCCACGAATCTCCCCTCGCTTCGCGTGGTCGAGAAGAACGGCGGAGTCTTCGATGCGGAAACGGTCTCCCATCGGGACGGTGCGATCATGCATCGCTACTGGATCGAGACGGCCACGGGTAAGACCATCTTCCCCCCCGCCGGCTTTCAACCCCTGGCCTTAGCCCCAAGTCCCTCAAAGAGAGAAGAGAGAACGCCATGCCCTCCACCCCCGCCAACGGAATCACCCTCGAATACCAGACCTTCGGCGACCCCGACGCGCGGCCCCTGCTCCTGCTGCGCGGCCTGGGCACCCAGATGATCCAGTGGGATCCGGCCCTCTGCGCCCAGATCGCCGAAGCCGGCCACTTCCTCGTCATCTTCGACAACCGGGACGTGGGTCTCTCGACGCATTTCCCTGACTCCCCCCCGCCCTCCATCGCCCAGATCCTCGAGGCTCGGCAGGGCGGCAAGCTTCCCGACGTCCCCTATACCCTCGCGGATATGGCGGGGGACGTAATCGGTCTGATGGACGCCCTGGGACTCGAATCCGCCCATATCGCGGGCATCTCCATGGGCGGGATGATCGTCCAGCAAACCGCGCTGCAATTCCCCGAGCGCGTGCGCAGCATGACGTCGATCATGTCGTCGACCAGCGACCCCGCCCTGCCCGGCCCCACCCCCGAGGCCCAGGCGGCGCTGGTGGAGCCCGCGCCCAGGGAGCGCGAGGCCTACCTCGAATACAGCGTGCGCACGGGCCGGGCCTTCACGGGAAAGGGCTTGGACAAGGGCTTGGACGAAGGCTTTGCGTACGACGCGGAAAAGGCGCGCGCCCTCGCCGGCCGGGTCTACGACCGGGCCTTCGATCCCGACGGCATCGCGCGCCAGATGGCCGCCGTGCTCGCTTCGGGCTCGCGCGCCGAGGCTCTGGCCGACCTGACCGTCCCCTCCCTCGTCATCCACGGCGCCGACGATCCCCTGATCCCCCTGGCCGCGGGCCAGGCCACCGCCGACGCGATTCCGGGCGCGAAGAGAGTGGTGATCGAAGGCATGGGGCACGACCTGCCCCCCGGCGCCTGGCCCCCCATCGTCGAGGCCCTCGCCGCCCACACCGAGGCCCACAACCGCTCTCGCTGATCCCGGGACTCCCCGAGCGGGTCCCTGACTTACCCCAGCAGATCAAATACCCGCTGGCCCTCGCCGAGTTCGGGATCCACCGCGTAGGGGGCCGAGTAGTCGACCCCCTCGACCTGCCAGCCGTAGAGCATCGCGTACTCGCGCTTGAAGCGTTTGAGCCCCTGGGCGGTAATCTCGGGCGGCGGGCCGGGCTCCCCTTCGCTCCAGAGCTCGGCGATGGTGGCCTGCAGACCCGGCTCGAGTTCCCGGCCGTCGAGGCGAAGCCGCCCGGCCTCGTCGAGTTGCCCGCGCCAGGGCTCCCCCTCGCCATAAAGCGCCCGGGTGAAATCGATCCCGATATCCAAGGGGTCGGCATAGACGCCCTTGCCCGCGTCGTCGCAGCCGAGATAATCCGAGACGTACCGGAGCATGGCGGGAATCGCGACCGAGGCGGCGGTCACCACGGCGGGGTTCATCACCGTAAAGGCCTTGCCCCCCACACTTGCGGCCACCCGGGCGTCGAGGGCGGCGGTGGTGGCATCGATGTGTTTCTTCGCCGCTCCGAGCGCGCCGTCCCAGTACATCCGCCGCAGGGGCTCGAGTTCCGGGCCGATATACGAGAGCGCGGTCACCGTCATGCCCTCGGCGGCCAGCCCCGAGTAGAGAAGCGCGCTCACCCACATCTCCAGATCGTCGCCGCCCATGACGCGCACGGTATTTTCGACGGCCAGCGCGTCGGCGGCCTCCACCCGGATGGGCTCGAGCTCACCCGACTTGTAGGCGAGGCCGAGAACCTCCAGGGGCTCGCCCATGACGAGCAGCGAGGAATTCCACTCTTGGCCGAGGTGCGAACGCCGGGGGGCCGCCACGCTGTAGACGACGAGATCGATGGCCACGCCCTGGGCGCGCAGATCCGCCACCACCCGGTCCCGAGTGGTCGCGGCGAAGGCGTCGCCCAAGTAGGTCTGGAAGGCTTCGTCGCCGGCGTGGAGGGTATCGGTGAGATACCAGCCCGGCGACGACATGGCGAGCTTCTCGCCCCGGAAGGCCGGCGCGGTCTCGTAGCCGATGCCGATGATGCGCTCAAAGCCCGCCTGGCGAAGCGCGATGGCCGTGGAGCTCCCATAGCCGAAGCTGGTGCTGCCGAGAACCAGCGCCGTCTTGCCCTGGGCGCCGGAGAGCGGCTTCTCGAAGGCCGCGGCCGCTCGCTCGATTTGGCGCTGGGCGAGCACCCGGCAGCCCTCGGGATGCGCGGTCAAGACGAATAGGCCGCGCGCGCGCGGCGACTCCAGAACGAGTTCGGTCACATTGCCCTCTTTCTTCCACTACGGCCCGGGGAGACCGCCAGACTATCGCCCAGCCCACCCAGGCTTGCAGGCCGCTACCGAAACCGCCCGGGCGCAGTCATGGACACCCGACTTCCGGCGCAATACGATACGGCAACGACGAAGGATACCTCCTCCCCCTCTTTAGCCCTCCCCCTCTTTCGCTCCTCCCCCTCTTTCGCTCCCTCCCTTTCGCCCCCCCTCTCGCTCCCCCCTTTGCTCGTCCTCTGCTAAGCCTCCTCAACCTCTCGACAAACCCTCCACGCCCCTCCGAACGGCCATCCCTACCCCGGGGCCGACCCGGATCACCCGGAGCCAATACCCATGACCGAACACGAAAACGTCGATTTCCTGATCAACAAGACCCAATGGCGGGAAACTCGCTTTGGGGAGCGAGCGATCTCGGGCGATCTGGCCCCGGGCGAGGTCCTTTTCCGGGTCGACCGCTTCGCATTCACGGCCAACAACATCACCTACGCAGCCGCGGGAGACATGCTCGGCTACTGGCGGTTTTTTCCCGCCGACGAGGGCTGGGGACGGCTTCCCACCATGGGCTACGGCGACGTCGTGGCCTCCACTCATCCCGATGTCGCCGTGGGAACCCGCTGCTTCGGCTTCTACCCCATGTCCAACTACCTGTGTATCCAGCCGGCATCGGCGAGCGCAACCTCCATCGTGGACGGCGTCGCCCACCGCGCGGATCTTTCGCCCTTCTACAACCAATACAGCCCCGTGGACACGGACCCCCTCTACTCGGCGGAACACGAAGACGAGACGATCCTCATGCGCGGGCTCTACATGACCTCGTTTCTTTCCGAGGATTCCCTCGCCGACAACGGCCTCTACGGCGCCAAAGCGGTGCTTATTTCCAGCGCCTCGAGCAAGACCTCCATCGCCCTGGCGTTTCGCCTCAAGCAAACCGGCTCGGCCCAGCCCATCGGACTGACCTCGCCGGGCAATCTCGATTTTGTCAAGAGCCTGGGCTGCTACGACCAGGTCGTCGAATACGGCGCCATCGAATCCCTGCCCGCGACGCTCCCCGTCGTCTTTGTCGACATGGCGGGAAGCGACAGCATCACCCGCGCGATTCACACCCACTTCGGCAGCCAACTGCGCCATAGCCAACGCATCGGAGTGACCCACTGGGAAGAGAGCCCGAACGACGAGGCCCTACCCGGCCCCGAGCGCGAGTTCTTTTTCGCTCCCGCTCAGGCCCAAAAGCGAGTGGCCGATTGGGGAACGGAGGGGTTCCACCAACGCCTGGGCGACGGTTGGAGCGCTTTCCGGGATGCCAGTCCCGCATGGCTTCGGGTGGAGCGCGGGTACGGACGCGAGGCCATTACTCCGGTCTATCAGGACACCTTGGAAGGAAGAACCCGGCCCGATCGGGGCCAGGTACTCTCGCTCTGGGAGAACGAGGATGCCGCCGGCGGGCGATGACAACCCAGCCCGGGAGGGCGACAAGGACCAGGCCCGGCGAGGAAGCGCACCCGTCGCGGTTCTGTCCCCGGGGCCAGGCGCCCCCGAGGCTTCGGCGGCCTCGGCTCTGGCCGAGAGGCTGGGGCTCCCCCTGCGCCCAGCGTCCGAGCTGACCGAGAACGAACTCGTGCTCGCTCGGAGCGACGAAGCCCTCGAACTCTGGGCCGGAGCCGGGCCCCGACAAGGCCGCGCCCGGGTGGAGTGGGGCCAGCGGCCGGGTTCCGGACGAAGCGCGGAGGAGGCCCTCGGCCAGCCCCTTCAGCGCGCCATCGGGCGTTCCCTCGGCCTGGTCGTGGACGCCACTGCGGGTTTCGGCACCGACGCCTTCGCCCTCGCCTGCCGGGGGCACCGGGTGCTCGCCCTCGAGCGCTCACCGGTGATGGCGGCGCTCCTCGAGGATGGCCGGGCGCGCGCCCTCGCCGACCCCGAGCTTCGAGAGCCCGCCGCCCGCATCGAAATCCGCTGGGCGGACGCCCGGCAGGCCCTGGCCGAACTCGACGAAACCCCGGATGCGATCTATATCGATCCCATGTACCCGGTCCCGACTCGAGCCAAGGCCGCCCTGCCCCCGCTGAAGATCCAGCTGCTCCGGCGCCTAGTGGGCGCCGATCTCGATGCCGAGTCCCTGCTCGAGGCTGCCCTGGCGACCCGGGCGCACCGGGTCGTCGTCAAGCGTCCCCCCGCGGCTCCCGTCTGGCCCGGCCCCCTGGCGGACAGCCACACCGGAAAACTCGTCCGCTACGACGTCTACCACTCGGCGGCCCCGGGCCGCACGGAGGTCATCTGACCCGTGGCCGAGAAATGGTTCTACGCCCAGTCGATCCCCGAGCCCGGGGAGGTCGTGGTGCTCGACGCCGAGGAAACCCGGCACGCCACCCGCTCACGCCACCTCGAGATCGGCTCCGAGGCCACGCTCTTCGACGGCCGGGGCCGCACGGCAAGGGTCCGCCTGGCCGAGGTCAGCCGACGCAGCGCCACCGCGCTCGTCCTCGAGACCCAACAACACCCCGTGCCGAAACCAAGGCTTCACCTCGCCTGCGCCCTGCCCAAGGGCGACCGGGTTTCCACCCTGCTCTCCATGGCCACCCAACTGGGAATGACCGATTTCACCCCCCTCACCGCCCATCGCAGCGTCGTGCGGCCGGCCACCGAAACCCCGGAGCGCTGGCTCCGAATCGTACGCGAGGCCGGCAAGCAGAGTCGACGCCCATGGCAACCCGTGTTCCACCCGCCGCGAGCGCCCGAGGAAGCCGTCGAGGGCGCGGCCCCGGAGACCCGGGTCTGGCTGATGGACGCCGAGGGCGAGAAACCCGAGGCCGAGCGCGCTCAGCAGGCCGCGGACCTCCTGCTTCTCGTCGGGCCCGAGGGCGGCTTCACCTCGGAGGAGACCCGGCAGATGAAGGCCGCCGGTGCCCGCGCCCTGACCCTCTCGTCGGGCATCCTGCGGATCGAAACCGCCGCCGTAGCGGCCCTGGCCCGACTCGGCCGGGAGGACTGACCCGACCGGAAGCTCAGGAGAGTTCGAGCATCCGTTCGATGGGCAGCCGGGCGCGCTCGGCGATCGCCGGATCCACCGTGACCTCGGGACCAAGATCGCGCAGCGCGAGGTAGAGCTTCTCAACGTTATTCAGGCGCATATAGGGGCACAGACTGCACGCGCAGCTCTCGTCCGCGCCGGGCGCCGGGATCAATTCCTTATTCGGAGCCTGCTGGCGGATCGAGTGGAAGACCCCCTCCTCGGTGGCCACGATGGAGGTCCGCTCGGGAAATTCCACGGCGCGCTGGATGATCCCCGTGGTCGAGGCGACAAAATCCGCCTGGTCGAGCACCCCCTGATCGCATTCGGGGTGGGCGAGCACATCCGCCTCGGGATGGCGCACCTTGAGCCGAGCGAGTTCGCGAGCGCTGAACTGTTCGTGGACCACGCAGGCTCCCGGCCACACGATGAGATCGTCCCGCCCGGTCTGCTTGGAAACCCAACGCGCCAGATGGCGGTCCGGGGCGAAGACCAGAGGCGCGCCGTCGAAGGACTCCACCATCTTGACCGCGTTCGACGAGGTGCAGATGAGATCGCTCATCGCCTTCACCTCGGCCGAAGCATTGATATAGGTCAGCACCTTCGCCCCCGGGTGTTGGGCGGTAAAGGCCGCAAAATCGTCCGCCGGGCAACCGTCCGCCAGGGAGCAGCCCGCGTCCATATCCGGCACCACCACCCGGCGACCCGGGTTCAGGATCGCAGCGGTCTCGGCCATGAAGTGCACGCCACAAAAGGCGATCACTTCGCAGTCGGCATTCTGCGCCGCCCGAGCGAGGGCCAGGGAATCGCCCACCACGTCGGCGAGGTCCTGGATCGCATCCTCCTGATAATAGTGGGCGAGGATCAGCGCCTTGCGTTCGCGCTTGAGGTCGAGAATTGCCGCCTCGAGATCGTCCGGAAGCTCTGTGGTCGGGGCCATGGGGTGTCGTAATCGCTTTCTGGGCGGCGAAACTCCGCCGATTGGGGAGCGAAAGCTAGCGCAGGCGCCGCCTGGGTTGAGAGCGCCCGGGGTGGAACTCCGCTGCCGCCGCCCCCGCTGAGTCGAACCTCGGGGAGGGCTCCGGGGCCCGCCCCCGCGCCGCCGCCCGGCCTTTTTTCCGGCGCCCGAGCCCGGGTGCGGGAAGATTTGTTCCACCACAGGCTTTTCGGTAGATTTGTCAACCACTTAGCCCCGGGTCGAAGCCACTCTCGCCCGCGAACCCACAGCTCGCCCCCCGGAGACCCCGATGCCGCAATCGCCGAACCTCGAACAACCCGACCGACCGTGGTTGATTCGCACCTACTCCGGACACTCGTCCGCCGAGGCGAGCAACGCGCTCTACCGGAGCAATCTGGCCGCCGGCCAGACCGGGCTCTCGGTGGCCTTCGATCTGCCCACTCAGACCGGCTATGACTCGGATCATCCCCTGGCCCGGGGTGAGGTCGGCAAGGTCGGCGTGCCGATCTGCCACATCGACGACATGACCACGCTCTTCGACCAGATCCCCCTGGATCGCATGAACACCTCGATGACCATCAACGCCACTGCGGCCTGGCTGCTGGCCCTCTACGTCGCCGCCGCCGAGCGTCAGGGCGTCGCCCAGGACAAGCTTCAGGGAACGACCCAGAACGACATCATCAAGGAGTACCTGTCCCGGGGTACCTACGTCTTCCCTCCGGAGGCTTCGATTCGCACCACCAGCGACATCGTCGCCTACACGGTGGAAGCCATTCCAAAATGGAACCCCATCAATATTTGCTCGTACCACCTCCAGGAAGCGGGGGCGACTCCGGTCCAGGAGATCGCCTTTGCCATGGCCAACGCGGTGGCGGTCCTCGACGCCGTGCGCGACCGGGACGACGTGCCCGAGGAGACCATCGGCCGGGTCTTCGGGCGCATCTCGTTCTTCCTCAACGCGGGCATCCGCTTCGTCGAAGAGACTTGCAAGTGCCGGGCGATGACCGCGCTATGGGCCGAACTCGGCCGGGAGCGCTATGGCATCGACGACGAACGAATGCTCCGCTTTCGCTACGGGGTCCAGGTCAATAGCCTCGGGCTCTCCGAGGCCCAGCCCGAAAATAATATCGTTCGCATCGCACTCGAGGCCCTGGGGGTCACCCTCTCCCGCGATGCCCGCACCCGCTCGCTCCAGCTGCCCGCCTGGAACGAGGCCCTGGGCCTGCCGCGCCCATGGGACCAACAACTCTCCCTGCGCACCCAGCAGATCCTCGCCTACGAGACCGACCTGCTCGAATACCCCGACCTCTTCGACGGCTCCCACGTCGTCGAGGCCCGCACAGCCGCCCTGCTCGACGACGCCCGGACCGAGATGCACAAGATCCTCGAGATGGGGGGCGCGGTGAGCGCCATCGAGAACGCCTACATGAAGCAGGCGCTGGTGGAGAGCCACACCCGGCGGATCCGCGCCATCGAGCGCGGTGAGCAGACCGTGGTGGGCGTCAACCGCTTCGAAGAGACCGCCGACTCCCCGCTAACCGCCGACGGCGACGCCTCGATCCTGAAGGTCGACGATTCGGCCGAGCGCGACCAGGTCGAGCGCCTGCTCGGCTTCCGCGGTCGCCGCAACACGGCCGAGGCCGAAGCGGCGCTCAAGGGCATTGAGGACGCGCTGAAGAACGGCGACAACATCGTGCCCGCGTCCATTCGCGCCGCCCACGCCGGGGTCACCACGGGCGAGTGGTCGGATACCCTGCGGCGCCTCTTCGGCGAATACCGAGCCCCGACGGGCGTCGCCGCCGCTCGAACCGTCGCCGCCGGGGACGACAACGAGGCCCTGCGCGCCCGGACCGAAGAACTCTCCGAGGCCTTGGGACGTCGACCCAAGATCCTGGTGGGCAAGCCCGGCCTCGACGGCCACAGCAACGGGGCCGAGCAGATCGCCGTCAAGGCCCGGGACGTGGGCCTCGAAGTTGTCTACGACGGCATCCGGCTCACCCCCGAGGAGATCGTCCAATCGGCCCGGGACGAGGGCGTGCACGTCATCGGGCTCTCGATCCTTTCGGGCTCCCACAGCATCCTGGTACGGGATGTGCTGCAGCGCCTCGAGAAGGAAGGGCTCGGCAACTTGCCCGTGATCGTCGGCGGGATCATCCCCGACGACGACGCCGCCGAACTGCTCGCGGCCGGGGTCAAGCGCATCTATACCCCGAAGGATTTCGACCTGACCCGGATTATGGGGGATATCGTCGACATCGTGGGCGAAGCAGCTCGGTGACCGCGGAACAATCCCAGCGTGTGATGCGGCTGCTCGAAGGCCTCGCGGCCGGCGAGCGCGGCGCGATCTCCGAGGCGCTGAACCTAGTCGATGATCGCCGCAGCGAAGAGCGCGAGGCGGCTCTGCGCCTGCTTGACGGCCTGGCCCAGCGCGCGGACACCCCGGGCTCCTCGCCCCACGTCCACCACCGAGTGGGGATCACCGGCGCCCCGGGCGCTGGCAAGTCTTCCCTCCTGAACGCCCTGGTCGAGAACCTGCACAGCGAGGCCGCGAGCATCGGAATCATCGCGGTGGACCCCTCGAGCCAGCGCTCGGGAGGAGCCCTGCTCGGCGACCGCATGCGCCTCTCCGGGGGGGCTCGAGAGAGCGGGGTTTTTCTGCGCTCGATGGCGGCTCGGGATCGGCTGGGCGGCCTCGCTGACGCCACCCACGCGAGCGCCGCGGTCCTCTCTTCGGTCTTCGATTGGGTCTTCATCGAAACCGTCGGCGTCGGTCAATCCGAGTGCGAGGTCGCCGACCTGGTGGACACCCTGGTCTTCGTCGCCCAACCCGGCGCCGGGGACACCCTGCAATTCATGAAAGCGGGGATTCTCGAATTGCCCGATATTTTCGTGGTCAACAAGGCCGATATAGGGCCGGTGGCCGAACGTACACGCAGCGAACTCCAAGCGACCCTGGGGCTCACAGGACCCGGGGACGGAGAAAACTGGCAGGCCCCGGTGCTCCTCGCCTCGGCCCAGGATCGCCAGGGGATCGACGCCCTAATCGAGAGCATCGCCGCTCACTGGGACCACCGCCTCGCCCGGGGCCAACTCGCCGAGCGACGGGCCCGAGGCCAGGTCGCTTTCGCCATCGAATCCCTCGCCCGTCGCTACGGGGATTACGGCTTGGCGCAACTCGGGGGCCCCCAGGCGATCGCCCGACGTCTCGAAGCGCCAAGGGAGGGCTCGATCTTTGGAGCCGTGCTGGAGATCGGCCAGCAGATCGAGGCCGAAATCCGCGGGGCCTAGCCCGGCGCCTCGAACTTCCCCGGCGCCTCCAACACCCCCAACACCTCCAACGTCCGCAACGCCTCGAATACCCGCGGCGAGAGGCGTCGGCGTCGCTCAGCCGTCTCGGCGGGTCCACTCGATATCGGAAACCCCGGCCCGGGCATTCTCGAGCCGAGCCCAGACGAAGAACGCATCGGAGAGGCGGTTGAGATAGCGCAGGGCGGCGGCCTCGACGGCCTGATCCCGGCTCAGAGCCACGCATCGCCGCTCGGCCCGGCGACAAACCGTGCGCGCGACGTGGAATGCGGCGGCGGCCCGGGTACCCCCGGGCAGGACAAAGGCACGCAGTTCGGGCAGATCGGCATCGGCGGCATCGATGGCCGTTTCGAGGGCCTCCACGTCGGCGTCCACGACTCCCGGCTCGGAGAGCGCCGGCGAGGTGGCTTCCGGATGGGTCGCCAGCGCCGACCCCATGGAGAAGAGCGTGCGCTGAGCAGCCTCGAGCCCGGGCCGCAGATCCTCGGAGCAATCCGCCAGCGCTACACCGACGAAGCTGTTCAGTTCGTCGACCGCGCCGTAGGCCTCGACCCTCAGGTCATCCTTGGCGACTCGGCCGCCCCCGGCGAGATCGGTCTCGCCGCTATCCCCACGCTTCGTATAAATCTTCACAGCGCGCAGTATAACGCCCGAGCGGGCGCCATCATCCGCCGCTCAGAGATCGGCGGCGGCAATTTCCCGATCCACCGCCTGGGCGAACTCGTCGTCCCCGAGCGGAGCGGGATCCGGGCGGGATCCAGGGGCCTCAGGCGGAGCGGACGTCGGTAGCGGGGCTTGCCGCACCATTCTCCGGAGAACCAAGGAAACCGCAACCGCCCCGATCAAAACGGCGGTCCCGGGCAGCAGCCAGGCCGCCAGGCCCCACCCCTCGGCCTCGGGACTCGAACGAATGACATCGCCGAAGCGGGTCTCGAGGATGGCCACGACCTCTTCCCGGCTAGCCCCCGCCGCTTCCTGGAGGAGGATCCACTGGCGCAGTTCCGCGGCCTGACCGCTGGTGCAGGCCGCGAGGGTGCGCCCCGGGCAGTAGGGACTCATCAACTCGTGGGCGAGCGCGTACCCCCAGCTCTCGCCCTCCGGTGCCTGGGCATTGGCCGTCCCGAGCCAGGCGAATGCCAGCAGGAGCACGAGCGCCAGGAAAGATCCCTGGGGTTGCCACCCCCGGGCCCGAATATTCTTGGACGGCTGAGCGCGCATCATCGGCTCCGATTCCCCTACTCGTCCCAGGGAAGTTGAAGGGGAAGCACGGCGTCTCGTTGGTCTTGGCTCACCGCATTGCGCGGCGGGTCCGCCAGCACTTGGGAACCCGGCGGCACCGATTCGGTCAGCCAGACGTTCCCGCCCACCACACTGCCCGCACCGATCACCGTTCCGCCTCCGAGGATCTTCGCCCCGGCGTAGATCGTCACGTCATTCTCCACCGTCGGATGGCGCTTGACCCCCCGCAGAGCCGCACTCTGGGGAATCGAACGCGCGCCCAGTGTCACGCCCTGATAGACGCGCACGTTGTCACCGATCACCGTGGTCTCGCCGATCACCACCCCGGTGCCATGATCGATAAAGAAACGCCTTCCGATGGAAGCCCCCGGGTGGATGTCGATCCCCGTGCGGTCGTGGGCGTACTCGCTCATGATCCGTGGAACCAGGGGGACCTGATGGCGGTAGAGCGTGTGGGCGATCCGATGAACCGAGAGCGCCCGGATCGCCGGGTAAGCCACGGCGATCTCCTCGTAGCCCGTCGCCGCGGGATCGCCATCAAAGGCGGCGGCCACATCCTCCGCAATCGACTCACGCAGGCCGACTAGGGCGGAGACAAAAGCGGTCGTCACCGAGCCCGGGCTCTGGTTCAGGGGCAAGTCCAACGCCTCCAACAAGCCGTGCAGGTGTTCGGCCACCACAGGAATTTCTGAGCGCAACTCCGCGCGATCAAACTGAAAACGGAGCAGCCGCTCGGTCCGGTCCGTCCAGTCCACGACCCTCTGGGGATCGACAATTCCCCGGCAGACCGCCTGGGAGAGCGCGTTGTCGGTGAAACTCGAAAGCCCCTCGACGGCGGCCTCGATGACCTCGGCCGAGCATTCCGCAGCTTCCTTGCCGAGCGGAGTGCTGTGCGGGGGGGACGGGGGTGTTTTTTTCTGGGCGGTCATGGCTCCGCCTCCGTGCTGATTGGGGCCCGCCACACTAGCCCACCCACCCCGCCCCGGCCTCCGCCCCGCACGGGCCGTGCCCATTCTCCACCCAGCCCCTATGCTCGACCCGCCCCCCCCTTTGGCGGAGACCCATGAGCGAGATCTACAGCCATTCCAGGCTCTCGAGCTTCGAGAACTGCCGTAAGAAATTCTATTTCCGCTACATCCTCAAGCTGCCCGAGGACAGCGAAGGGGTCGAGGCCTTCGTGGGCAAGCGGGTCCACGAGATCCTCGAGCGCCTCTACCAGTTCATCGACCAAGGCCACCTGCCCCGCTTCGAGCAGGTGATCGAGCGCTACAAGGCCAATTTCGAGGAGCAATACGACCCCTCGCGGATCCGGATCGTCAAGAAAGGGTTCGACAAGGCGTATTATCGCGAACTCGGCGTTCGTTGCCTCACGCATTTCTATCGCCGCCACTACCCCTTCGATGCCGATGAGAGCCTGGGAATCGAGCAGCACGTCTCCTTCTCCCTCGACGCCGCCGGCGACTACAGGATGCAGGGAATCATCGACCGCATCGTTCGCACCCGCGACGGGATCATCGAGATCCAGGACTACAAGACGGGCAACTACGTTCCGAGTCAGAGCCAGCTGGACCAGGATCGACAACTCGCCCTCTACCAGATCGGGGTCTCCGAGCAGCTTGGGCACCGCGGGCCCTTCCGCCTGGTCTGGCACTACCTCGCCAAGGACCGCACCTGCACCTCGACCCGAAGCCCAGCGAAGCTGGATCAGCTCAAGCAACAGGTCATCGCGCTGATCGACGAAATTCGAGCCACCGAGGAATTCCCCGCCCAAAAGAATAATCTGTGCAATTGGTGCGAATACAAGAGCGCCTGCCCCCTCTTCGGCGGCAAGGAACCCGAACTCGCCGCGCCCCGGGCGCGGCCCGCCCTCCCGGGCACCCCCGAGGCCGGGCACAGCTGATTCGCCCCCCTTATCCGAGTCCCTCTTGCGAGCTAGGCTGCGCCCATGACTTTGACCATCGAGCGCATCCCGACCCTAGGCGACAACTACACCTACCTCGTCATCTGCGACAAGACCCGGGAGGCGGCCATCATCGATGCCCCCGAGGCCGCTCCCGTGATCCAACGGGTCGAGGCCTGCGGCGCCCGGGTGACCCAAATCCTGTCCACCCACCACCACCCCGACCACTCGGCGGCCAATGCGGAACTCGCCGAGCGCTACGCGGTGCCCGTCATCGCCCACGTGTCCGATGCCGAGCGAGTTCCTGGTTTCAGCCAGGGCGTCGACGAGGGCGACATCCTCAAGGTGGGCGAGCACCAGGCCCGGGTTCTCTTCATCCCGTCCCACACCATGGGCCACGTCGCCTACGTGTTCGACGACGCCGAGGCGGTCTTCTCGGGGGATATGCTCTTTGCGGCGGGCTGTGGACGACTCTTCGAGGGGGACGCCCAGATGATGTACACCGCCCTGTGCGAAAAACTGGCGGCGCTGCCCGACTCGATGCGCGTTTATTGCGGCCACGAGTACACCGAATCCAACTTGGTTTTTGCGGTCAGCGTCGAACCCGACAACGCCGCCATGCAAGCCAAACTGCAGCGGGTTCGCGACTTGCGCGCGAGCGCGGCCGCGGATTGGCACGACGCTACCCCCGCCGAGATGACGATTCCCTCGACCATCGGCGAGGAGCGCGAGACCAACCCCTTCATGCGAGCCACCGACGCCGAAGCCTTGGGCGTCCTGCGCAGCGCCAAGGATGTCTTCTGAGCGTGAGCGCTGCTGCGCCCGTCCCTGGCGGGGCCACCCCGTCGAGCGTGGCCCACCGGGTCGGTTTCTACGAAACCGACGCCATGGGGGTGGTCCATCATTCCAACTACCTGCGCTTCTTCGAGCGGGCCCGGGGCGAGTGGCTGCGGGAGCACGACCGCCCCTACACCCACTACATGGAACTCGGGCTGCATTTCGCCGTGACCCACGCCGAGCTCGATTATCGCGTCAGCGCGCGATTCGATGATCTCCTGGTCATTACCACCTGGGCGGAATGGGTGCGGGGCGCCTCGCTCCGAATGGCCTATAGCATCGCCCGCGAGGAAGAAATTCTGGTCACGGGCGCGACCGAGCACGCTTCGGTGAGCAGCGATAACGGCCGGGTCCGGCGCATCCCCAAGCCCGATCGAAGCCGACTGATCCGTTTGGCCCCGCCCGGCTGAGGCCGACGTCGCCGACCCCCACCCACCGCTTTCTCAATCGCTCCGGAAGCGTTGGAAGATCGATTGCAGACCGCCGGAGATCTGGTCCTCCACCCAGCCCGTCGCCCGCTCGATGGCCTCGAGGGCATCGCCCTGCCCCGACCAGTGCGAGCGCACGACATCGGGATGCACCCGGTTCACGATGCCCGAGAGGCAGGCAGCCACGATTATCAGGTCATCCACTAGCCCCACCGGACCGAGGAGCAGGGAGGGCAGGAAATCCAGGGGCGAAACCACATACGCGATCCCGACCACCGCCACCCACTTGCGTCCGACGGGCACCCGGTCGTCGCGGAGCAGCCGGGCGAGCAGAACCGTGAGATCGGGAAGCAGGAGCGCCATATCTCTCAGCCCCGAACGCTGGGAGGGGGGGCGAGGCGCCGTGACATGCGCCCGCAACCGATCCCAAAGCCGGGTCTGAGGAGGATTTACGTCGATCGTAATGGGCGGAGACAAAGCGCTCACAAAGTCCTTTCGGGGGGTGTGGCCGGCAGTATACGGCTTCCGGGCCCCGCCGCGGACGGGGAAATGCCGCCCGAATCGGGCGGAGCGTCGTGCAATCCCACAGCCCATGTG
This sequence comes from Myxococcota bacterium, assembly GCA_028823175.1. GTDB lineage: Bacteria > Myxococcota_A > UBA9160 > UBA9160 > UBA4427 > JAZXM01. Next base: position 15,609 of record JAPKBZ010000049.1, read on the forward strand.
ATACCCACCCCCCCCAAAGGGAGGCAGGCATGGAAGAATCGGCCAAATTCAAAGAGGTCCAGATAGAACTCCCCGAACCGCTGGAGGGCTGCGAGTCGCTCTCGGCTGTGGTCGGGTTCCCCGAGTGGTGGCCCACCGGAGCGCGCATCGCCGTGGTCATCGCCCACGGCGAGGGCGACCTCAATGATCCCTTGATCACCAGTCTCCACCACCAACTCGCGGCCCACCGATTTCTGACCCTCCGCTTCAACTTTCCCTTCGCCGAAGCGGGCAAGAAACCCAAGAATCCCGACCCGGCAGTCCTCGAGAAGGCATTCCGGGCCGCCTTGCGCCTGCTGGCCCAGGACAAGACTTCGGCACCCAGCCACCTCTTCCTCGGGGGCATGGGCCTGGGCGCCCAGGCCGCCGCTCGCCTGGCGACCTCGCGAATCCATGCTGACGGCCTCTTCTTCCTTGGCTTTCCCCTGCACCCGAAGGGCGCCCCGGGGAAACCCGATATCGAAGCCTTGTACCGCATCACCTCCTCGATGCTCTTTCTCCAGGGCGGGGCCGACCCGCGTTGTGACCTCGATGTGCTGCGCCGCTCCCTCTCCCGGGTGGGCGCCCCCACCGTCCTGCGGATATTCGAGGAGGCCGATGGCAGCCTCCTCCGGCCCGGCCTCTCCGAGGCAGAAAGGCTCGGGACGTACCGAGCGGCCTCGCGCATCGTGGCTGAGTGGATGGAAGGCATCCTCGACGACACCTAGGGCTGAAAGAAGTGCCCGCCGGCCGCCGGCAGCTCTTCTCGCTCCCCTGAGCCGCCCCGCGGACTCCCCGGGGCCTTTCCGCGGCGACGTTGAAATCGGACCGCCGCTCCGTTAGGGTTGGGCCGCTTTTTCGGGCCCCTATGCCCTTGTGTCGGGGCCTTTCCCATTCACACCCAAGCGGAGGCCCACCCCCATGAAGGTCATGGTGTGCCTGAAGCAGGTGCCGCACCAGGACGCGCGACTCGAAGTCCGCGCCGACGGCAGCTGGATTCAGGAAGACAATATCAAGTTCGAAATCAACAGTTATGACAGCTATGCGCTTGAGGAAGCGTTGCAGCTCAAGGATGCCGGCGGAGCCGATGTCGAGGTCCTCGTTGTCACCATCGGTCCCGACCGAGCCACCCAGGCGCTGCGAACTGCGCTCGGCATGGGGGCGGATCGTGCCATCCATGTCAACGACGACGCCACCGAGGGCTCCGACGCCTTGGGGATCGCCAAGATCCTCGCCGCCGTCGCCCGGGAGGAGAACCCCGAGATCATCTTCTGCGGACTGATGGCGGAGGACGGCAATTTCGCCGCTGTCCCCCCCATGCTCGCGGAGTTGATCGACTTGCCCTCCGCCACAGGCGTGATCTCGACCGCGAACAACGGCGCCATGCGCGTCGAACGCGAACTCGAGGGCGGAGCCATCGAGGTGGTCGACCTTCCCAAACCCTGCGTCTTGACGGTGCAGACCGGCGCCAATCAGGTCCGCTACGCCTCGCTCAAGGGCATCATGCAGGCCAAGAAGAAGCCGGTGGACACCAAGACCGCAGCGGACCTCGGCGTCGCCGACCAGATCGGAGCCGCCAACGCGAAGGTGACGGTCAACAAGATCTACGTGCCGCCCAAGGCGGACACCGCCGAGCTTCTCGAGGGCTCCACCGACGAAATCGTCGGCCAGCTCGTGGGCAAGATTCGGGAATTGGGTCTTCTCTAGTTAAGTTCTTCTCTAGTTAAGTAGAGGCAAGTAGAGGTAATTAGTCGGCCGGGCAGCCCCCGGCCGAACTCAACATCCAGGGACCTCGGGACGGCGTTGCAACCGTCCCTCAAACACATCGGGAGTACATATCGATGGGCAATATTCTCATCGTCGCAGAACTCGGCCAGGACGGCGCGATTCGCGATGCAAGCTACGAAGTCGTAACGCTGGCCCGCAAGCTTGCCGAGGCCACCGGCCGCGGCACTCGGGGACTCGTCCTCGGAAGTGATGTGGGCGATGCCGCGGGCAAATTCGCCGCGGGCGGCGCCGGCGACACCCTCGTCGTCGACAACCCCGCACTCGCCAACTACAACGTAGAGGGCTTCAACAAGGCGATCCGTGCGGCCATCGAGGCCACCGACGCCGAGGTGGTCCTGTTGTCCAACACCCCCATCGGCTGGGATGTTGCGCCCCGGGTGGCCGCCGGCTTGGACGCCGCCTTCGTGAGCGACTGCTTCAACATCGAGGGCAGCGGTGACGGTTTCACACTCTTTCGGCGCATTTTCAACGGCAAGCTGGACGCCGAACTCAGCGCCAGCGGAATCCTCGTGGCCACGGTTCAGCCCGGCGCCAACGATGCCTTTGAAGGGTCCTCAGACGGCGCCACCACGGCGCTCGAAGTCGACCTGGACGGCCTCCGAGTCCAGTTCGTCGAGGTCAAGCAGGCCGCGGCTACGGGCGTGGACCTGAGCAAAGCCGACATCATCGTCTCGGGCGGCCGCGGTGTGGGCGCCCCGGAGAAATTCGGCGAGGTCATCCAACCCCTGGCCGATGCGCTGGGCGGAGCCATGGGCGCCTCGCGTCCCGTCGTGGATGCCGGCTGGCTCGACCACCCCTACCAGGTGGGCTCCTCGGGGCAGGTCGTCACCCCCAAGCTCTACGTCGCCTGCGGAATTTCTGGAGCGATCCAGCATCTCGTCGGCATGAAGGGCAGCAACTACGTAATCGCCATCAACAAGGACCCCGACGCCCCGATCTTCGAGGTGGCGGATATCGGTGTTGTCGCCGATCTCTTCGATATCGTCCCCGCCCTCACCAAGGCCGTGGGCGCCGCGAAGGGATAGAAGCCGGCACGCCTGGGCAAGGCGCGTCTCACCACAGTTCCAGACAGGGCCCCTGCAACCTCGGCGTTCCAGGGGCCCTCGCTCTTCTCCCCTTCGCAATTCGAGACTTTATTTCCGCAATTCTTCAAGATCCGCTCCCGGACAGCCGACTCAAATACCTGGGTCCCGGGTCTTCTCGGCGCCTTGAGCGCCCGAAAAACCGAGGAAAACCATGGCAGTAGATACATCCCAGTTTCGCAACGGCCTGAAGCTCGACATCGACAGCCAGCCCTTCACGATCACCTACTTCCAGCACGTGAAGCCGGGCAAGGGCGGGGCCTTCGTGCGCACCAAGTTGAAGAACCTGCTGAATGGCCGCACGGTAGACAAGACCTTCCGCTCCGGAGAAAAAGTCCAAGAGGCGGACATCGAAGAAAAGACCATGCAATACCTCTATCAGGACGCCACGGGCCGGATCTTCATGGACACCGAAAGCTTCGACCAGATCCCCATCGGCGACGATGTGCTCGCGGGCGGCGTGGACTTTCTGCTCGAGAATATGGAAATCGGGATCCTCTTCTGGAAGGGAAACCCGGTCAATATCCAACTGCCCAACTACGTCGAAGCCCGGGTCACCAAATCCGACCCCGGCGTCAAGGGCGACACCAGTTCCGGGGCCACCAAGCCGGCGACCCTTGAAACCGGTGCGACGCTCAACGTCCCACTCTTCATCGAAGAAGGCGACCTGATCCGCGTCGATACTCGCAACGGCGAGTACTCGGAGCGAGTCAGCAAGTAGGAGCCCGAGATGAGCGCGATAGCCTCCGCGCAGTCCAAATCGCCTCGACGCGCGATCATCCTATCCGGCGGAGGCGCACGAGGCGCCTACGAAGCCGGCGTCCTCCGCTTCATCCTGGACGAACTCCCCCTTCGCCACGGGATCGACCCCAACTTTGAAATCGTCTGCGGCACCTCGGTGGGGGCCATTCATGCGGCCTTCGTCGCGGCGACCGCGGACATGACCACAGGCCGTGGTCCCCGTCTGGTGAAGATCTGGGAGGATCTCCAAGTCGGGGAGATCTTCCGCTTCAGTCGCCGGGAGTTGCTCGCCTTGCCCAGGATGCTCTTCGGGGTGCGTAAGGTCGCCCAACTCCTGCGAGAGGGACGCCGGCCCGACCGGCTCTTCGGGCTCCTCGACACCGCTCCCCTCGAACAACTCGTGCTCCAATCGATTCCCTGGGAGGGGATCCGTCGAAACCTCAAGTCCGGTCGGGTAGACAGCGTCTGCATCGCCGCCACTCAGCTGGCTACGGGCCGCGCGGTCATCTTCACCGAACAGGAGAAGCGCTCCCATTTCGCCCAGGACCCGCAAGATCTGATTCACATGCAGGCCGCCCGGCTCGCCCCCGTCCATGCCCTGGCTTCGGCGGCCATCCCCCTGCTCTTCCCCTCGGTCCGTGTCGGTTCTCGCTACTACGCCGACGGAGGGCTACGCCTCAATACCCCCCTGGCCCCAGCCCTGCGCCTGGGCGCCGATCGGGTCCTCGTCATCGGACTGAGCCACGGCGCCTCGCCCACCGTCAGCGAAGCGCTCGCCCAGCAGCGAACGGCGGGCTTCGGCAACCCCATGTTCCTCTTCGGCAAGGTCTTGAATGCCCTGATGCTTTCCCCCATCGATGCGGATGTGGCCCGGCTTCGCTTCGTCAACGACATCCTCGATCACGGCGAGATGGCCTTCGGCCCTGATTTTCTCGAAAAAATCAATGCCGCCGGTGCCAGCCAGGGCGCGCGCGCACTGCGCCCAATCGACCATATGGTGATTCGACCCTCCCAGGATATGGGCCTGATGGCGGGAGACCTGCTCGCCGATGCCGATGGCAAGCTCGAACTCAACGCGTTCCTCAAAATGTTCCTGCGCGCGGGGGGCAGCGGGAGCGATGACAACGGCGACGGACTTCGCGAGGCGGACCTGCTCTCCTACCTGCTCTTCGACAAGGCCTTCACCACGCCCCTAGTCGAACTCGGTTACGCGGACGCCCTGGCGCGAGAGGACGAGCTTCTGCGCTTCTTTAGCGACGAAAACACTTCACCCCCTGCCTCCGGCGGCTAAGGTTCCCCCATGCGGGGAGATCAACTGGCCAGACAGTGGTTGCTCGTCCAACGCCTCGGACGCAGCCGGGGGGGCGTGGGCCTCGACGAACTCGCCGAGGAGCTTGGCTGCGTGCGGCGCACGATCTACCGCGACCTCGACGCGCTGATGTACGCGGGTTTCCCCGTGGTGAGCGAAAAGCGCGACGGCAAGGTCTACTACCGCTTCCTCGACAGTTTTCAGCTCGGCGATGTGCCGTTTACCACCGACGAGATCCTGGCCCTCGCTTTCGGGGCCGACCTGCTTCGTACCCTCGAGGGCACCGTCTTTCACGACTCCATCCAGTCGGCCCTGACAAAAATTCGATCGGCGCTCTCGGACGAGTTAATCGGGTTTCTGGACGCCATTGCCGGCTCCTTCCGGGTGCTCCCGGAGCCCCACAAACGCTACGCCAAATCGCGCGCCACCATCGAGGCGCTCAACGAGGCGATGCTCGGCCGGCGGGTCCTCCGCATGCGCTACCGAACCGGCGGCACCGGCGAAGAATCGAGTCGGGAACTCGACCCCTACCATGTCTGGTACCAGCGAGGCGGACTCTACGTCATCGGGTTCGACCATCGCCGGGAAGCGATCCGCACCTTCGCGGTGGACCGGATCCTGGCCCTGGAGAGCACCGCTGAGAGCTTCGTGATCCAGGAAAATTTTGACTTCGATTCGTGGACGGCCACCAACTTCGGCGTCGTGATCGAACCGGCCTCCGAGGTCCGGGTGCGTTTCTCTCGGGAACGAGCCACCCAGGTTCGCGAACGCACATGGCACGCCAGCCAGCAGATCAGTGAACTCCCCGATGGGGGCCTCGAACTGACCATGGAAGTCGGCGGCAGCAGCGAGCTCAGCGATTGGATCCTTTCCTTCGGCCCGGGGGCCGAAGTCCTGGCCCCCCCCGCGCTTCGCGCCCAGGTAATCTCGGCGCTGCAGGACGCCCAAGAGATCTATCGCGGCGAGGAGAGCGGCGATCGGCCCGCTCCGGCGGCCTCCGCCCCCCGCGAAGTCTAAACGGGCGATCCGGGCCGGCCGAGGCCCGATCTGGACCGAATCTTCGCGAATTCGCCGCACGCCCCGGGGAACCATGGGCGGGCCGGGGGTTCCAACCTCCCGCACGCCCTGCCCGGCTTTTCCCCCACCCGCGCACGCGTCGTCGAGGAAACCGGAGAGTCCCGGGAGAACCGAAAAAGGTGACCGGACAGGGGGAGCAAAGCCCGGGAGCGGGCTATCGTAGGCAGCGCCCGGTATCGACCGAGGCCCGAACCCGCTTGGCCAATGGGCTCGGATACTGGAATGGGGCGGCCATCAAAAGCATCGCGGGCCCCACTTTGACCCCCAAGGCTCCCAGCCTTCCCAACCGGTTCTTGCCGTGCCTGCTCCTAGGCCACGAGCGACCGGGCAAACGGACACGAGTGAGTCTGAACCCTCCGAAAGTGATGCTGCCGCTTCCCTCCGCCCCACGACGAAACCGGAAGACCCGATCCCTGGCGCTCCGGCTGGTCGCCGCGATCCTCTTCGCGCTCGTTGGGGCCGGCGCGCCCGTGGGACACGCCCAGCTTGCTCCATCTCCCGATCCCGCCGCCAACCCTCTGGATGGCCCCGTCTTCGCCGTCGACGACTTCGTCATCGAGTACGCGGAGGCCTCGCCGGAGTTGCCCCCCCTCGACGAGATTCTGCCCCTAATCGTTCCCCTCCGTGTCACGCCGACCGGCTACGCGGCGCCCCTCGAGGGAGAACCGAGCCAGCCCCTACACATCGGCGGACCGGGCCCCCGGGCCAATTTTCACGCGAGCGCCCTCGGCGCAATTTCGCGGAGCCTTTTGAGCCGATTCCATGCGCTCGGAATCCTCGGGGTCTATGTCCGGCCAAATCCCGCGGACATCGCCCTCGAAGACGAAACCGACCTGCGCGCCTCAGGCGACTACACCCTGCGGCTGGGAATTTCTGTCGCTCGTATCATGGACGTCCGCACGGTCGCCGTCGGCGGCCGGGTGCAGACGGGCTGGCGAATCAACAACCCCGCCCACCGGGCGATCCGCAAGGAATCCCCCCTTGGGCCAACCCTCGCGGGCCGGGTGGGCACCACCGACCGCATCGACCAGCGGCGACTCGAGGACTATCTCTATGCCCTGAATCGCCACCCCGGACGGCAGGTCGAGGCGGCCCTCGCGGCCTCGGACGAGGACGACGGCGTCACCCTCGACTATCGAGTCTACGAAGAGCGGCCCTGGAGCGTCTACGCCCAGGCCGGGAACACGGGCACCGAACGCACCGGGCTCTGGCAAACCCGCCTGGGCTACGTGCATCGCCAGCTCACGAACCGCGATGACATTCTCTCGATCAACTACCTGAACGCAGACCTCGAGAATGTCAACAGCATCCAAGCCGCCTACGAGGCGCCCTGGTTCGGAGAAGAGCGCGCTGACTGGATGGTCCCGGGCAATCGGGAGCCCGGCCCGCTCAAATTGCTCAACCGGGGCAAGATCCCGTGGTGGGGTGTCGCCCGCTTACGTTGGAACCTGACCGGGGGCTGGACCCGTATCAAGTCCGATGTCGTCGAGGAGTTACCCGGGGGCTTTGATGCCGTGGACTCGCTGCTCAGCAGCGACTGGCATGTCGGAGGCGGCCTCACCTACAACGCCTTCCAATATCGAAATTTTTTCCTCGATCTGATCGCCAGCACTCGCTTTCGCGGCGTCCAACTCGACAATAAGAGCGCCGGGAATCTCGCCGACGTCACCCTGGCGGTCTTCGATATGGGCTTAAAATTCGACCGAAGCAACGCCTATTCGAGTCTATTCGGGCGAATCGTCGGCGAATACGCCACCGCCCTGGGCAGCCCGGCGAACAACGCGGAGAGTTTTGGAGGCGGGCTGGGGCGTGCCTCAACAGATTCCGAGTGGTGGGTGATTCAATTCGAGGCCGGCCTCAGCCAATACCTCGAGCCCCTGCTCTGGAACCGCGCCTGGCGAAATCCCAACACCCCGGGCAGTTCGACCCTCAGCCATGAGGTTTCCCTGAGCGGTCGGGGCCAATACGCCTTCGATTACCGATTGATTCCCCAGAGCTCCCAAGTGATCGGCGGGCTCTACAGCGTGCGCGGTTTTCCCCAGGGCGTCGCCGTCGGGGACAGTGTCTACATGGGCACCGCCGAGTATGCCTTCCACCTTCCGCGTTCCCTCCCGATTTCCAGGGAACCCCTCAAGCTTCCCTGGGTGGGCGATTTCCGACTGGCCCCGCAACAGGTCTACGGGCGCCCGGACTGGGATCTGGTCTTTCGGGGCTTCGTGGACGTGGGCCAGAGCATTCGGAACAACCCCCAACTCGGATCGGGAACCGAACTCAACCAGTTCCTGGTCGGCGCCGGGGCCGGCGTCGAATTCGTTTACAAGGGCAATTTCACGGTACGGGTCGACTGGGCCCGAGGCATCCATCAGGAAGTCGACTGCAGCACGACAACCGCTCTGGGCAGTCCCGACCGGGGCTGCCTGAGCGCCAAGAGTGAAAGCACTTCCGACGATGACGGAACCTTCTATTTCCTGATCAACGGGGTCTGGTGATGAGAGATCGAGACAAATCGAACGATCGGCAAAACGGCACTCGGGGTCGGTGCCTGCCCGGGTTGATCGCCGGGACCGATCCGAGGGCGCCGCGCCGGCCTCATCGGCGCCTCCTGGGCCGGTTCGCCGGCATCGCGCTCCTCAGCCTCGCCCTCCAAGGCGAGACATCACCGGCCGACGCCACGGGGACCGAGACCGCGCTGGGCAACGCCACTACGAGCCAGGGCCAGGGCGACTTCACGATCAACACCGACGTCCTGACCGAGTACAGTCAGGACAGCGCGAGCGTCATTCTCGATTGGCAGACCGACATCCAACAACCGGTGGGGCATAGCCTCGAATTCCGGCAGAGCGACGGTTTCGCGATCCTCAACCGCAGCCCGGGCGAACACGCCAGCGATTTCTGGGGGCGCGTGGTTTGCGATGCGACCTGTATCTTCACCAACCAGGCCGGAATTCATTTCCGCGACGGTTCGTTCGTCGACGTCGGTCAGGTCATCGCCGCTGCGGGCGATCTATCGGCCTCAGATTTCCTCGCCGGCCAGTACCGCTTCGGCGCCCTCGGCGGCTCGGTGACCAATTCGGGCTGGATGCAGGGCTCCGCGATCTCCCTCCTCGGCCGCTCGGTGGCCAATTTCGGCCACATCGAGACCCCCGACGGCTCCTTCCTGATGGCCGCGGGAGAGGAGATTCTTCTCCGGGATCACGACAGCCCGATCATCATCCAATCCAGCCTCTCCCCGTCCGAGGGATTCGCCTCGACCCCCGCGGTCGAGAACACCGGCCACATCGACGCCGGGCGGGGCCATGTCCGCATGGCGGCCGGCGATATGCTCTCCTTTGCGATCCGCAGCCGGGGCACCGTGCGCGCCGGCTCCATCGAGTTGACCGGAGGCGAAGGCGGCCTCGTCGAAGTCCAGGGCCACCTCGATGCGAACGGTCTCGGCACCGAAGACTCCGGGGGCAACATCGATGTCCTCGGCGACTACGTCTCCATTCAGGACGGGGCCGTTCTCGATGCATCGGGTTCGACTGGGGGCGGGCGCATCCGGGTGGGCGGGGACCGCCAGGGAGCCAGCACTCTGCGAAGCGCGCGAGGCACATTCGTCCACGCGGGCGCCACCCTCAAGGCCGACGCGACAGAACTCGGTGACGGCGGCGAGATCATTGTCTGGGCCGACGAGACCGCCCAAATCTACGGAGCGCTCTCCGCCACCGGCGGCCCCCTGGGCGGAAACGGAGGCTTCGCCGAAACCTCGGGCAAGCTCTGGTTGGATCTCGGAGGGGCTCCGGATTTGCGCGCCCTGGCCGGCCGGCCGGCCGATCAGGGGGGAAGCTGGCTCATCGACCCCAATAATATCGACATCGTGCCCGATCGGCCGCCCTCGCCGGCCGACCCGGCCGGCGAGCCCGGCGAGGCCGAGTGCACATTGCTCGGTGCCGCTTGTCTCGACCCGGGCCTCTACCAGGATCAACTCGAAAACCCCCTCTTCCAATTCAATGGCGGCCCCGTGGTGCGGCCGACCGTAGACAACTCCGAAATCCAGGCCGGACTGATTGTCGATGCTCTCGAACAAGGGATCAGCGTGACCCTGCTCACCGAGACGGTGAGCACCGTCCAGGGGACCCAAAACGGGGACATCAGGGTCATGGCCGCCATCAATCCCCAGGCGGCCAATTCCGCCGCGGGCACCCGGGCCACCCTCTCCCTGCTGGCCTCGAACGATCTCAAGGTCAACTTCGATGTGGGGGTCGTGGCCGACACCGGCCCCAACGCGGATCCCACTGCGGCGTCTAATTTGGTCGTCGACATCGTGCTCAAGGCCGGTGACTTGACCCAAAAGCAGAACCCCGTCGAGGCCGGCCAGATCTCGAACACGTATATCGGCACCCTCGCGATCGACGCGGATATCCGTTCTGGAGGCGGATCCGTGCTCCTCGACGGGATCGACATCGACGCGGCTGCGGGGACCCGCATCCGCACGGACGGAGGGAACCTCGGGGTCACCTCCTTCGCCGGAAACAGCACCTTCGCGGGAGAGATTGACACCACCAATCCCACCCGGGACGAGGCAGGAGAGGAAGTCTTTGGCGGTGCCATCGGGTTCACGAGCCAGGCCGCCGTTGTCCCGAACGCGGTCGGACCCAACGAGAGCGCCGTGGTCGGGGGCAACATCACCCTCACAGGATTGATCAAGACCGACGGCGGCTCCATCGCCCTCTTCAGTGCCGGCGGCAACCTGACGCTCGCCGGCGACGTCGACACCTCACTCGTCGAAACACATTCCACCCCGCAGCCCGGCGGGAATATCGCACTGCGCGCCCGGGTCACCGAGTTCGGCCCGCTCTCGCCGGAGGGTCCCTCGACCAACCCGGCCGGCGGCAACATCACGATTGGCCAGGGCGGCAGCCTGCTGACCCGGGGCGGAAGCGTCGATATCGGAACCGATCTCACGTCCCTGGACGCGAGCGCCCAGCAAATCACTATGAATGGCCAGATCGACACCCGCTGGGACAACGCCCACGCCGGCGGCGACGTTTTTTTCGAGGTCTCGGGCGATCAGGCCTTGGTCACCATCACGGACCTCAGCCCGGGCGATGCGACCCCCACCCAGATTCTCACTCAGGGCGGACGGATCCAAAGCGCCGGCAGCGGGAGCTTCACTCTCGAGGATGCGGTTCTCAACGCCCGTTTCGATACCGCGACCGATGTCGACCAGCGCCTCAGCGACGTGGGGATCTACCATGTCGGCGCCATCACAATCAGCGAGACCCTTTCGGGAACCACGCTCCTCGCCGCCGACCAGGCGATCCAAATTTCGCCGGGAATCCAGCCGGGCACGGGGAATATGACCTTCTCCGGGGCCCCGGAGTTCATCGCCGAGGAAATTCTGCTCGCCGTGGGCGACGGCCACGGCGGAGAGAGCCCCCTGGCCACCATCGTTCTCGGCGAGGCGGTCTTTCACGCCGAAGCAGGAATCGGTGCGGCCCCCCAGCGCTTCTCTCTCTTTCAGGAGTCGAATCTCGCGGCGGACGCGGTGGGGAGCCATATCGCCGAAGGTGATCTGACCCTGCTCGAGCAGTACACCCTGGCCGCGTCGGATGGGGTCCTCAGCATCCTCGATCCGGCCACGGTTTCGGACCCCGATCTCGAACTACGACTCCAGGCCGGCACAGGATTTTCGGTGGAGGGAAGTTTTGCGACGGACCCGGATTCCCTCGCCCTGCTGAACCTCGCGGTCAGCGAAGGGTTCGTAGTGGACGCGGCCCTCGCCGACGCGATTTCGAACGCGGGCCTCCAGTTATCTCTCTCCGCCGGTGCCCCAGCAACGGAAGGGGACCCGAGCCTGCTGATCGAGGGAAACCTCGCCGCCGAAGAAACCATCGTGCTCCATGCCGGGAGCGGAGGAAGTGGGGACCTCGCCTTTGGCGTCGATCCCGGCACGGGAACTCCTCTGAGCCTGGAGCTGACCGCGGAAGACATCACGCTCTGGGCCGGCAACGGCGATTCACAAGGAACGGCGCAAGTGCGCTCGGAGACCCTCGCGAATCTCAACCTCAAGGATGGAACGGGCGGCCAGGTGACGGCCTTCACCCTGCGCCAGGACGCTGCCATCGGCGACGAAACGATTCCCGACGCCGGGCGCTTCGCCGGCGGCGTTGCGGGGGTCGACTACACCCTGCGCTCGGATGGGGCCATCGAGGGCGGGGCGGGTATCGCCCTGGGAGATAACGGGGCCGACGGACTCGTGGGCAGCCAGCTCAGCCTGCACGCCCTCAGCGGCATCGACCTGACTTCGATCACGGGCAGCCTTCAAGTCGAGACCCTGGATATCGGCGGGCTGGGATCCTTCCAGTACACCCATGCCCTCAATGAAAAGATTGCTTTCACCACCCCCAGCGCCAGCCAACTCGTCCTCCGAGCGGGGTTGAGCACGCCAGGCATCCTCGGCTTCGAATCGGGCATGACCCTGGCCGCCGACCAGATCCGGTTGGTGGCCGGCGATGGCACAGGCCGCAACAGCGGCGATTTGACCTCGAGCATCCAACTCGCGCCCCAGGGCGGCGTGACCCCCGTCTTCCAGTCCCTCACGCCCGGGGCCGCTCTCGAGTTCGTTTTTCGTCAGGACGGCAGCATCGACCAGGCCGCCCTCCCCAGCCTGGCCGAAAATTTCGGGGGCCTACTACCGGGACGCCTTGGGATCCGCTCGGACGACGGCGCCCTCACCCTGAACGATTTCTCCAACCTGCCCGCGCTCCAGGCGAGCGAACAACTCGTCCTGTCTGCACCGGTGGTCGTCCTCGAGCGCTCGGACGGCAGCAACCTAATCATCGAGGAGGCCCTGGCCGTCAACTCCGGGACCCTCGCCCTGCAGATTCGAGGCGACGCCGTGGTGCTGAGCGCCCGCGACGATGGCAGCGCCACGACTTCTCCCGTCGTCCTCCCCGGCACCGAGGTTCGGCTCAGCAACTTCGACGGCGAGATCACCACGGGCCTCGTGCCTACCGCCTTCGACTTCAACGCGGTCCCCGCCGATGCGCCTGGCTTCATCGAGATCAATCAGGTGGGCGATCTGGTCGCCAACCGACTCCTGCCGGGCTCCAACTTCATCGACCCGACCACCCAACTCGGGCTGGCGGGCAATGCCCCGCTCAACCAGGTAATCCTCACGAGCCAGACGGGGAGTATCACGGTCACCCCGGAGACTGTGGTGGGTTCGGACCTCACCCTCGCGCTGGAATCCATCGGTTATACCGAGAGCACTACTCGAACGATCCATTTCGATGGCGGGCTTTTCGAACTCGGCTCGCTGATTGCCGTCAGCCCCTTCGGCTGGGTCGTCGAAAGAGCCGACAATGTCCTCGGCGAAACCAACCTCGAACTCAAGAGCGAGGGACTCTTGCAGTTGCGGGCTGGCCTATTCAATCAGGGCGATCTCGACTTTGCAGGAGACGTCATCCTCGACGCGAACCTTCTGCTCCTCAGCGCCGGAGATGACCCCCTCCTCGCCCTATACCCCAATGCCCCGGCTACCGACAATCTGCCCGTGGTGAAGCTGCGCGATGCTACGGGCGCCGCGAAGGTTACCTTGCGGCTTCGCGACCTCGAGAACAGTGGTGCGGGTCTCCAAGTCCGCCAGCACGGCAGCTTGGTGGACTCTATCCCGGGGCTGGCCGTCGGGGAGAGCCTCATTCCCCTCAAGAGCCAGATCGAGGTCACCGGGCTGGCCACAACCCTCGGACAACTGCAACTCGACTCGGTCCTGGGCGATATCCGGATCCGTCATTTCAATGATTTCAGCGACGCCCGCAATATCCTACTCGGCGCCGGGCAGGGACTCGACGCCACCAACCTCGTGCTCCTCGAACAGAGCAACGGCTCTGACCTCGACTTCACTCAGAGCTTCGAAAGCTTTGCCATCTTCGCCTCGGAAATTCAGTTCAAAACCAACGGAGCTGGCGTCATCAAAGCCGAGAGCAACGAACTCCTGTTGCGCGGGGCCAGCATCTTCGACGAAGGCGTATTCATCAATCGATCGCCCAACACCCTCCTCTTCGAGCAGACCGCATCCTTCAACGAAAGCGGCGGCGATTGCAGTGCTGGATGCCTTCCCAACCCGGTCACCCAATTGGGCCCCACCCAGGCCCAGGGCATCGCCTACACCCTCCGAAGCACCGGGGGGAGCATTCGCCTGGATGACGGGCTCTACAACAAGCTCTACCTCTCGGATCTAACCCTCGGCGCTTTCGCATCGGGAAGCGGGCCGGACATCACGGTGCTCGCCTCGTCGGCGACCCCGGACTTCGACATCATCCTCGGCTCGCTGACCGTCGGCGAAGACCCCGATACCCCGCTCAGCATCCTTCTCAGTGCGCCGGAGAGCAGCGCCGACAATCCCTCCCTCGCCATACTGACGGTGGCGGGCCAGACCTACAACGGCGGTCTGGTGATCGATGGCCGGGTTGAACTCGCCGGCGAGACGATCCATGTGACCTCGACCATCGAGGCGGCCGACGACCCGGGCAATGCCTCCCAAGACGAATTGGTCTTGGGGCTCCGGGGCCAGGGGCTCCTCGATGGCGACGTCGGCACCCAGAGCCAACTCGAGATATTCCGGGTCAACTTCGATCCCACACTCCTGACCACATCCGATCTGCTCCCAACCCTTGGGCTGGGGAGCGATTCCGAGGACCTGTTCACGCTCCGAGCCGAGACCATCGAGATCCTCGTGGGAGGCGATTTCGTCGGCGACCTTGAGGTCGCCCACACCCCCCGTTCGGCCCTGGCCTCGACCATTTTCAAGCGGCTCGGCGACCTCAATATCGAGGCGGACACTTTCTCCATGGGCATGGGAGAGAAGCTCTCTGTGGGTGGCAACCTCTCCATCACGGCTCGGACCCTCGTCGCCGGTAACGGCACCGCCCAAATCGGCGACCTCTCCGCCCTGGCGATCCTGGTGGACGCCGACCTGATCGAGATTCAACAACGCGCCGCCGGCCAATACATCGACGCCACGGGAGTCATTCGGCCGGATGGCGGGGTCGATTATGTGGCCAACGAGATCGACTTCGTCGGAACGATTTCATCGAACGGAACGGGCGCCCGACCGGTTTTCGGCATTCCTGACCCCCAGTCGACACCGGAGTGGATGCTCGCCTACTCGACTTTCCAAAGCCGCGAGGACGGGTTGCCCCTCGCCTTGGCGGAGTTGACCATTCCTCCGGGCTACGACTCCCTCGCCGACCTGCACCCCACGGGAGGCTCACGCGACGACCCGAGTACCCTGTTCATTGGGTCCGAGCACGTCCCCACCCCGGCGGCCTGGGTGCCGGCCCCCTGGCTCCCCTTCAACCGGGTCTCGGTGGAGGAACTCGGCCTCGATGTCGAACCCATGAGCCAGGCCGAGTACATGGGCCAGCTGCGGCGAGCCATGGTGATCGACGATGCCGGCCACGGCTTGACCCTTTGGGACGGCTACCGGCTCCGAATCTCCGATGCCCGGGTCGAGGGCACCGAGGCCGCCGAGGCGGTCGCCCTCCTGGACGAACTCCTCGGCCCCCGCTTTGGCCGCGCCACCCGGGTTCGCGAGGCGCTGCAGGATGCCCTGGACCAGTACCTGCGTACCTCGGGAGCAAGGCGCGTCGTGGGCTTCGAACTTCGGCGCTTCGTCAAGAACCGGCCGAGCTCGCTCTTCGCCGCCTACAAGGCCTTGGAGGATCTCGACATCCTCTTTGCCCTGCACCGGGGGCTGGGGCTGACGCCGGGCGAATATCGCCCGATCCAGGCGGGCTGGCTCGAAGCCATCCGGCCCGAGGGCATCACGACCCGGGAACTCGCCGAGGCCATCCAGCCCTCGCGCTACGTCCGGGGCAGCGACGTCCTCGACATCTTTGGCGAGTGATCACGGCACCCGTGATCAGGGAGTGCAAGTGATCACGGCACCCGTGATCAGGGAGTGCAAGTGATCACGGCACCCGTGATCA
>JAPKBZ010000126.1 GCA_028823175.1 Myxococcota bacterium
CGTTCTGGGACTTTCCCGCTGCGCCCAAGAGGGCTGAAGCGAGCTCGTCGATCGCTCTCTCCGGAGTGTAGAGGCCTCTACTGTCAGCAGACTTTTTAGACCAGCGCTCTCGATAGTTCGAGTCGTTGGCCAGCTTGGACATCTCCTGGGCCCAAGCGCTCACATCGAGGGGGTCGAGGAGCAGTCCCGCATTTCCCACGATTTCGGCAAGCGCATCGCTGTGGGAGGAGACGATGGGGCAGCCCATTGCCATGGATTCTACGATGGGGTTCCCAAACGACTCATAGGTAGAGGGGAAGAGTGTGGCAATGGCGTTCGTGTAAAGGACGCAGAGCTGCTTTGGATCGACTTCGCCCGCCAGAATAACCCGTGTTGGAGCAGGTACCTTATTGATCTCACGACGAAGCATCGCGACGTGGCTGCCCCTTACGCCGACACCTCTTCCGGCGAAGATGATGGCGGCTTCCCTCGCCCCACCGTGCAGCCGGCTGGCTGCATGGATCAGGGTGATGTGATTCTTGTATCCCCAAAGAGCGGCGGGATAGACGAAAAACGGGCGATCGCGAACGCCGAGGTGGTCGAGGATCAAAGTGTCTTTTGGATCTACCTCATAGGGAAAATTGGTCCCGTGTCGGACGGTTCTGACACGCCCTTCGGGAACAGAGAAGGTGTCACGGACCTCTTGAGCGATGCTGTCGGATGGGCAGATGATTTGGGTGGCCATTCGAGTGCCTGCCAGGGTGAGTGCTCGGCGCAGGATCCTCTTGGGGGTCGAGACCTCCTCCGGGTGGCGGTAGTCTAGGAGGCTTCTAATGGCCAGAACGGAGGGTTTCGAGCTGAGCAAGGTGAGGAAATTTCCGGAGAAATAGACAACATCCGGATTTAGCGCCCGGATAATTGTAGGCAGCCGGACTTGCTCGAAGATCAGCCGGCCAACGCTCGAGCAGCTCCATTTCGGAAAGGGAAGCCAGCGAATATTGACGTTCTCAGAGTTTCTCCGGAGTTCAGAAACGAGGTCTGTGCTCAAGCCGATCACCCAGTGGAGGCCCCGATCATCCCTCTGCAGTTCGCTCAGCAGGGTTTCGGCATAGGTTCGGCCGCCCATCCTCGACCCCAAACTTCCGCAGAGGGGGACGAACGCAATCGGTCGGTCTTCGTTCGACGCGGCTGGGCTCTTGGGGAGAGCAGCTCGGTGGCTGTTCGCTGAAGAATTCAACTACCTAACCTCGCGTGGCGAACCGCTTGTGGGAATGGCTGGTGGAGAGGGAAGTCGGGTTGTGGGTCTCGAGAAGATAACAAGAAAGCCCAAAGCTGATTCCTGGGTTCCAAGGACTTCGAGATTTACGGGCGACAGATGGATTGTACTGGTGTCTAGGCAGCGAGCAGGTACGATATCACTCGAGGTATCGGTCTGCATTTTGAGATGAAGGAACCGACGTGCAACGGCCTAGCATCACGCGAACGTACAAGAATCACCATTTGGACTCGGATCGATGGAGCGTGTGGAATCCCCGCTCGGACGATGTGGTGGTCACGACTTCCTATAAGTCCGGGACAACGTTTACTCAGCAGATTCTGGCTCACATGCTCTACGGCCAGAGCGAGCCCGATCCCGATCCTTCAGTACTCTCGCCTTGGCCCGACAAACGCTTCAACCCCCTCAGCCTGGCTGAGCTTGGAACCTGGATGGATGAGATTCAGGGCAGGCGATTTCTCAAGTCTCATCTCGCCCTCGATGGATTGCCCTATCACGAGGAGGTCAAGTACCTGGTCGTTGCTCGAGACCCACGAGATGTGTTCATGTCCTTCCTCAATCACTATCAGAACTATACGGATGTGGCCTACGAGGCGGTGAACGGCGGTGACCGCGTGGGTGATCCTCTGCCAGCCTTTCCCGGGGATACTCACGAACTCTGGAGGAATTGGATCTCTCGGGGCTGGTTCCCATGGGAGTCCGAGGGCTGGCCATTCTGGGGAAATATGCACCACACGCGAACCTACTGGGAGTGGCGGCATTTGCCCAATCTGCTCTTTTTGCATTACGCCGATATGCGGGCGGACCATGCGGGCGCTGTAGCGAAGATCGGAGACTTTCTGGAACACGATCTCAGTGAGGCCGATATCGCCCGCATCGTGCGGGAGAGCTCATTTGAAACGGCCAAACGAAAGGCGGCGCTGTCGGACAAGAAAGACGAGGGAGAACCGAGGCAATTTATCGGAGGGGAAACCTCGTTTATCTACAAGGGGACCAACGGGCGCTGGAAGTCGGTCCTGAGCGATGAGGATCTGGAACTCTACGAGCAAACCAAATTGAAGGTCTTGCCCCCAGACTGCGCAGACTGGCTTGAAAACGGCGGCACCGTCTAATTTATGGGGTTCGTCTGATGGGTCGCCTGGCATTCAGTGTTGAGGCCGTGTGCTGTCCAGATAAAGCGCTGTAGAACTCGTGCATGTTGCAGAAAAGAGTTTATGAAAGCCACGAGCTCAGTCGCTCAAGAGGCGGGGTACGGTGAGCGGCCTCTCGGGTTGAGACGCGGGTTTCTCGAGGAAACCCGCCAAGGCATTGCGAATCGTCTCCGCTCGGACATCGTCTCCGTAGAACTCGTGCAGTTTCCTCCGGGACCGATTACTCAAAATCTGAAAGCTGGCGGCGATTGCTCTGGTTGTCAGGCCTATCAATCCATGCCGTTTAGGATTTCTCCGGGCTCGATCGACGGCGGCAGCGACCCGGCGCGCGCTGGCGGCCCCGTGCATGTGCTCCCTTAGCCAGGTCTGTCCGCGCAGGCCTATCGCTGCTCGCTCGCTCGGGGAGATTTGGGCCACTCTGGCAATCTGCGTCAGGAGATGGTCCGGATCCCGTTCGACCTGCCACCCGCCCCGCGAAATCTGAAGGATCTCGGCCATCTGGCCGGGCGCAAGGTTGATGACGGGGAGGCCAGCGGCGAGGTAGTCGAAGAGTTTTCCTGAGACGGTTGTCTCGAGGAGCGGCCACGGGGCATGGATGCTGATCCCAACGTCGACGGTCTTGAGGATCGGCCTAAGTTCATTCTTGGGGAGAAGCCCGAGGAAATCCACATGAGGGTTGCGGCTAGCGCATGCTTTGATGTCCGCTCTACGGTCCCCGGCGCCTGCAAGTAACCATTGAATACCCTGGTCAGCACTGCGGTCGATGGCGGCTTCGAGCACTTCTAGGCCATAGGAGGTGTTAAAGGACCCGGCATACAGAACCTTCAGGCTCTGTCTCCGACCCATTTCTTGCTTCTCTAGTGAGCGAGCGGGTTGCTCCAATTCGAGCAGTGATGGGTCGGCACCAGTCGGTGCGATGGTTAGACAGCCGGACGCCACTCCCATGGATTCGAGGTAGGGCGTGAACGCAGGCGAAACCGAGATCACTTGATCCGCGCTTCGATAGGCGAGGCTTTCAAGGCCTCGGAGCGCGGCAAGCAAGGGCTTTGATTGGAGAAGGAGCCCCTGCTCCAGAAAGGCAGGCCAGAGGTCTCGGACCTCGAGCACGAGGGGCAGCCGGTTCCAGGCCGATAGCCAAAGCGCCGGCGCAACTTGGGGCAGGGAGGGTGAGGACGTAAAAACAAGGTCAGGAGTCGGAAGCGAGGAAGCGTAGCGCAGGGCGGATCGGCAGAAGTGCAGGTATTGCCTGGGTCGACTCGTGTGTCCACTGGCCACCAGGCGATGGACGCGAAGGTTCCCCTCCTGCTCGATTTGGGCAGCGCCATCACCGTAGCTTGCCCCCAGATAGCTCCGGGTTGTGCAGATCAACTCAACTTTCCAACCCGCCTCGAGGAGGGCGGCGAGGGTGAGAGAGGCTCGTGAATTTCCTCCCTGCCGTGCCGACACGAAATTTTCGTGGAGCCAGATAAGCGTAGGCGCCTCGTTCATCGTGGGTCGCCATTGGGGGCATCGACCGGCCAGCGAAGGAGCCAGCGGCTGACAAGCAGGGCAGCCGCCGGCAGCAGCGCGAGTATCGCGAATGAGAGCGGTGAGGGGGCTCGGCTGGCGAGCCAGCCGGCTCCCGCACATGCGATTCCTGCTAGGCCGCTGAGAAGGATCGTATTGGTTCGAGTAAAGGGTCCAGCTTGCATTCGCAGGGAAAAGTGATCTGGGCTTCCCCTCCACCACGGTATGCCTTTGGAGAGGCGAACCAGAAAGAGGAATACGAATTCGAAGATAAAAACCGATGAGCAGGCCACGATACCGAGGCTGGCCCCGGGGCTCCCGGTTCTGGCAAGTCCCTCGAGTGTGAGCGCGGCCAGGAGAAACCCGAGGAAATTCGAGCCGGAGTCGCCGAGGTACATACTCGCCGGAGGCCAGTTGAAAATCAGAAAACCAAGGCATGCCGATCCGACGATGAGGGGTAGAGGGCTAGAGAAGTTGTCGATGGCGGAAAGGCCAAGCATGCTGATGAACACCAGAGAGGAGACGAGGCCATCACAAACATCTGTCAGATTGACCGCATTTACCCAGACGATGACGAGCAGGAAAATAATCGCGTGGTCGATCAGGAAATAGCCCGTCAAGGGCAAACCCAGCCCCAGCCCAATGCTGAAAAGAGTCACCAGGGACTGAGCCAGTAGTTTGGTCTTTGGCTCTAAGGGTGCGAGGTCGTCGATGAGTCCGATCGCGAGCATGCCCACTGCTCCCACAAGGATCGCGCTACTCGGCCAATACCCAGAAAAGAGCAGGCCGCAGAGTATCCCTCCCGCGACCCCAAGCCCGCCCAGGTATGGAACTGGCTCCCTGTGTTGGGGCACTATGGGGTTTGGGTCGGCGACGAGCGAGTAGCGTCGTGCCAGGCCCCGCATGCCGAAAGAGCATGCAGCCGCGGCCACGATGGTGATGGCGAGAGTCGAGATCACACGCGATTCCTCGCCAGTAGGTCTTCGGCCAAGGCCACCCCGGACTCGATGACCTGGCTCATGCTTGAGTATTGCCACCGGCCGTAGCGCCCCAGGGGTTCGATGCCGTGGCTGCGTAAGAAAGCCAAAGCCGACTCGGCTGCAGCGATACTTTCATCGGTAAAGCAGACGTAGGCCGGATCAGCAACCAGTATATTGACCGCCTCGATTTGGCAGTTCCCATTGAGGACGCCACAGCGATGAACGCCCTCAATCACTTGTTCCCGGAGTTCGGCGGGCGAAACCGCGATCTCCGATGGGAGGGGCACTTCGGCGAGCAGCGGCCAGCCGTCGGCGGGTGCCAGGTCGGGATCGAATTCATGAAGAAAGACGAGGCGGGTAAAAGGAAGACTGGGGTCAGCATAATAACGCCAGTGCCCTAGGGACGGGCGGCGCCCTCGAATGCTCAGGCCGAGGGATACGACCAGATTATGCCGCATGCTCTTGGCCGCGTGGCTGAGACTCTCGGGCACATCGTCACAGAGTTCGAGGGCGCGGGGCAGTGGAAGAGTGGATATCAGGGCCTTCTTCCAGGCGATCCGTTTCTCGCCGGCTCCGGTCCTGACCGTGAGGCACTTTTCCCGAGGGTGAATTCCGGTGACCTCGTGTTCGAGTCGGAGGTCGGGCAGTCGATCAGCGAGACCCGCGGAGATGACTTGCATGCCACGGATGGGTGAGTTGGGGGGTGGGCGGGGGTAAAAGGCGCGTGAATTGTAGGCGGGTTTAGTGGCCGAACCCGGTATAGCTCCTTGGATTACTTCTTCGAGGGAGGGGCGATGCAGGGTCCATAGATTTGGGTCTGCTGTGATTTCGCTGAGCGGGCGCCTCCACATTTTTTGGTTATAAGGAAAGAAAAAGAGTTCGCAGAGCGCCTTTCCGAACGTCGCCTCTAGTGCCTCCTGGAAATTTGAAGGAGAGGATTCTCCCATTGAGGCAATGGCCTCGCGCATACTCTGGATGCATCGCTCGATAGCGTCCGGATTGAGTGAAGAGAGGTGCAGTTGTAGAGGAAAGCGCGCGGTTCCTTCCTCTGTTTCGACCCAGGCCGTGGGCGGACATGGCTCGAGGTAGTGATCGGGGAGGCCGAGTAAGAGATCCTCGCTGGCTTGTTCCTGGACGTGTAGGAGGTGAATGACGTGATCGAACCAGAAACCGTTGAAGCACTCGGTTCGGACCAAGCCCCCGGGACGGTCGCTGGTCTCCAGAACGACGGCCTGGTCTGCGAGGGTGACTCCGGAGCTTAGTCCTGCCAGACCGGCCCCGGCTATGAGATAGGGTGCTGACTCCACTTGGTCTCGGGGTGTCCTTCGCAGTTGAGTGTCTCGCGAACGATTTCCCTGATGCCCATCCAGGTGGGGCGCCCAACTAGGGAGTGCAGGCGCGCGACGTTCGGGATCCTGTGTTGGACGTCGGTTCGACCTGGAAAAACTTGGGCGTAGGGCTTGTTGATGATTTTTGACTGAGATCCCGCTTCGTGGATGACCATCTCGGCGAGGCCGCGGATAGATGTTTGTTCAGGATTCCCGATATTGATCGGGCTGCCCGAAAGGGCCCAAGCCTTCGGTCGGTCGATCAGATCCATAGTGGTCTCGCAAAAGTTCCGGACATCGCAGAAGCTTCGAGTTTGCTCCCCGAGGTCGTACACCAAGAGCGGATCCCCGGCGCGCGCGCGTCGAACAAATGAGGGGAGGACCATTCCGTAACGCGGGGATTGGCCGGGCCCTACGACGTTGAAGGGGCGAAGGGTAAGGACTTGTCTTCCGGATTCAGCAGCTTGGAGAGCGAGTTGTTCGAGCTTCCACTTGCCCGCGGCATAGCCCACCTCGCCGCCATCGTAGGAGCAAACGCTTGCGTCTGTAATCTCAAGCGTTTCGGAAATTGCTTCGCCTGCGGTTAGTCCGTAGACAGCCGATGAGGAAAAGAGCACTAGGCGAGCCGAGGCGGGACTTTCGGCGAGGAGGCAGGCTGTGCCGTCGGCGGCAATCTGAAAGGATTCCTTCTTGAGTGCATGAGCCAGCCGCATCCCCGTCAGGCCCGCTAGGTGGATCACCAACTCGGCGCCTTCGGCTGCTTTCCTCACGGATTGGGGGTCGCGGACCGAGCCCTGGATGAAACTCAGTTTTCTCGATTGAGGGATGTTCTCGACGGAGCCGGTGCTTAAATCGTCGAGAATCCGTACATCTAGGCCGCGCGCCAGCATGCTGCGAGCGAGCCAGCTACCGATAAAACCCGCCCCGCCGGTGATGAGAATATGTCCAACCATGACCGAGGAGTCATACTACAGGGTTCTACCCCAGCATCCAAGCAGGAATAATTTCCTGGAATTCAGGGCTGGCGCTATAGGCCTCCTATGTCCCTTTCGGGCGAGTGATAAACCGCTGTCTGGTGCCGCGGGAACCGAGTGCCGAAATCAGGGTACCGGCAGGTCTTGGGCAGCAT
>JAPKBZ010000050.1 GCA_028823175.1 Myxococcota bacterium
CGGCCTTGCTCGCCTGGGCGGCTTCGTTGCTCGGCGTGCTCTCGCTCGCTTCGATGGTGCTCGCGGTTTCCTTCGAAGCCTCTCCGTTCTCCCGTCGCCCGCGTCCGCGTCGCCGGCCATTGCGTCCGTTTCCCGCGCTCCGGCTGGAGCGCGACTCTTCTTCGGCAGCGATCTCGGCCGGGTCCCGGAGCCAGCGGAGGGGGATTGTCACCGGGGGCCCCTGGTCCAGGGCTTCGACCTCGAATTGCTCCTGGTGAATTCCCGGACGGGCGCGAACCTCGACCTGGTGGCCCAGGGCATCGGAGAGCGTGGCCAACGATTTGGCCTCGCTTCCCAGCAACTGCTCGGCGACACGCGGGGCCACGGTGATGGCGACTCGCCGGCCGACAAAGCGGGGCAGCGCGTTTCGGATCTCACGCAACAGATTGTAGGTCACGGTTTCGTCGGAGAGCAGGTAGCCCCGGCCCTCGCAGTGCACGCAGGGTTCGCAAAGGGTCTGGACGAGATTCTCCCGGGTTCGCTTGCGGGTCATTTCGACCAGACCGAGCTCGGAAATCTTCAGAATATTGGTGCGTGCCTTGTCGCGTCGAAGGGCTTCTCGCAGGGCCCGGTAGGTTTTATCTCGATGGTCGGCGGATTCCATGTCGATGAGGTCGATGATGATCAGGCCGCCGATATTGCGAAATCGGAGCTGGTTGACGACTTCCTTAACGGCCTCGAGATTCGTCTTGTAGACCGTCTCCTCTAGGTCTCGTTTGCCCACGAAGCGCCCGGTATTCACGTCGATGGCGGTGAGCGCTTCGCATTGATCGACGATCAGCGAGCCCCCGGATTTGAGCCACACCTTGCGCTCCAGATTTGCGTGGATCTGCGCCTCCAGTCCCATCTTTTCGAAGAGGGGCTCGAGGCCGTCGTGTTTTTCGATTTGGGGCTTCGGATCGGCGACGAACTCTTCGATGAATTTCTTGACGCTCTCGTGGGTCTCGGGGTCATCGATCACGATCCGCTTGGTCTCCGCACTGGCCGCGTCGCGAATGATCCGCAGGGGCAGATCGGGCTCGGCATGCAGGATGGAGGGGGTCTTTTTTTCGGTGTTGGCGAGTTGGATGGATTCCCAGACGGTCTTGAGATACCGGATATCGGCCTCGAGGTCGGCTTCGCGTACGCCGTCGCCAGCGGTCCGAATGATGAAACCGAGATTCTTGGGGCGCAGGCGGTCGATGATCTCGCGCAGCCGCTTTCGCTCGCGATCGGAATCGATGCGGCGAGAAACCCCGACCCGGGGCGACCAGGGCGTGAGGACCAGATGACGGCCGGGGATCGAAATATTCGATGTGATCCGGGCGCCCTTGGTCCCAATGGGGGCCTTGGCAATCTGGACCACGATTTCCTGACCTTCGGACAGGACCGTGTCGATGCGCGGGGGCGGGGTTCGGCGTCCGCCCCTTCCCTTGCGTCCACCGCGGCCCGATCCCGGCTCCTGTTCTCCGCCGATGTTGTCGAAGTAGTCACCGACGTAGAGGAAGGCGGCTTTTTCGAGGCCGATATCGACGAAGGCGGCCTGCATGCCGGGAAGCACCCGGCTGACCCGGCCTTTGACCACATTGCCCACCACGCTCTTACCGCGCTGGCGTTCGATGTGGAGTTCGGAAAATATGGATTGTTCGAGCAACGCGACCCGGGTTTCGCCCGAGTCGACGTTGATAATGATTTCGTTCTCCATTGGGTAGGTTGCTCTCTAGAGCAGCCAAGGACGGACTCCGCGGGCCGTGAGGCTCGCGTGAGATCGAGCTCAGCTTCTCCAGCCAGGTTCTCTGGCGTTGGCGAGCGGTCTCAAGACGTTTCGGAAATTAACCTGCGATGATTTCGCAGGGGCGGGGTTAGTTTTGGGCGCGCGGGCGAAAGTGAACTCCCGCGTAAACGATGAAATATTCCTAATGTCCTGAAATCGAAAAGCAAAACAATTTGCTCGCACAGTGGTCTGTCGATCTATTCCTAGTTTAAAACGGATGGAAAGGCCTTTTTTCTCCGAGAGAGCCCAATTTGTCGCGACATCCCCGCCGCCGTTCATTTCTCGGAAATGTCCTGCCCCTCGGTTTCCCTCGCGACCTTCGATATCCTTGCCGACCGGGGTCAGCCTTCGGGATCGTGAGTGTCCTGCATGCGCCATCGCAGGGCTCGAGGTTGTTTCCGCAACGAGTTGAGTTCGCCGCCCGAGGGCGGGTCGATCACTGCTGCGGGTTGGACGTTTGGCCTGCCGTCTCCGTGTAATTTGAGTGGATAACCATCATGGATCTGCCGCCCCCCGTCAATACGGACCCCCGAAGAGCGATTCCTGCGATCCACGAACTCGCCCGGGAGATCCTCGCCGAAAACCCCGGTATTCCCGATTGGGCGGTTCTCGAGGCGGTCCAGCAGGTGGTGGGGGAGGCCCGAAACGCCCTGGCCGCTCCGCCGGAAGAGGTTGGGGACGCAACCTTCCCCCAGGGGAAAGAGATTTGGCTCGAGCGGGGGCTGCAGCGCGCCCGGGAACTCGCCGCCGAGTGGCCTCGCCGGGTGCTCAACGCGACGGGGATCGTCCTGCATACCAACCTGGGCCGGGCGCCCATTGCCCCGGGGGCCGCCGAGGCCGCGGCTCGGGCGGCGGCGGGCTACAGCGACCTCGAACTCGAGCTCGGGCCGGGGCGCCGGGGCAATCGCCTCGCCTCGCTCTGCCAGCGCTTGGTCCTGGCCAGTGGCGCCGAGGCCGCTTACGCGTGCAATAACAATGCGGCGGCCTTGGTCTTGATCCTGAATACCCTGGCTCGAGGGCGGGAGGTCATCGTTTCTAGAGGGGAACTGGTCGAAATCGGAGGCTCTTTCCGCGTCCCCGAGATCATGGAACGCGCCGGGGTGAGGCTGGTGGAGGTGGGCTCCACCAACCGGACCCATCTTCGCGACTACGCGGAGGCCATCCGGCCAGAGACCGCGATGCTCCTCAAGGTGCACCGGAGCAATTTTGAGCAGCGGGGCTTCGTCAAGGAGGTGTCCCTCGCGGAACTCGCGCAACTCGGCCGCGATCGTGGGGTGCCCGTGGTGGAGGATCTCGGCAGCGGCAGCTTCGAGGACCTGGCCCCGTTCGGCTTTCCCGCCGAAGCGTACGTGCCCCGCCGGCTCTCCGAGGGGCCGGATCTGATTTGTTTTTCCGGCGACAAACTTCTGGGCGGGCCCCAGGCGGGGATCGTCGTCGGTCGTGCGGGGCCCATGGCAAGCCTTGCGAAAAATCCGATGGCCCGGGCGCTGCGCCTGGACAAAATGAGCCTAGCGGCTCTCCACTGGACCCTCGGCGCCTACCTTTCGGGTCGAGCTCGGGAGGAGTTGCCGGTGCTTCGCCGCCTCCTCACTCCCCCGGGTGAGCACGAGAAGCGAACTCGGGGGTTCGCCCGCGTGCTTCGGGATCGGGTCCAGGAGCAAACTCAGTCGCTGGAAATCGAGATCGTTCAGAATCGCGTACCCGTGGGTGGTGGTTCGCTGCCCGGTTTTGAAATCGAGAGCTGGGCCATAGCCCTCGTCTCACCCGGGGGAGCGGCGGCCCTGGCCGGGCGACTTCGCAGCGGCGCCGTTCCGGTTCTTTCCCGGGTTCGCGACGGTGCAACCCTGGTGGATTTGCGGGCGGTCGATAACGCGGACGAGCCCCTGCTGCTGGAGTCGTTGCTGGGCTTGCTCCATTGAAGCCCCCCGAGCATTCCTGTAGCCTTCGGAGGCTTTACATTCAGTGAGAAGACACCGATCTCTAGATACGAGGGAGGCGCTTGGGTTGAGGGGAATCCAGCCTGTATTCGCTTCGGCGAACCGAACCGGGCCAGTAGCTCTGGCCGCTGCAGGCCCTCGACTGATCGCGATTGGCGGCGGTAAGGGCGGCGTCGGGAAGACTTTCGTGACGACGAATGTGGCCCTCACCCTCGCTCGTATGGGGCACCGGGTCGTGGCCGTTGATGCCGACCTCGACGGCGCCAACCTTCACACCTGCTTCGGCGTGCCGAGTCCCGAGGTCAGCCTGGCTGATTTCGTCGCGGGCCGGGTGAGCGAGCCCGAGAAGCTTCTGGTTCAAACCCGTGAGCCGAATCTCCAGATTATCGCGGGGACTCACTCGAATCTGAACCAACCCCAACCCGGCCAGACACGCAGGGTTGAGTTGTTGCGCGGGTTGCGTCGCTTGCCGGCGGATTTCGTCCTGATCGATCTCGGTGCGGGGAGCCAACCCGCTGTGCTGGACTATTTCCTGGTCGCTGACGAAGGCCTTCTCGTGATGCGCCCCGAACCCACCTCGGTCGAGAACGCCTATTCGTTCCTGAGGGCCGCCTTCTATCGGCGTTTGCGCCTGGCCGCCCGGGGCCATGGCGTTCGCGAGTTGGTGGACCAGGCGATGGACCAACGCAATGAGCGGGGAATTCGAACCCCCTACGATCTGATGCGAGAGATCGAAGCCGTCGACCCCGTCGAGGGCCGTCGCTTTATCCAGACCATGCGCGCTTTCCGGCCGCGCATTGTGGTCAACGAGGCGCGCACGGCGGCCGATATCAAGTTGGGCTTCGCCGTGGTCAGCGTCTGTGAGAAATTCTTCGGGTTCAAGGCCGATTACCTTGGCTATGTGAATTATCAGGACGAAGCGCGCGAGTCCGTCGCCGCCCGCAAACCGCTGTGCGATTACATGGCCGAGTCCGAGGCCGCGACGTATCTCTCGCGTATCTCGAACAAGTTGGCCGAAGGGCGCGTGGACGGGTCGATGCACCCGGGGATGTCGCGATGAGGCCGCTCGGGGAAGCGAACCACTACGAAGTCCTCGAAATTTCGGAAGACGCGTCCCTGGAGGAGGTCGATAAGGCCTACCGGGTTCTTCGGGAAGCGTACGAAACCGAATCCCTGGCGCTCTATTCGGTCTTCTCCGACGGTGATGCAGCGGCGATGCGCGGCACTATTGAAGAGGCCTACCGGGTCCTTTCAAATTTTTCCTTGCGCGCCGAGTACGATGCGGGCCGGGGGGCTCGCAAGAAGAAGGGGACGCCCGTCGCCTCCGAGCCGATGGGAAGCGAGGAGACCCAGGGCCCTCATCTCGCGCCCCTGGGCAGCGGACCGAGCCGAGACGAGGAGATCGAAGAGCCCGAGGATGGCCGCTGGGATGGAGCTTCCCTACGCCGGGCCCGAGCCTATGCCGGAATGGAACTCGAGGATATCGCCGAGATCACGAAGGTGGGTATTCGCATCTTGAGACAGATCGAGGAGGACGCCTTCGAAGAGCTGCCGGCCACGGTCTACGTGCGCGGCTTCGTGACTGCCTATGCACGCACGGTGGGGATCGATCCGAGCCGGATCGTTTCTACCTATATTCAGCGCCTTGAGGAATCGCGATCCGACCAGGGACGAAGCCGCTTCCTGGGCCGTCGCTGATCGATCCCGAGGGTCGGGTCATGGTCGAGGACACGGAAGAGCCTACGAGGGACCTTCGTCCGGCGGAATATCGTTTCGGCGTGGACGCCGATCGGGCGGGGGAGCGGGTCGACCTGGCCCTCGCCGAGTTGTGCGGGCTTCCGCGCGCCCAAATTTCTCGTTGGATCGCCGAAGGGCGCGTTCGGATCGGTGACGCGGCGGCGAAGCGACCGAGCCAGAGAGTTCGCGCGGGTGATATTTTGCGCGCCGATCCCCCGGAAATCGTCGAGGCGACGGTGCTTCCCGAGGACATCGAATTGCATGTCCTGCACGAGGACGAGGACTTGATCGTGATCGACAAGGCGGCCGGGATGGTCGTGCACCCCGCGGCCGGGCACGCGAGCGGAACCCTCGTCAATGCCCTGCTGCACCATTGTGGAGACCTGGCGGGCGTCGGAGGTGTTTTGCGACCAGGCATTGTTCACCGCCTCGATCGCGGGACATCCGGCGTCATGGTGGCGGCCAAAAACGATGCGACCCATCAGGCCCTTTCGATCCAATTTCACGACCACTCGATCGAGCGGATCTATCGCACCGCGGTCCGCGCGTTGCCCCTGGTCAACCAGGGCAGGGTCGACAGCCCCATTGGCCGCCATCCCCGGGATCGAAAGAGGATGAGTGTGCGCTCACGCTCGGGCCGTCCCGCGGCAACTCGCTGGCGGGTGCTCGAGCGTTTTGCCAAGAGTCGGGCCGCCTGGCTCGAGATTTATCCGGAAAGCGGACGCACCCATCAGATTCGCGTGCACCTGGCCTCGGTCGGCCTGCCCATCTCCGGCGACCCGGTCTACGGTCGCGGTCGACGGGCCAGCCGGGCCGGCGTGGCGGCTCTCGACCGACCGGCCCTGCACGCCGCCGTGCTCGGATTCGTTCACCCCGGTAGCGGTGAAAAAATGCGCTTCGAGGCGCCTCTGCACGCGGATATCCTCGAATTTCTCGCGAGCTTGAGGGTACTGGAGGCGCAATGACTCGCGAGACCGAGGCCGCTCCCGGGTTCATCACCCATCCCCTGCTCGCGGAATTGGGTATCGACCACGGCTTTGGGACCCGGAGTGCACAGGCGCCCGAGAATTTGCGGCGTCCCCATCAGGTGCATGGTTCCGCCGTCGTTCAAGCGGGAGCGATCGACCCGAGCGCGCCTCAAGATGCGGATGCCGTCGTTTCGGACGATCCCGCGCTTCCGGTGGGCGTGATTACGGCGGACTGCGTTCCGATTTTGGTGGCATCCGCCTCGGGTGCTGTTGTTGTGGCGATTCATGCGGGCTGGCGGGGTTTGGCCCAGGGCGTTGTGGCGGCTGGAGTGCGCGCGCTTATCGGCCTCGCGGGATCGCGGGACGGGAGCGTAGGTGTGATCGGCCCCTCGATCGGCCGCTGCTGCTACGAAGTGGACGCTCCGGTGATGGATCCGTTGCGCGAACGCTTCGGGTCGGCCCTGTCCGAGGCCGCAGTCCTTTCGCGCCCCGGCCACCACCGGCTGGACCTCGGCCAGCTGGTGAAAGTCGATCTGGTCAGATCGGGCATCGCGCGCGAGCGGGTGGGCCTCGTCGATCGCGGATGCACGGCCTGTGACCCGGAACGCTTCCATTCCTACCGCCGGGACGGCGCCCTGGCCGGACGCCTCATTCACTATGCTCGGCCGCGAGCGCTCTCCGGAGCCGGAGAGCCCGGCCCCGGGCCGCTCCGGCTTGACAGCTCTGGGGCCGGGTTCTAGCGTGATCTCATCTCCTCGAGACCCCACCGCATTCCAACCCCAGAGGCATCCTCCGCGGCTGCCGCTTCGCCGCCCGGAGGCGAGGTCGAACTCTTGGGAGCGCACGGCTTCTCACCTCGCCCAAGAGCTGCGTGGGGCCGAGGTTGCTCCCGCCTCCCTCCAATTTCAAACTCCTTGTCACCGGAACCTTTCCTCAACCCAACGAAGGATTTCGTTCACGTCTCTCCGAGCCAGACCCGTGGTCTCGTGAGGGAATCCTTCCCACTTGCGAGAACCGATTGCCGTGAGCAGTGAAGATCGATCAGACGAGAAACCCGCTCGGGGCGCAGCCCCCCCGGCCTCCGGCTCCCGCAACCGGCGCACCCGGACCCGACGCTCGCGTTCATCGGGGAGCCGAGCCCCCAAGAGTGAGACCGCCGTAGCCGAACACGACTACTTGCCCTCGGACGCCGAGTTGGCCGAGGACGAAGCGAATATCATCGATGACGAGGGGGCCGAGCGCCTTCACGTCCAGAGCCTGAAGCAGATGCCTTTGGCGGAGCTGATCGATTTCGCCGAGACGATGAAGGTTGAGGATGTTTCGGGCCTCCGCAAACAAGACCTGATCTTGGGGATCCTCCATGCCCAGACCGAGAAAAAGGGGCGAATTTTCGCGGAGGGTGTGCTCGAAGTTCTGCAGGATGGATTCGGTTTCTTGCGTGGGCCAGAGCAGAGCTACCAGGCCGGACCCGACGACATTTATGTCTCGCCGTCGCAGATCCGCCGGTTTGGCTTGCAGACCGGCGATACGGTGGAGGGCCAGGTGCGTCCGCCCAAGGAAGCGGAGCGCTACTTCGCGCTCCTCAAGGTCGAGCACATCAACTTTGAGGCGCCCGAAAAGGCTCGGGGTAAAACCGTCTTCGACAATTTGACAGCCCTCTACCCCGACGAGAGGTTCAATCTCGAAACCGCCTCGGGAGTGCTGACGCCCCGAGTCATCGACCTGATCGCGCCCATTGGAAAAGGCCAGCGCGCCCTGATTACTTCGCCTCCAAAGGCCGGCAAGACAACGGTGCTCAAGGATGTCGCGAACTCCATCGCGGAAAATCACCCCGACGTCTACCTGATCGTTCTCCTGATCGACGAGAGGCCGGAAGAAGTCACGGATATGCAGCGAACCGTCAAGGCCGAGGTTATTTCTTCGACCTTCGACGAACCGGCGACTCGGCATGTCCAGGTCGCCGATATGGTGATCGCCAAGGCCAAGCGTCTTGTGGAACACCAGCGCGACGTGGTTATCCTGCTCGATTCCATCACTCGGCTCGCTCGGGCGTACAACACGGTGGTGCCCCACTCGGGCAAGATTCTTTCGGGTGGCGTCGATTCAAATGCGCTTCATAAACCCAAGCGATTCTTTGGAGCCGCTCGAAATGTGGAAGAGGGTGGTAGTCTGACCATCGTGGGCACGGCGCTTATCGAAACTGGATCCAGAATGGACGAGGTGATTTTTGAGGAGTTCAAGGGGACGGGCAACAGCGAAATCGTTCTCGACCGCAAGCTGTCGGATCGCCGAACCTACCCGGCCATCGACATCAACCGTTCCGCGACCCGCAGAGAAGAGCTGCTGATGAGCGAGAGCACGCTGAACCGGATGCATATTCTCCGCAAGGTATTGGCGCCGCTCTCGGCGGTGGATTCTATGGAATTCCTCCTCGGCAAAATCGAGGCGACGGAAAACAATCAGGAATTTCTCGAGTCCATGAGTTCGTGACAAGAGAGGCAAGCGCCAGAATTCTGGACGCAGCCCCCTTGCCGGTGAATGGCGATGCCGGCGATGGTCTCCCTGAAGATTCAGGAAAGAACGCGTTCGCCGAGTGGAATGACGGTGCGAGTCGATGTCGAAATATCTGAACCGGATCGAAGAGGCCGAAGAGCGCGCACGCGAATTCGAAGGGCAGGTCGCCGATCCCGAACTCGCCAAGCAGCCAGGCCAGTATCAGAAGGTGGCCCGGGCCCTGGGTGCCCTGGGGCCCCTGCTGGAAGCCGGCGGGCGCTATCGCGTGGTCGTGCGCGAACTCGAAGACTCGCGCTCCATGATGGGAGACTCCGACGCCGAGTTGGCCGAACTCGCCCGGGCTGAGACGCTCGAGCTTGAAACGAGCCTGACCGAGCTCGAGAGCGAACTGGCATTTCTCCTCACCCCGAGAGATCCCAACGACGACAAGAACGTCATCCTCGAAATTCGCGCGGGTACGGGTGGGGACGAAGCGGCCCTCTTCGCCGCCGAGCTCTTTCGCATGTACGCGCGCTTTTCGGAGCTGGCGAGCTGGAAGGTCGAGCGGATGTCGAGTTCCGAGACGGCCGGAGGGGGCTTCAAGGAAATCATCGCCCTGGTCAAGGGCGATGGAGCCTGGAGTCGCCTCAAATATGAGAGAGGTGTCCACCGGGTACAGCGGGTGCCGGCGACCGAGGCCCAGGGCCGCATTCATACGTCCACGGTGACCGTGGCGGTGATGCCCGAGGCCGAGGAGGTCGACATCGATATCAGCCCCACCGACCTGCGGATCGATGTCATGCGGGCCAGTGGCCCGGGAGGTCAGAGCGTGAATACAACGGATTCGGCCGTCCGCATTACGCATCTTCCGACGGGTGTGGTGGTGCAATGCCAGGATGAAAAATCACAGCATAAGAACAAGGCCAAAGCGATGACCGTGCTGCGTTCGCGCCTGCTCGAATTTGAGGAGCAGAAGGCGGCGGACGAGAGAGCCAGCGAACGGCGCAGTCAGGTTGGGACGGGAGAGCGGAGCGAGAAGATCCGGACCTATAATTTTCCCCAGAGCCGGGTGACCGATCACCGGGCCGGCGTCACCCTGCACAAGCTGGGTGCCGTAATGGAGGGTGATCTCCAGGAACTCCTCGATAGCGTCAAGACCCAGATCACGGCCCAAGAGGAGGCGAAGCGGGAAGTTTGATGGGTGCCTCCGCGAACGCTTCAGGGGCCGGCGGTGACCGTGTCTGGACGGTGCTCGAACTGTTGAAATGGACGACGGACCATTTCGCCAGCAAGGGATTGGAAACGCCGCGCTTGGACGCCGAACTCCTGCTCGCCCACGCACTCGGGCTGCGCCGCCTCGATCTCTATATCCGCTACGAGGAGCCGGTGAGTCCAGATGTTCGCGCGCGCTACCGCGCGTTGATCGGCCAGCGAGCGAATGAGCGAATGCCCGTTTCCCTGCTGATGGGCCAGAAGGAATTCTGGTCTCTCAACCTCAAGGTCACCGGGGACGTGCTGACCCCTCGACCCGATACCGAAACCCTGGTGGAGGCTGCCCTGGCTCGGCTTCCCGACGCCGAGCGGGGCTACGAAATCCTCGACCTCGGAACGGGCTCCGGGGCGATTGCCCTGGCGCTGGCTCGGGAGAAGCCCAGGGCTCAGGTGACGGCGACTGATCTGTCGCCGCGCGCCCTGGCGGTCGCTGAGGAGAACGCCGCGACCCTCGGGCTCTCGGACTCGGTGAACTTTCTCGAAGGTTCGCTCTTCGAGCCGGTGCTGGGGCGCCGTTTCGATCTGATCGCCTCGAATCCCCCCTATCTGATGCGCGGGAAGGCCGGCGAATTGGCGCCGGAACTCGCCCACGAACCCGATGTAGCTCTCTTCGGGGGAGACGACGGTTACTCCGTTCTGCGTCCCCTGGCCGAGGGGGCCCTGAGCCAGCTCGCGCCCGAGGGCTGGCTGCTTCTGGAACTCGATCCCAGCCAGGCGGAAACCGTGGCGGGCTGGCTCGAGGAGGGGGGCCTAGTGGAGCCTGAGATCCTCAAGGACTTGGCGGGGCGCCCTCGCGTGGTGGCGGCGCGCTGC
Organism: Myxococcota bacterium; assembly: GCA_028823175.1. Taxonomy (GTDB): domain Bacteria; phylum Myxococcota_A; class UBA9160; order UBA9160; family UBA4427; genus JAZXM01. Next base: position 11,013 of record JAPKBZ010000050.1, read on the forward strand.
CCTGGGCCCTAGGCGGGCCTGCGCGCTGGAATGGCGATTCCCGAGCCCGGCAGCTAAACAAGGATTCGCCCAGACCCATATCGGAGGGATCTGGGCCTGGGTCGGCCGACCCGGGTGTGAGAAAAGCCTCGATTGGAGTCGGCCGAGCAAGCACTCGATGAGAGCCATTGGACGCCGGGCGGCGTCCCCGGGGGAGTAGGGCATGGCAAAAGCGGCAGCGGCGAGTCGTACGGCGGCCGTCGAGCGGGAGACCAAGGAAACTCAGATCAACCTCGATCTGGCACTCGATGGGTCCGGGGAATACCGGATCGATACGGGGATTCCCTTTTTCGACCATATGCTCGAGTCCTTTGCGCGCCACGCGCTCTTTGACCTGACCCTCACCGCCAAAGGCGATATTGAGGTGGATTTTCACCACACTGTGGAGGACGTCGGGATCGCGCTGGGCCAGGCCTTTCGCGATGCCCTGGGCAGCGCCGAAGGGATCCGGCGCTTCGGTTCCTTCATTCTCCCGATGGCGGAGAGCAAGGTCGAGGTCGCCCTGGACATCTCCAACCGGCCGGCGCTTTGCTATCGGGTGGAGTTGGAGAACGGCCGGATCGGCGATTTCGACGCGGCCCTCGCCGAGGACTTTTTCCAGGCGTTCGCCCAGAATGCCGGCATCGATCTCCACATCGAGAAGCGCTACGGGCGCAGCCCCCACCACGTGGTCGAGGCGGCCTTCAAGGGAGTGGCGCGCGCCCTGCGCGAGGCGGCCTCCTTCGACCCGCGCGAGAAGGGTCTACCCAGCGTGAAGGGCGCGCTCTAGGGCGCACGAACTTTTTTCCGGGGAAACGGTCCTGGCCGGCGTCCCCCTCCGAAAGTAAGAGCAATGGATTCAGCCGCACGAGTGGCACTGGTCGATTACGGGGCCGGCAATCTCCGAAGTGTCGCCAAGGCCCTGGAGCGGAGCGGCCTCCGAGTGGAGGTGACGGATTCGCCCGCCGCCGTCGCCGCCGCCGACGGGGTCGTGTTGCCCGGTGCCGGGGCCTTCGCGGATTCCCTTGAGAACCTCCGCGGGCGCGGCCTCGAGGAGGCGATCAAGGCGTCCATCGCGAAAGGTCGCCCTTACCTTGGGCTCTGCGTCGGCATGCAGGTGCTCTTCGACGAAGGGGAAGAGCACGGCCTCACCCCGGGCTTCGGAATCTTCGGTGGCCGGGTGGAGCGATTCCCCGAAAAGGACACCGGGGGGCGGCGCTTGCGCGTGCCCCAGATCGGTTGGAACGAGGTTCACTTTCGGGGAGAGCACCCGATGATCGCGCATTTGCCCGAGCGCGATCACTATTATTTCGTTCACTCATATCGACCTGTTCCCACCGAACCCTCTGTGGTGACGGGTACTTGCGACTATGGGGGAAACTTTGCGGCCGCGGTCGCAAACCCATCGGTCTTTGCGGTTCAGTTCCATCCCGAGAAGAGCCAGCACGCGGGCAAGCGCCTGCTCGACGCGTATCGGCGCTGGGTGGAGGAGAGTCGGTGAGCCTGCTCAAGCGGATCATTCCCTGCCTGGATGTGGACAAGGGGCGGGTCGTCAAGGGAGTCAAGTACGTCGACCACGTCGATTGTGGCAACCCCGTCGAGGTCGCCCAACTCTACGATGCCCAGGAGGCCGACGAGGTCACTTTTCTGGACATCACGGCCAGCCACGAAGAGCGCGGCATCCTTCTCGATGTGGTTTCAGAGACGGCGGAAACCGTCTTCATGCCGCTGACCGTGGGCGGCGGGGTTCGGTCCCTCCAGGATATCCGTGACCTTCTGAATGCCGGGGCCGACAAGGTTTCGATCATGACGGCGGCGGTGCGGGACCCCGATCTGGTGGCCGACGCGGCGGCAAAGATCGGCAGCGCCAATCTCGTGCTCGCCATTGATGCCCGGATGGCGACCGACGCCGACGGTCGCCCGAGAGCCGGACACTGGGAGGTCTGCACCCACGGCGGCCGGCGACCGACGGGGATCGATGCGGTGGAGTGGGCGGCTCGTATGGCCGAGGCGGGGGCGGGCGAAATCCTGCTCACGAGCATGGACCGGGATGGGACGAAGAGCGGCTACGACCTGGAGCTGCTGCGGGCAGTGGCCGACCGGGTCTCGGTCCCGGTGGTTGCGTCCGGCGGTGGCGGTCGCGCCGAGGATCTGGCGGCTGCCCTCAGCGATGGCGAGGCGGGTGGCCATGCCCAGGCGGCTCTGGCGGCCTCTATTTTTCATTTCGGGGAGACCACGGTGGGCGAGGTCAAAACCACCCTCCTAGGCATGGGCATCCCGGTGCGACCCCCCTCACCCCATGCCAGTAAGCAGCGGGCCTCCGGCGGCAGGTGAACGGCTCTCGGGCTTCTTGAGCCCGGTGAAAGGCTGCGCTAGCCTCGCGTGTTCCCCGCAAGTTGCGGGCAAATATTTGTTTTCACTAGAGAATTTGGATCCGGGGCCCTTCGCTACGTAAATACAAGGGGAACCGATGGGTTGCGAAGCCCTCAATGATCTAGGAAGAGGCTCGCTTTTTCGAAGTGGGCCGCCCGGGCGAATCCAAAATCGTCCGATTGTCAATAAAAAAATAGTCACTTAACGGCCCTCAAGGCCACTCAACAGCAACGGGTCAAACGCCGTTACCTCGCCTTCACGGCGAGTCCCAGGCAGCCCATCGGTACCCATGCGGCAGCAAAGCGGCAAGGGCGACGGTGGTCAAGATGGGGCGGGTTCTCAGGAACCTGGGTCGACCGGCGGGAGCAGGATTCGGAGCCAGGAGCAGGAACAGTCTATGTCCGTAATGAAGGTCAAGGAAAATGAGTCCATCGAGCAGGCGCTGCGGCGTTTCAAAAAGGTCTGCGAGAAGGCGGGAATTTTGACCGAGCTCAGGCGTCGCGAGTATTACGACAAGCCGAGCATTCGGAAGAAAAAGAAGGCAGCGGCCGCAAGGAAGCGGGCGCTGAAGAAGATTAGACGCTCAGCCCCCTGAGAAGTATTCAGGAGGCTCGGGCTGCGGAGTGGGCTTGGGTCTCATCCCCGAAACAACGATCCAAGAGGTGCGGGATCGAGCCGACATTCTGGGCTTGATCGGCCGCTACGTTGAGCTGAAGCAGGCCGGGCAGAGTTGGAAGGGACTTTGTCCCTTTCATGATGAGAAGACACCCTCGTTCAACGTCAACCCGGGCCGCCAGGCTTATTACTGCTTTGGTTGCCAGGCCAAGGGTGACGCGATTCGGTTCTTGGTCGACTGCGAGAACCTGACCTTCCCCGAAGCCGTACGGACTCTCGCGGCAGAACTCGGGATCGAGATCTCCGAAACGGACTCGAGCGAGCGCAGCGACAACGAAAAGGTCTACGCGGCGCTGGAAGTCGCTCAGGGCTTTTATCGAGAGGCGCTCCGCTCCGCATCGGGCCAAGCCGCCCGGGAGTACCTCGAGCGGCGTGGTCTCGAAGAGGAGATCATCGACCGCTTTCAGATCGGCTATGCACCCGATGCTTGGGATAGCCTGGTGAGTGCCCTCGAGAGGGCGGGTATCCCTTCTGAGGTCGGGATGGCTTCCGGGCTTTTGAACGAGCGAAACTCGGGCGGACATTACGATCGGCTTCGCAACCGGGTCATCTTTCCGATTCACGATGTCCGCGGCCGCGTGATCGCTTTCGGTGGGCGGGCTCTTGGAGCCGACCAAGAACCGAAATACCTCAACACGCCCGAAAGTTCGGTCTATCACAAGCGCCGGACATTCTATGGGTTCCCCCATGCCCTCGAACCCATTCGCAGGGCTGGGCGCGCGATCGTCTGCGAGGGCTATTTCGATGCCATCGCCCTGGCGCGTGCGGGGATGGGCGAGGCGGTGGCGACCTGCGGGACCGCGCTGACCGCCGACCATGCCCGAGATTTGAGTCGACGCACGTCTTCCATCGGGCTGCTCTTCGACGGTGATTCGGCGGGCCAGAAGGCGATGGAGCGAGCCCTTGAAATTCTGCTGCCGGCGGGGCTGCGCGTTCGCGGCGTGATCCTGCCCGACGGTATGGACCCCGACGATTACCTGGCGAAGGAGGGCCCCGAGGCCCTTCAGGCCCTGGTCGCCCGGGCGCCGGATGCCCTGGAAAGGGTGATGCGCAAAGCGGCCTCCGAGGGACGATCCACTCCGGCCGAGAAAGCCGATATTGTGCGCCGAGTCGCTCCCCTGGTCGCCGCGATTTCCGATCCGGTGGAGCGGAGCGAATACGTTCGTCGGCTGGCGCTGGAGGCCGACGCCGACCCGGTGGCGGTCGAGTCGGTGGTTCGGGCCGCGGTGAGGGGCCAGAGCGCGCGCGCCAACCCCGGGGTTTCGCGACCCGGGGAGCAGCCGAGGCGCGAGGAGAAAGCTCTCGCCGTCGATTTACCCGGGGCGGAGATGCGACACCTCCGGCAACTGGCGCTGATTGTCTCCCGCCACCCCGAAATAGTGACCGATGGGCAGAGCGAGGAAATGCACGAAGTACTTCCGGACTGCGCCCTCAAACAGTTGCTCTTCGTCTTCACCGATGCAGGGGCTGACGGCGATGTCGATGGCGAGGGGCGGGTCGACCTCCCGGCAATCGAGGGGAAGCTTTCCCCGGAACTGGCCGCACTTGCCTACCAAGTGATCGTCGATGAGGACTTATACCCCCGGAAAGTGCCCGCAGAGGAAGTTATTGCGCAGATCGTAAGCAAGTTCGTCTTAAAAAATCTTGATGCGGAACAAAAAATGATCAAACGAAGGCTGAATGATCCCGATGAAGATCAGGTAAGGGCGCTTGAGGAGTTACAGGCGCTCCTTGTTCGGCGTCGAGCCCAAGGCGCGAATATGATCGATACGAGCACTTGAAATACCGAATTCGGCGGATCGTCGCTGAATTCGGGAAATACTGAACAAAACCTAGGAGCCCCCCATATGTCCTCAGACTCCCCCAAGTCTTCTTCGACAGATTCGGCGCCGGTCGCTCAACCCGATGATCAGTCGAAGGGCTACGAGAAGGGCCATGAAAAGGGCTATGAAAAGTTAGGGACAACGCCTGCGGCGTTGAGCACCGCCCGCCGGTCTCGCCGTGCGACGACGAAAGCGCGCGAGAGTGCCTCGAATGAAGCACCGACCGCAGATCCAGTACGCGTCTACTTACGTGATATGGGTCAGGTTTCCCTGCTCGATCGCGCTGGCGAAGTCACCCTCGCGAAGCGGATCGAAAAAGGCATCCATGAGATGGAGTACGGGATCCTGGGCAATGCCCACGGGATCGAGGCGGTTCTCGAACTGGGCGAGCGGTTCAAGAGGGGCGAAATCAACCTGAAGACGGCGGTGGATGGCCTCAAGGTCGAGGGCTCCGATCCGCCGGAGGAACGCGAGAAACGACTGCTTGATGCGCTGGACCGGGTTTCCGCCGACCGAACGGAGATCGATCGAAAGCGCAACTCCGCCATGAACGGCCGCACCACCGAGCCGACGCGCCAGCGACTCGGCATCGAGATCGAAGAACTCTTCCTTCACTCTATCGAGGAGCTGCGCTCGGCGGGCTTCGCCAATCAGCGCCTCGATGAGATCAAGGGCTGCCTCATGCAGGTCGTGAAATCCTTCCGCATGTTAGAAGGGCGATCCTGGCAAGCGAGCCACCGCTTCGGCATGAGCCCCCAGGAGTTTCTGGAGGTCTGCGAATTTCCCGAGAACGGCGAAGAGGATTCTAGCGCGACGAGGGAACTTCTCGGCGGCGACTTGGAAGCGATCAAGGCCTCCTTTGGCGAGATCAAGGAAATAGAACGGCTTACCCTCAACCTCGAGAGGAAGCTTCGAATGCGTCGAGAAGAGGTATACGAAGCCGAGGCCTATATCGAAGCCGCTACGGCCCGGGTTCACCAGGCCAAGAGCGAACTGATCGAGGCCAACCTTCGGCTGGTCGTCTCCATCGCTAAGCGGTACACCAACCGAGGCTTGCAATTCCTGGACTTGATTCAGGAAGGCAATATCGGTTTGATGCGGGCCGTCGACAAGTTTGAGTACCAGCGCGGTTATAAATTCTCCACCTACGCTACCTGGTGGATTCGTCAGGCGATCACTCGGGCCGTCGCCGACCAGGCTCGAACGATCCGGATCCCAGTGCACATGATCGAAAACCTGAACAAGGTAATCCGAACCTCTCGCGAATTGGTGCAATCGCTGGGACGAGAGCCGACGTCCGAAGAACTCTCGGTTCACCTCGATATCGACCTTGAGAAGGTCAACTCGTTGCTCCGACTCTCCTCTGAGCCCGTGAGTCTCGAAGCGCCGGTGGGCGAGGAAGAGGACAGTTCGCTCTCCGACCTGATCCCGGATCCCAACGCGGCCAACCCCCAAGACGAAGTGATCAATTCGCGGCTGGTCCAGGAGACCAAGGAAGCATTAGCCACCCTGACGCCTCGCGAAGCCCGGATTATCGAGTTGCGTTTCGGCATCGGTGAGGACAGCGATGCCACGCTGGAAGAGGTCGGCCAGGGCTTTTCGGTGACGCGAGAGCGTATCCGCCAGATCGAGGCCAAGGCGCTGCGAAAACTACGCCATCCCTCGCGCAGCCGGGTTCTGAAGACCTACCTCGACGACTAGCGCATCCGAGACCTCAGAAGCTCGGGCCGGGGACCGCCTCAGGAGGGGGCGCCCGCTCCCTCGATCCATGTCCCGAAGTCACCGGGGTAGTCGACGAGTTTCTGACGGTGGGCGACGCGCTGGAGCAGTGCTTCTAGAGAAGCCGCATCGGTGGGGGGCTGATCCGTGACGTAGACCGCTACGTCTTCGGCGAGGGCTGCTGCCGCCGCTGCGGGAGGAGCAGCGCCCTCTGCTTGCGCCTCTGCGGGGTCGTCCGAGACGCCGAGAAAAACTTCGACGGCCGCCTGGGAAACTTCGCTGGCGTGTTTGCGGGAGGCAATAATATTGCCTTTGCCCGTGACGACATTGCCCGCCGAGAAAACAGTCGGGAACTCGGCGAAGCGGCCGAATGTCCAGTCGGAGTAATTGAAGAGTTCGCCCTTCATCTCGATGCCCTCGATCGGATCGGGAATGCTTCCAATCGAACTGATGACCGCGGGTCCGCGGCATTCGAAGGTTTCGTCGGTGGGAATCACCCGGCCGTCCTCGACCCGTGTACGGCGGAAGCGGAGCCCGACCAGCCGGTCTCCCTCCACTAGGAGTTCGTCCGGGGCGGCAAGGGCTTCGACCTTGAGCTTGAATTTTAGACTGGCCTTTTCGAGTAGGGTGCGACGGGACTTTTTGACCTTTTCGATGCGAGCGGAGTCAGCGCCCTCGGGAATGGTTACAAGGGGCATATCTTCTTCGCGTCGGCGATAGTAGATCGTGCATCCTTCGAGGCCGAGATCTTCCCAGCTGAGATCGTGAAGGGCCAGAGTCTTCGGGATCCCTTTGACTTCGAGCGTGGTGATATCGATTTCGATCCCGCGTTCTGCGAGCGCACGCTGGGTGCAGGTCAGTGTGATGATCTTTGCCACATCGATCGATGCGAGACCGCCCCCCACCACGATTGTGTTGTCCTGAACTTCGAATTGCTCCCCCCGAAACTTCGGATCCTCGGCGTGGTTGAACGCGATTATGAAGGGGTTCTGATAGATGAGACCCTTTCCCACATAGGCCTGGCTTCCCTCGATGGGGAGTGACCGATCCTGCCACGCACCACTGGCCAGGACCACGCAGGCGAACCCCCACTCGTTCACGAGTTCAGCGAAGCCAACGTCGCGTCCGATTTTGGTCGAGGGAATGAAATGGACCAAGGGGCTCGAGAGCTTCTCTCGAATGGTCGCGTATTCCTTATTTCGGAGCTTCTCGTGCCAACGCGGGAGTCCGTCTTCGATCTTTCCGTAAGGCCGAGGGTTTTGCTCGAATACAGCGACGAGGATCCCGCGCTGAGAAAGACGGTGCGCGATTTCCGCCCCCGCCGTTGCCCCACCGATGACCGCGACACAATGCTTCGGTTCAGAGTTCATCATGTCGGAATATTTACACCTGTCCGTACTTCACACAACGTATGAGCGGCACCCGGGGACCGGAAGGGGAAAGTTTTTCAGCGGCGGTTTCGATGCGGTAGGCTCGATTCGGCGGGCCCTTAGCTCAGTGGTTAGAGCACCCGGCTCATAACTGGATGGTCCTCGGTTCAAATCCGAGAGGGCCCACCACCCGCCGGAGCCTTTTGGGAGAGCTCAGGGCCGCCTCGCGGAGAACTTGGCGCGCTCCCGATATCGACCGATCAGGTCGATCCGACGCGTCGCATCGATTGGAGTTCGCCGAGGGCCTCCTCGGCCTCGGGTTGAGAGAGGAGCACGGTCACGCCGCCGGTGGGCTGGCCGCCCGAGCCCTCCCGGGGGCTGGAGGCGGGGGCCGGGTGGTTCGCGTAGCCAGCGCTTACGCGGAGGTAGACGATTTGCCCAGGCCCGCTGGTAAAGGCCAGGCTGTTCCAGGATTGGGGGATGATGCCCATCCAGCGCAGGCGCGCGGAGAGGTCGTGGCGCCCGGGAGCGACGACGAGGGACAGGTACTGGCCCCGGGCCATGGGCCCGAGCTCGGCGTCGTCGAGCTTGAGGTCGAAGGCGCCGATGCCCCGAAGGGATTCGCTTCTGTACACGTAGACGAGGCTCTCGCTGGAATCCGGCGGGGTCGCCGCCACGAATCGAGTGCCGTCGGGGTATGCGGTGACACAGCCCAGAAGCGCGGCGACGAGAAGGAGGGCCGGCCACGGGGCCCATCGGGGGCCTTGGGGTCGAAATCGTGCGAAATCCCGGGCTGGGAGCATTGGTTTTCCCCGCGGTTTTCGACGCCCCGGGTGTGGGCCGCCGACTTCCCCGGGGAGTTTAGCGAGGGCTTCGAAACCTGCGAGGAATCCGCCCCCGGTCTCTCTGCTATGCTGGGGCGTTCAAACGCGGCGCCGCCGCCTGGGCGTGATTTCCATGAAGAACAACAAGGATCGTTATTGGGATTGCCTCGATCAGGCGATGGAGGCCTCTTATGGGGGCCGAGTCGAGGAGGCCCTCGCTTGGCTGGACGAGGCCCTCAGGGCCAACCCGGCGGGAGCCGAGGCCCACAACGGTCGGGGTGAGATCCTCTGGGACGAGGCGCGCGTGGAGGAAGCCCTCTACGAGTTTGAGCGGGCTATCGCGGTGGATCCCAAGTTCGCGACCGCTCACCTGAACCGGATCGAATTACTGGTCGAGGAAGTGGGCGAATTCGAGACGGGTCTCGAAGCCTGTGATGAATTGTTGGCGGGGCTCCCAGCTCTGCCTCGCCTCGATCGACCGCTGCAGGCCGAGCTCTATTACCTGAAGGCCAAGGCCCTCTTCTACGGGGATGACCTCGAGGGAGCGACCTTCCTGGTTCGTCGAGCCCTCAAGGCCGGCGGCGAACAGCCCACCTACAGCGGGTTTGAGGGTCACGTCCTCTTCGAAATGGGCGCCTACTCCGAGGCTCGCCGGGTTCTCGAACGAGCGGCCGCGTGCGAGCCGGACTCTCCGCATATCGTCTACAGCCTTGCCCTCGTTTTCGAGCGCCAGGCCTTCGAGGCCGAGGGTTCGGATGCCGAGGAGATCCAGGCCCAGGCTGAATCGGCGTTTGAGCGCGCCAATGCCCTGGATCCCATTCAGTTTCCTGTCCCGGTTGCCACGGATTTCGATTTCTTTCAGGCCGCCATCGACGAGGCCCTGGAAAATTTGCCCCGCTCGATTCGGGAGTACATCTCCAACGTGCCCATTCTGGTGGAGGATTTCCCGAGCCTTGAGCTGGTGGCGAACGAGCGGCTCTCGCCCCAGCTTCTCGGCCTCTTCATGGGCGTACCCCGAACTGAGGCTGCGCTGACCGAGCAGATTCCGGATCTCGATCGCATCTTTCTCTTTAAGGGAAACCTCGAGAAGATCTGCCGAGATCGGGAAGAGTTGATCGAGCAGGTGCAGATCACCGTGCGGCACGAGATCGGCCACTACCTGGGGCTGGATGAAAACGATCTGGAACGGCTGGGTCTCGCCTAAGTGCGCGGCGCGGCTCTCCCGGGCTAGACTTGCCGGGTGAGCGAAAGCCAGCCCCTTTCTGCATCGACGACGCCCAGCCTTCTTGATCGGCTCGCCGCGATCGTAGGTGAGGACAACTGCCTCTCGCGCCCCGAGGAACTCTATACCTACGGCTGCGACGGCTTGACCTTGGGTTCCCATGCGCCGAGCGCAGTGGTTTTGCCGGCCGACCGTGATCAGGTTGTGGCAGTGGTTGCGGCCTGTCGAAAATTCGAACGTTCCTTCGTGCCCCGGGGCGCGGGGACGGGTCTTTCCGGGGGGGCGGTCCCGATGGACGGTGCGGTGGTGATCGGCCTTTCGAGGATGGTCAAAATCGTAGAGATCGATGCCGAGAACCGTATCGCGGTCGTTCAGCCCGGTGTCGTCAACGCGCACCTCTCCGAGGCGATCGCCCACATGGGGCTCTTTTACGCCCCGGATCCATCGAGTCAGCAGGCGTGTACGATCGGGGGCAACGTGGCGGAAAACTCGGGTGGGCCCCACACCCTGAAGTACGGCACGACGACGAACCACGTGCTCTCGGTGGAAATGGTCCTGCCCGACGCGTCGGTGGTTCGACTCGGTTCGGCCGCGGGCTTTGCTCCGGGTTACGATCTGGTGGGAGCGGTGGTGGGGAGCGAGGGCACCCTGGGCATCGTGACCGAGGTGACGGTCCGACTCGTCGAAATTCCCGAGGCCGTCGAGACGATGCTGGCGATCTTCGATGACGTCTCCGACGCGTGCCGCCTGGTGGGAGGTATCATCCGCAGCGGGATGGTTCCCGCTGCGCTTGAGGTCGTCGACCGTCGAACGATCCGTGCCGTTGAGGCGAGTGTGTACGCGGCCGGGCTGCCCACCGATGCGGGGGCGGTGCTGATCATCGAACTCGATGGCGCCGCCTGCGAAATGCAGGGCTTGACCGACCGAATCCGCGAACTCGCGGCCAGGGAAGGGGTGCGCGAGTTGCGGGTTGCCCGCGACGCAGAGGAGCGCGCCCTCTTTTGGCGCGCGCGCAAGGGTGCTTTTGGTGCGATGGGTCGTCTGGCCCCGGATCTCTACGTGCACGATGCCGTGGTTCCCCGGGCGAGCCTTCCCGAGGTGCTCGAAGAGATTTGCGCCATCGGGGACCGCTACCACCTCACGCTCTCGAACGTCTTCCACGCGGGGGACGGCAATCTGCACCCCAATATTTCTTTCGATCGCAGGAACTCGGAAGAATTGGCCCGGGTGGTCGCTGCGGGAAGGGAAATGCTCGAACTCTGTGTTCGGGTGGGCGGGGTTCTGACCGGCGAGCACGGGGTCGGCATGGAGAAGCGCGATTACATGGGCTTGCTCTTCACCCCCGAGGACCTCGAGGCCATGCGCAAATTGCGCGACGCGTTCAATCCCGATGGAATCTGTAATCCTGGGAAGGTGATTCCGATGACCCGAGCCTGCACCGAGGCCAACCCAAGGGCCCGTGGCTATGACGAAGTGCCCCTGTGATGGGGGTGTCGAAAAACTCTTCTTGCCTGGAGGCGCTTCGAGCCGTTGTGGGCGACGGCGCCTTTGCCCTCGAGCCCGCGAGGGTCGTCGCGGGCGGCCGTCTCGTGACCGAGGTCGCGCCGAAAAATGCCGAAGAGTTGTCGGCCTGTTTGCGTGCGCTCACGGCCGAGGGTGAAGCGGTTCTCGTCGAGGGCGCGGGCACCCAGATGAATTACGGAAACCCGGTAGAGGGTGCAGCGACCCTGCTCTCCTGCCGCCACCTGTCGGGGGTCGTCGAGTTCGATTCTGCCGATGGGGTGATCCAGGCCGGGGCCGGGACTCCCTTACGGGAACTCGCCAAGGTCGTGGCCACGGAGGGTTGGTTGCTCCCCTTGGATCCGCCCGACCGAGGCGGAAGCTTGGGCGGAACCCTGGCGACGGCGGTTAGCGGTCCTCGGGAGCGCGGCTTGGGGCCGGTGCGAGACGCGGTCCTCGGACTCGACACGGTGCTGGCTTCGGGGGACCGTGCTCGCTGCGGTGCCCGGGTGGTTAAGAACGTGACGGGCTACGACATGGCCAAACTCTACGTCGGTTCGCTGGGAACTCTCGGGGTGATCGAGAAGGCCTGGCTCCGGCTCAAGCCGGTGCCAGCCTCGTGCAGGGTCGTCGAACTCGAAGTCCCCCGGACCGAGGGCGCCTTCGAGTTGGCCCTGGCAGCCGCGCGCCGGGGTTCTGCAAGGGGCGTTGGCCTGCGGGCCGGCGACGCGAATTCCCTCGAGGGACCGGGAGGGTCCCTGCGCCTGGTGGCCGAATTTGCGGGCGAAGCGCCCGCCACCGAAGCCGATGCGGGCTGGCTGTTGCGAGGGCGAACGGCTTGCGCGCCGGCGGAGGGCGGTATGGACGCCGTGCGCGATCTTCAGGGGCGCCCGCTCCCCGGCGGATTACGAGCACGGGTTCACGTTCTTCCCCTCAGGCTCGCGGAAGCCTGGCAGTGTCTCGAGGGCCCGGGCGTCGAACTCCTCGCCTATCCCGAGCCGGCTGTTCTTCACGCGCGCTTTGTTCCGCGTTCCGATGGGGCGGAAGACTTCGTTTGGCTTGACGAGGTTCTCGGGCGTCTCGATGCGATGCGGCACAGCCTGGGCGCCGAGGTGGTGATCGACGAGTTGCCCGAGGCTGCGCCGGGGGATCACGATGTTTTCTGGGGTGCGGCCAACCTGGGGTTGATGCGCGCGCTCAAGGATCGTTTCGATCCCTCCCGGATCCTGAACCCGGGCCGCTTCGCGGGACGTATTTAGCATGGCGGAGACAACGGCTCCGCTTCAACTCGACCCCGCCATTCTTGAGGGCACCCTCGATTGCGTCCACTGCGGTCTCTGCCTGAGCGCTTGTCCGACCTATCGAATTACGGGCCGTGAGAACAGTTCGCCCCGGGGCCGGATCTATCTGCTGCGGGGTGCGGCGGCCGGGGAGATCGAATTCGGCTCGCTCGTGGCCGACGAACTCTCGCTTTGCCTCGGTTGCCGAGCCTGCGAGACCCAGTGCCCGGCGGGGGTTGAATACGGCGCGCTCCTCGAAGAGGGCCGAGCCGCGGCGGCTCGTTCGGGCCTGCGAAAAGGCTGGGGGCCACGCCTCGAGGGCTACGTCCTGCGCCACCTGCTCGTATACCCCCGCCGCCTTCACGCCTCGTTTTCCTTGCTGAGATTTCTTCAGAAGCTTCGGCTCGACCGACTCGGCGCGCTCCTCCTGCCTTTTCTGAAGCGCGGGCAATCGCTCCTGCCCCCGGTTCCGGCGGCTTCGGCAAGGCAGCGGCTGCCCGCTTTGACGCCCGCCGAAGGCGAGCGGCGAGGGCGGGTGGCGCTCCTCGAGGGCTGCGTGATGGCCGAACTCTTCGGCGAGATCAACCGCGCCACCGTGCGGGTGCTCGCCCAGAATGGCTACGACGTCGTCGTGCCCCAGGAGCAGGGCTGTTGCGGAGCCCTGCATGCGCACTCCGGAGACATGGACTCGGCGCGCAAGCTGGCCGACCGGAATATCGCTGCCTTCAGCGCCGACGAATACGGACCCCTGGACGCCGTGGTGAGTAATTCGGCGGGGTGTGGTGCGGCTCTGAGGGAAGTCGATCGCTGGCTTCCCGGGCGCGGCGATCTCCTCTCGAGCCAGGCGCGCGACGTCTGCGAATGGCTGGACGAGGTCGGGCTGCGGCCGCCTCGAGGAAAGTTGCCCGGCCGGGTGTGTTACGACGACCCGTGCCATCTGGTTCACGCTCAGGGGGTTCGCGCCGCACCGAGGCGTCTCCTCAACGCCATCGAAGATCTCGAACTGGTCCCCCACGCCGACGCCGAGAGCTGTTGCGGCGCGGCGGGCACCTATAGCCTCCTCAATCCGGCGATGGCCGCCGAGGTCCTTCGCCCCAAATTGGACGCCCTCGAGGCCGTTGCCCCGGATTGGATTGTGACGGGAAATCCGGGCTGCCTCCTGCAACTCCGCTCAGGTGCCCGGGAGCGCGGCTTGGCCGCGCAGGTAGTGCATCCCGTGGAGTTGCTCGATCGCGCCTACCGGGGCTGAAGTGCTCGGTCTCGATCAGCGGTAGAGAAAGGCGTCGGGAGTTTTCTTGGGCGGCCGCCAGCGAGGGAAGGCGCCCAAGTTCAAATCGGTGAAACTCCCTTGAAAGACGAGGTCGAAGGGGAGGATGGATTCGCGCCCGCGGACCATGCCATAGCGCTCGCGCATGCTTTCGTAGACGTAGGTGCTCTGGGCCGTAGGCCGCTTGTCCGGCCGATCCGCGAGGCCGAGTAAGGCGCGCTCGAGGAATTGGTCCCGGTCCGCATCGGCGGCGAGGCGGTCGTCAGGGTCGATCAACTCATTGCGCCGGGTGGTTTCGTCCAGCATCGCCGCGAGTTGAGCCATGCGCTTGGAGGAAATTTCCTTGTACATGGGCAGAGGGAGCGAGTCCTCGTCGCCGTCTTCGCCCACTAGATCAAAGCGTACGTTCAGGCCCCCGAGGAGAGTGATCCCGATCGGGTGCAGTTCACCGTCCTCGATTTTTCCATTAATCAGGATCGGATTGATTCCGAAGCCACCGGGCCCTGCGACCCGGGGAGTTTCCTTGAGAAAATCCCGGGTGATGGTGATCTTCTGGGGGGATGCGTCTTCGAGTTCGGCTCGGACACGATAGCCCGCCATTTTTCCCGAAGCGCTGTCCGGGTATTCAACGGAAGTATGCCGGAGAACCTGGATTCTGCGATCCGGTCGCCGGATTCCTGCGGCGGCGGCGAGTTGCTGGGCCGATGCGGCCTCGGCGAGTTCGGCGCGTTTTTTATTCGAGATTCTGGGGAGAAAATCAGCGATCCGGAGAGCGCCCACAAAATTTTCGCGATTCTGCTCGTAGGAGAAGAGCCATGCCATGACCTCTTCGGCGTTTTCCCCGCGTGGTTCTAGGGCCAGATAGCGATATCCGAGAATCGCGCTGGGCTGCTGGAAGTCGGGTGATTTCTGCCAGCGCCCGAAAATCAGCCGCAGGGGAGAGGTCAGGACTGTCGATGCGATCCCCGGGGACTCGAGAAGAAGCGCGATGGGGCGGGGCAGGTTCGGGTAACGGCTTCGGGTCGCATAGTTTCCGAAGAGACGCCACGTGACTTCCTCATAGAACTTACTGCGCCGCATTTCTTTGTATGCGCGGTAGGGATTCTGCCAGGGGTCGTCGACCAGGTGCGCTGCGTAGCGCGCCATGTTGTTGTGCTCGGGACTTTCTTTGGCCAACTCGGCCAGGGTTCGCCAGCTGGCACTCTCGGCCCCGCCCTCGTATTGGGCCAGGGCGAAGATGTAGGCCGCCTCTCCGGCGGTATCGCCCTTGCCCTGGGCGCGGGCTTCCAGGGTCTCGATCGATTCGGGCGTCAGAGGGGTTGACTCGCCGGAACCGCTCAGGAGAGCGATGGCCAGTGCACGGCTCTCGGGCCCGTAGCTCCGGCCGGGGGGGAGGGGCTCGGCCTCCAGGGACGCTTCAAAGAGCTGCCAGTGGTCTTCCAGGCGCTTCTTGGCATCGTCGAGTATTTGCGTGGCTTCGGCACTCGGCCCCCAGAAGAGCGCGCGTTGGGCCTCCATTGCGGCGACCCGGTAACGCTCGGCCTTCTCCGCTCGGCGCGCGGTGCGAAGCCGCCGCGCTTGCATGGTCCGGCCCAATTTTTTGTCCCCCCCCTCAACCTGAGCGAGGACGTACTGGTAGTCCTCATCCTCGGGGTTCCGGGCGAGCCACTCTTTGCGCAGGGTGAGGGCTTGGCGATCCGTGCCCGCCAACGCCTCGTCGTTCGAAAAACTCGCGAGATAGTGGGCCACGCTGGTGCTGAGTTGGAGTGGGGCGAAGATGAAACCGTTGAAGGCAGCCTGGCCGAGGGGGCGAGAGATCGCGTTGAAGGTACGCGCCCAATAGATTTCCCAGGTGTCCATTCGCCTTCGCCAAGCGAGTCGAAGGAGGTCATCGTTGACGGATTGTTGCAGGCGAGCATCGAGGGCTGGATCCGTTCCCCAGCCCGCGCCGAGTTTTTGGCTCGCCTTCCGGTAGGCCTCGGGGTCGTCGAGCGTCGAGTGGAGAAGGTTCTGGGCGAGGGCATCGAGGTCTTCGCCCTTATGTGAGTCCGATGTCTTGTCGAGGCGTTTGACGGTTTTTTCAAGGGTGGGGATATCGGTGGCCAGCGCCGAGGCGGCGGCCTTTGCCCCGAGAAGATCCGTAGTTTGGGGAAGCCAAGGAGCCGGTCTCGCCAGAGGAATGAGCAGATCTCCGCCGGGCGGCGGCGGTCGCTGAGCACAGCCGCTCAGGGCCAGGACAAGGGTCAGCACGAGGGCTAGGCCCTGCCCGGGCGCGCGGGTATCAATCGCTGAATCGGTCAACATCCACCTGCAGTGTAAAGGCGAGGAGCGCTTCGAGCTTGCGCCCGGCTTCGAGTTTCTCTGGCGTTCCGTCATGCGCAGCCACGGCCTCGTAGAGTTGGGCGGCGGGGTCGATCAGATCCTGGAATTGAGCGGGGTCGAAATCCAGGCTCTGGGGCGGGCTCGCTGCGACGTACTCCCTGGCGAGGTCATTATAGAGATCAGCCAGGTTGATCATATGGCGGAGGTGTTTTTTGGAGGCTGCGTGACGGGAGAGGACCCGCTGAAGTTCGGAAACCGCCAGTAGTTGGCCATCGGGCAGGATATACCGGCGATTGACGAAATAGGACGCTCGAACTTCATCGGCGCGTTCGATTTCCTCGGCGACCACCGCTCGCATGTAGTTGCCCTGAAGTTCGTCGTAGAGAAACGAGAGGAGAGCGACCCGTTCCTCAAGTTCGCCCACGGCGAGTTTCGGATCCTGCACCTCCTGGGTCGGGGAGAGGGCGGGAGAGTCGAGGGGGTTTCGCAAGTGGATTCCAACGCTGAGCGCACCGTTGATCTGCTCCAGGATGCCCGCGCTCTCTCTCGCCGGCCCGCTCAATTCCCCGTCGCGCTCGGCGACTCGGAGGTAGAGGAGCACCGCGAGTTCGTAGGCTCTCAGGCGCTCAAGGGCTCGGGCTTTCGCGAAGTCGACAACGGGATCCATGTAGCCGCTCCGGAGGGGGTCGGCCTGGATCCGTTCGATATTTTCGAGGCGCAGCAGGGTCGATCGGTAGACATTTCGACCGGTAAAATCCGTCGCCGGTGGAAAGCGATACGTATCGTCGGGGATATGCCGTCGCAGCACGGCCACGACTTCGATGATGCTCTCCGTGGGCCCGTACGCGGCTTCGAGTTTTTTGGTCTTGGCGCTCGCGCACCCGATCCCGAGGGCCATGAGGCCACAGAGTCCAAAGCGGACGCCGAAGGAGAGCTGCCTTTCCATCAAGGCTTCAGCGCGCCGATTTGCGGGGCTTGCGCTTCGCCTTGGGGGTGGGCGCCGAGCCACGGCGCGCGGCGATCAGGTTGAGCATTTTCTCCGTGGCGATCACAGCGGCTGCCATCTGATCGGAGTCAACTCCGAGCGTGGTGAATGTTTCCCCTGGGCCCGGATTAGTTTTGCCCGGGGCGGGTTTCCAGGTGACCTGGGTTTCGACCAGAGCGCCGGTCCGCCCGCCGGGAGGAATCCGCACCTTGAAATCGGCCAACTTGGGTATTTCGAGGTCGAATGCCCGGGCCGCCTTCTTGAGGGCATTCATGAAGGCGTCGTAGCCCCCATCGCCCGAGGCCTCGGCTTTTTCGAAGTTGCCCTCGTGGGCCAGGGTCACCTCGGCCGCTGGGGTCTCTTCGTGGCCGACCGAGACGCGATAGTCATGGATGCGAAGCATCTGCTCGGTCGGCGTTTTCAGGACATCGGCGATGATATACGGAAGATCCTCCGGAGAGACGACGTGCTTTTTGTCGCCGAGCTCGATGATTCGTCGCAGCACGAGCTCGCGATCGGCCGTGGGAAGTTCTATTCCGAGCCTCTGCAGGTTGTGATCGAGGGACGCCTTGCCGGAGAGCTTTCCCAGCGCATAGCGTCGAGCGCGACCGAATCGTCCGTGTTCGAGCCGACTGTGGTAGAGGTCGCCCTTGGCATCGCCATCGGCATGAATTCCGGCGGTCTGGGTGAAAACATCCCGGCCGGTGATCGGTGTGTTGGCGGCGACCTCCTTGCCGCTGAAGGTTTCGACCATGCGCGACAGTGCCGTCAGCCGACTCTCGTTGACATCGGTTCGCTGATTCGTGTGGTCGTGAAGGGCCGTGACGACTTCGCTCAAAGAGGAGTTCCCGGCGCGTTCCCCCATGCCATTGACGCTTGTATGAACGCCTCGGGCACCCGCTTCGACCGCGGCCAGGCAATTCGCGGTGGCGAGCCCGTAGTCGTTGTGGCCGTGAAATTCGAAATCGACCTGAGGCCAGGTTCGAGTCATCAGGCCGAGGTAAAAGCTGACGTCCCCGGGCGAGAAGGTGCCGAGGGTATCGGGCAAGTAGATCCGGGCCACGCGCAATTCGCGCAGGTGTTGAACCAGGGGGAAGACGTAGTCGAAAGAGTCGCGAACCCCGCTCGACCAGTCCTCGAGGTATACGTTGACGGTAAACCGCTTTCGCCGGGCATAGCGGACGGTTTTTTCGATCGCGCTGCGGTGCTCTTCGGGGCTGAGCCCCAACTGACCCCGGCAGTGTTTCTCCGAACCCTTGGCGAGAAGGTTGAGGGTCTTGCCTCCGACGTCGGCGATCCAGTCCACGGATTTTTTCCCGTCGCAGAATCCCAACATTTCGACGCGTTGGATGACCCTCGCCTTGCGCCCCCAACTCGTGATTGCTCGGGCCGCTTCACGTTCGCCTTCGGAAACGCGGGTCGATGCGATTTCGATGCGATCCACCTCGGCTTCGAGGAGTAGCATGCGCGCGAGTTGGAGCTTCTCGGCCGGCGTGTAGGAGACGTCCGGCGTCTGTTCACCGTCGCGCAGGGTGGTGTCCATGACAGCGATATGCGGGGCTTGGGTTGTTTGTCTGCTCATGCCTTCTCTGGGTGCTCGCTGGGAGTGGCTCGGTTTTGGCCCTACCCCTTCGCGCCCGCTTCCCCCTAGAGGGGTTCGTCGGGCTCCGAAGGATGCGCGTCATGGCGGGAAACCCCTCGGGCCGCGGGATTCAGGTGGTCGGGGTGAGGCGCGCGCTGCGAGAGTAACCGAGGGGCTGTTCCCCTGCCTAGGTGGCCTCCCGCTACACTGGAAGGGCTCGGTCCGGCCCAGGACCCGATCCGGAGAAAACGTGGAAAAGATCGTCCTCGCCCCGCCCAAACCCTCGCCAACCCCCCGAATTTTGGAGCTTTCTGCCCAGAGCGACGGTACCCGGCTGGATCTCTTTCTGGCGGCCCAGCTCGGCCTTTCCCGGGCCCAGGCGCGCCGCCTCCTCGAGCGGGGTGCGGTGGCCCTTGATGGCCGCCGTCTGGGGCTCGGCGATAAGGGGACGGCCCTCGGCGCTCGAGGTGAGTTGAGCGTCGCCCCCTTCGCGGCCCCCGCTGACCAGCGAATTCCCCCGCCCGGGCCGGGGGAGAGCCCTCCCCGGGTGCTCGCTCAGGGATCCGGCTGGCTGGCTCTGGACAAGCCGGCGGGGATGCCGGTGCATCCTCTAGTGGAGGGCGAGACAGGGACCCTCCTCGGGCAGGTCTTTTCCCTTCATCCCGAGATCCACGGCGTGGGGGAGGGGGGCCTTCGAAGCGGGGTCGTTCACCGGCTCGACGTCGATACCTCGGGTGTCATGCTGGTGGCGACGGCCGAGCCCGCGTGGGCACGGATTCGGGCCGGTTTCCAGAACCATCGGGTGGCCAAGCGCTACCTGGCCCTAGTGGAGGGGGTAGTCGAGTGGCCCGCTGAGGGTCTCGAACTTTCCCTGGCGCTTCGCGTGGCCCGCCACCGCCCGGCTCGGGTACGGGTGGCGACCCCCGAGGAGGCGGCCCGGGGCCGCGCCCGGGTGATCGAGCAGACCATGCGACCCGTGGAAGTCTTTTCCGGGGCCAGTCTCGTCGAGATTCGGCCGCGCACGGGTTTCCTGCACCAGATCCGGGCGAGCCTTGCGCACCTTGGCCACCCGGTGCTGGGGGATGTTCGTTACGGAGCGGAGCCGGGTCGGGGGGGAGCGGGTCGCCACATGCTGCACGCCGCAGAAATTGGCTTCGAGGAAATCGCTGCGGAGGCCGCGCCGCCCCCCGATTTCCACGAAGTCCTCGAGGCTTTGCGATGAACGAGCCGCGCATGCCGAGGCTGGAGCGCGTCGAAGCTCGCGTCAGTCCGATTCATGGACGAGGGGTCTTCGCCGGGCGTCGCGTGCGGCGGGGCGGCTATGTCGGAACCTTCGAGGGCCGGCCGACTCGGCGCGATGGCATGTATGTGCTCTGGGTCATCGATGAAGATGATCATGAGGTCGGCGTCGAGGGGAAAAATGAGTTGCGATTTCTCAACCACTCCTCCGAGCCGAACGCCGAATTCGTCGGACTCGAGCTCTACGCGCTTCGCAATATCCAGCCGGGTTGTGAGGTCACGATCCACTACGGCGACGAGTGGCGGGACGTGGACTGAAAGCCCGAGCGCCCGGCCGGCACAGGCGCTAGAGCCCGGTGGGCACAGG
>JAPKBZ010000127.1 GCA_028823175.1 Myxococcota bacterium
TAGACCCCGTAGTTAGACCCCGTAGTTAGACTAGGGAGTTAGACCACGTAGAGGCCGAGGTAGATGAGTCCGGCACCGAAGATCAGCGCCACCACTCCCAGGGCGCGCAGGGCGACGACGCTCAGCGACCGCTCGAACCATTCGTAGAGAGCGAGGGCGAGATCCTGGGAGAACTGGGGGAAAGCCAGGAAGCCCAAGGCCACCAGGCTGGCGAGGGCGCCCCAGATCCAGATCAGGATCGGCAGGAGGCCGCCGCCGAGGGGCAGGCTCAGGGCGAAGAAGCCCAGGCCGCCGATGATGAGGCCCGAAAGACGGACCGAGCGGCGCGTGGCGACGAGCTTTCGCCAGGCCGCGAATGTGCGCTCCGGGGACAGCGCCAGGGGGACTCGCGTGAGCAGGGTCAGGAGGCCCAGAAGTACGCAGAAGGCCCCGAGAGAGCTCATGGTCATCCTCCTTGCGCCGCGCGGTAGCCAATAACTCGTCGGGGATCCGTGCCCGGGCGCGGGCCCCGGGCAATGTCACGCCCAGGGGCCCAGGTTAGCGGATCGCCGAAGCGAGACTTTGACCACCCGGGTCGGGCGCATAGCGCTTCTCCTGCTCGGCTTGTAGCTTGCTGGGGAGGGCCCGGTGACGGCGAGCCATCGGTTGCCGCCCGGGCCGAACGAAAGGAAACCCGTGTTTCGAAAGAGTCTTATCCCGGCGCTGCTCATCCTGGCTTCCTGCTCGGAGGGGGAGCCGGAATTTTCCTTGTCCAAGGTGCGGCGGGCCGTGGAAATCGCGGCGGTCGGTGAGACACCCGGGCCTGGCTGCACTGCGTTGGGCCCAATCTCCATGCCCGCGCACGATCTCAGCTCTTTGGGCGGGGCGACCGGAGGCGTCGAGGTGGATTTTTTCCACGACCTGACCCGCAAGGCGCTGCGCTTGGAGGCGAACCTCGTGATTCCCGCCGGCGAGGTTGAGGCCGCCGACGCCGCCGCTTCCGGAGAAGCCTTTGACGCTCAGGCCTACCGCTGCCCGCGCTAGAGCCCTGTAGCTTTGAGCTCTCCGGTTTTGCTGGACGCCTACAGTACGCCTAGGAACGCCTACCCCTGCGTCTAGAGAGCGCCTAGAGAGTTCTTGCAGGCGACGGGTTCAGCTGGGGTCTCGCAGGCCCTCGATGAATGGCTTCACGGCCTCGATACCGCTCTCTTCGATCAGGCGGATTGTCTGGGTTCCGATTACGGCGAGGTCTACGCGGCCGACCAGGTGGTCGACGTCGGCACGGTCCTTGACGCCAAAGCCCAGGGCCAGGGGCAGGTCGGTCGCGGCGCGACAGCGGGCCAGATAGAGGTCGAGTTCCTCGTCGAAATGAGTATCGGATCCTGTGACCCCCCGGCGGGCTACGCAGTAGACGAGACCTTCAGCGACGTCGGCGATGAGCTGCATGCGGGTGTCGTCGGTTGTGGGCGTGTAGATGAAGATCGGCGCGAGGTTCCGCGATTGCATGGCTTCGAGGTACTCGCCGGCTTCTTCGGGCGGTAGATCCGGAACGATGGCGCCGTAGAGACCGGCATCGGCCATGCGCTGGGCGAAGGCCTCGAGCCCATATTTGAAGAGGATGTTGTAGTAGGTCATCAGCAGGAACGAGATATCGAAGCGGCGAGCGCATTCTTCGGCGAATTGCAGGCAGCGTTCGACAGTCGCCCCGTTTTCGAGGGATTGCTGGTTTGCCCGCAGGATCACCGGGCCGTCGGCGGTGGGCTCGGAGAAGGGGATTTGTAGCTCCATCACTTCGACGCCCGCATCGACCATCGCTTCGACAATCCGCATCCCCTCTTCGAAGGAGGGATGCCCCAGGACGATATGCGTCATCAGCAGGATGTCGCGATCCTGTTTCTTCGCGCGAATGGAATCTTCGAGTGTCATGCTAGTCGACATCGGGATTGTCTCCGCGAGCCGCGTACTCGGCCGCTTTCTCCTGAATGAATTGGCGCCATTTGGGGTCGTCGAAAGCATCCGCGACGGTGAAGATGTCTTTGTCTCCCCGCCCTGACTGATTGATCAGGATCGCTTCGTCCTTGGAGAAATTCGGCGCGTCCTTGAAGGCCTGAACAAAACCGTGGGACGATTCGAGTGCTGGGATCAATCCCTCTTTTTTGATCGTCAAGGAGAGCGCATCGATCACTTCGGTATCGCTGGCCGCTTCGAAGCGCACCCGGCCGTTCTCGCTCAGGTTCGAGAGAATCGGGGAAACGCCGACATAGTCGAGCCCGGCCGCGACACTATGCGTCTCCCGCATCTGCCCGTCGCCGTCTTGGAGGAAGAACGTTTTGTAGCCCTGGGCGACGCCGATGGTGGCGTCGTCCGAGGCGAGACGCGCGGCATGCCGCCCGGTGGAGAGGCCGTGGCCGCCCGCTTCGACGCCCACGAGTTTCACGTCGGCATCGTCGAGGAAGCCGCTGAAAATACCCAATGCGTTCGAGCCGCCGCCCACGCAGGCGTAGACCGCCGACGGAAGTGTGCCCCGCTCCTTGAGGATCTGGGCCCGGGCCTCTTCGCCGATCAGGGATTGGAACCAGGTCACCATTTCAGGGAAGGGGTGGGGGCCGCAGGCGGTGCCGAGCGCGTAGTGGGTATCGTCCATATTTGTTACCCAGTCGCGAAAGGCCTCGTTGATCGCATCTTTCAGGGTGCGCGTGCCGTCGGTGACGGGGACTACAGTCGCACCGAGCCGTTCCATCCAGAAGACGTTTGGACGTTGTCGCCGCACGTCGACCTCGCCCATGTAGATCGTGCAGTCGAACCCGAATTTGGCGGCCATGGTGGCGGTGGCTACGCCGTGTTGGCCGGCGCCCGTCTCCGCGATGACTCGGGTCTTGCCCATGCGTTTCATGAGGAGGCCCTGGCCGATCACGTTATTCGCCTTGTGGGCACCCGTGTGGTTGAGGTCTTCGCGCTTAATGTAGATCTGGGCGCCGCCGAAATGCTGGGTCAGATTTTCGGCATAGGTGAGGGGGGTGGGGCGACCCGAGTAGGTCGACATCAGCCGCTTGTACTCTTCCCAAAAAGCGGGGTCGCTGCGGGCATCGCCGTAGGCGGCGAGGAGTTCGGCGAAGGTCGCGGCGAGGATCTCGGGAATAAAAGAGCCTCCGAACTCGCCGAAGTAGCCCGCTTTCGCATTTGTTTCAGTCATGCCGTGGCGTCTCCAAGGTTTGGGAGAAAACGAGCTCATCGGTGCGACAACGAAGCTCGGAATAGACGGTGTTCGGAGCGCCAGGAAAGTGCACGCGTCGTTTGACCAACAAGATGGGGGTGCCGGCCTCGAGTTCGAGGTGCACGGCGCTGTCCGGGTCGCAGTCCGCAACCCGGAAATTTTGGCCCGCGCTCTCGGCGCGGAGCCGAAAATGCTGGTCGGCGAGCTGGGAGAGCGAGCGCCCCTCCAGGGGAATGCCATCGAGTCCGGCGAAGAGTCCGACATCGAACCAGAGCGCTTCCAGCAGGGCGGGCGTGCCCTCTGCCCGGGATAGGCGCTGCAGAGTCCATGCCTCGCGGCCCGCAAAGGGGTTTTCGGGGTCGGGCCCCACGCGCACGCGCTTCAGGGGGTCGACAATGCTCGTGGTCACGGCGAGTCCCGATTTTGCAAAGGAGACCATGGTTCCGGCGAGGGAGAGCGCGTCGATTTCGTCGAGAGGGTGGATCACGAAGGTCCCCGAACCGCGCCGCCGCTCGAGGCAGCGCTGCCGGACGAGCAGATCCGTGGCTTGCCGCACGGTGGGGCGGCCGATGCCGAAGGTGCGGGAGAGCTCGGGCTCCGAGGGGATGCGATCACCCGCCGGGTATTCGCCCGCACGAATCCGCTCGCGGAGCACGTCGGCGAGCTGGTGATAGAGAGGAACCCGGGAATCGGCGTTGAGAACGGACACAGGGAAGGAGGGTGCCGCGTTTCATTAAGTTGTCAAGACAACTTGTCAAAAAGGAGTCAATGGGTGGATGAGGGGGGCTTGAGAAGCGTTTCAGCCTCGGGGGTGCCGGCCTGGGCTCGGTCTCAGTCGTAAATAGGGAAATAGGTGTTAAAGGCGGCCTCGGTGAAGTCCCCGGGATCGTTGAAGCGGCGATGACGGTCGAGGCCGTTGATGGCCGCCATGTCGGCCTCGGTCAGCTCGAAGTCGAAGAGCGCGAGATTTTCCCTCAGGCGATTGGGCCGGCTGGTTTTGGGAACGATGGAGGTTCCGCGCTGAATTCCCCAGCGCAGGACGACCTGGGCCGGGCTGCGCCCGAGCCGCCCGGCGATGGAGCAGACCGCCTCCTGCTCGATGACGGCCTCGTCGGCCTCGGCCATGTTGAGGGCGAAATAGGATTGAGCCCCCAGCGGTGAGAATCCGGTGACGGCGATGCCCGATTCCTGGCAGAAGCGCACGAGCTTTTGCTGGCACAGGTAGGGATGCAACTCCACCTGGAGAACAGCGGGAGGCGTGTCGGCGGCGTTGACGAGATCCCGCAAGAGGGAAGTGCCGAAATTGCAGACCCCGATATCCCGCACCAAGCCCTCGCGCACCAACTCCTCCATCGCCTGCCAGGTCTCGAGCAGGGGGACCGAGTCGGGTTCGATCCGCGGTTTGGCTTCCTCGGGGTCGTACACCCATTCGGGGGGGTAGCGCGCCTCGAAGGGCACGAATCGCGTCGCGATGGGAAAGTGCATGAGGTAGAGATCGAGGTAATCGAGCTGGAGGTCCGCGAGGCTCCGCAGCAGGGCAGGGCGGACGTGTTCTGCCCGGTGGTAGGTATTCCAGAGCTTCGACGTGACCCAAAGGGCGTCTCGGTCCACGGCGCCCGCAGCCATGGCCCGCCGCAGCCCCTCCCCGGCCTCGCTCTCATTACCGTAGTCGCAGGCGCTGTCGAAATGCCGGTAGCCCGCCTCGACGGCGGCCACCACGGCGTCCGAGGTGTTCTCGGGCTCGATCTTCCAGAGGCCCAGGCCGACCATGGGCAGGTCGCGACCGCTTCTCAGTGTCTGATATCGCATGAGCCTCCCTCTCGGCGGTTTCTATAGACCGCGCCGTCGCGAGAAGCAAGCCTCCCCCCGGCTCCCTGGTCTCGGGAGTTCCCCGCCGGGGGACCCGGGTCTAGGGCGCCCCGGGCCCAGGGGCCGTATCGACGAGTCTTTTCGCCTGCTCGGTAAAACACATTTTCGGTGACCCGAAATCCCTCGGATTTTCGACTTGTTGAGTAGATGCCAAAATAACGCGGGAGTGCGGGCCGAGTTAGACCTCCTCCCCCAGAACGCCGGAAAGGCCTTGATTTTAATGAGTCGCCTCGAGTTTTCTCGCTTCAACGCCCAGTTCACTGCAGCCTCTTCTCCCGCTCGGCTAGGCGCCCCGATGAGCACCCAGCCCGGGCTCTCTGCCGCCGCCGCGGAGATGATCTTCGCTCGGGGGACGGCCGTTTCGCCGGTCGCCCGACCCGCGAGGAGTCTCTGGGGAAGAACGACCTCCTCGCCCTTCCCGGTGAGTATCGTGGTTCGTGAAGGAGAGCTTGGGGGAAAGACCTCGGTCGGCGCGTCGGGAGGGGTCGCCCGGGAGTTCGTGGCCAAGTTGGCCGAACAGTCCCTCCAGCACCGAGCCGTTAATCACCCCTACCTCGAGGCTCTTGGTTCCGGGAATCTGCCCGATATGCACTGGGCCCTCGCCGATTTCGGCCGGCACTACCACGGTTACTCCAAGGAATTTCCGCGCTACCTCACCGCCGTGATTTCGCGCCTCGAGGATCCTTCCCATCGCGCGGGCCTGATGGAGAACCTCACAGAAGAGTCGGGCGTCTATGAAGCCGAGGAACTCGCGAAACTCGACGAGATCGGAATCGAGTCCGATTGGATCGTGGACAAGCCGCACCCCGTCCTCTTCACCCGGTTCTGCAAAGCCATGGGTGTCGATGATGAGGACCTACTCGACGTGTCCGATCAGGTCGTCTGTTGGCGAGAGATGTTTCTCTCCCTGCTCACCGCCGGGACGCCGGCCGAGGCCGTCGGTGCGCTCGGTCTGGGGACCGAGAATATCGTTAGCACGATTTATCAGCCCTTCTGCTCGGCGGTTGACGGTCTCTCGGAGTTGAGCCCGAGAGATACCGTTTTCTTCCCCCTGCATACGGCGGTGGACGACCATCACCAGGAGACCCTGCAGGGGATCGCGGCCGACCTGGCCGTCGATGAGGATAGTCGGTCGAAACTCCGCCTAGGCATGCTGAAGGCTCTCAGCCTCCGGTCCTCTTTTTGGGACTGGATGTATAGTCGAGCCCTGTCGCCCCAGACCGCAGACCAGATTCTTTAAATAAGACCGATCCCGAGGAAAAAAATGACTAAGCCCATCTCAGAATCCGTACTTCGGTTGATTGACCGAGCCGAAGCTCGCCAGCCGCTTGGCGTCGAAGCCTCGCCGAGCGATTGGGTGCGACCGACATCATCCAGCGGGGAGAGCCTCTACAGCAACAAGAACGATCGCCTGAATATCGACTTCTCTGTGGAGCGAACCGTTTTCCCCGGAGCTCAGACCGTGGACCCCCGGATTATTGAGATTGCCCCCGGAAGCTGCAATGAGCGCCACAAACATGCACATGAGTCGCTCTTCTTTGTCCTCGAAGGACGCGGCGAGGTTTTGGTGGGAGAGGACTGGAACCCGGTCAAGAAGGGCGATCTTGCCTTTGTCCCCCGCTGGATCATGCACCAGACGCGAAACGGCTCAGAGGAAGAGCCCATGCGCGTCCTCGCCGTCACGGATTTCGGGTTTACCTCGGCGATCCTGGGCGATTACGACCGCCGCACGAGGCTGGCCCTCGCGGGCGCGGATGCCAGCGCCTGAGCCCAGTCGGCCGGACGTCTTCTGATTCGGACGCCGAGCCAGAGGGTCGGCTACTGGGACGATCCGGATGCCACGGCGGAAGTCATCCGAGAGGGCTGGCTCGACTCGGGGGATCTCTCGCGCGCCGACGGCTATCTCCGCTTCTTCGGACGCAGCAAGCAGATCATCGTTCACGACGGCTCGAATATCAGTCCTCATGAGGTCGAACAGGCCCTGGCGGAGCATCCGGTGATAAACCTTGTCGCTGTGGTGGGGGTCAAAGAGGAGGTGCACGGGGAGAACGCTCGCGCGTACGCAACACTCGCCCCGGGATCGGCGCCCCCCGCCGTGGCGGAACGGATCGATTTCGCTCGCGAGCGAGTGGGCTATCGGGCACCGGAAGAAGTCATTGTTCTCGATGAGATGTTTTTGAACCCAAATGGGAAGGTCGACCGCGCCGGACTCC
>JAPKBZ010000128.1 GCA_028823175.1 Myxococcota bacterium
GGCGAAGGGGCCGCCGGCGCGGCGGCGCTGGAAGAGTCCGACGTCGATTGTCCCAGGGCCGGCGCGGCGAGCAGGGCAAGGGCGAGGCCGCCGAACAGAAACGGCCGAAGCCAGGAGCGGGTGAGGGCAGGGCGCACTTTGAACCTCCGGAAAAAGGGAATTGCGATCGCTGAACCCGGAACCATACAGGCCGACTTGAGCGAGGCAAAGTCGCTGGGGGGACGGCGCCTAGGGATCCTCCGGGAATCAGGACAAAAAGCAATGGCAGCAGGGGGTTTCAGCATTGACCCGCGGACCCCGAAGGGCCCTGGGGCCTGGTGGTTTTTTAAGCCGGTCGCGTGGCGCGGCCGATGGGCGTACTGATTGTGCGATACTGGGGCTTCAACTCGCAGCGGAGGATCTCGCCATGCTCGACTACCTCATCAAGGATGCCCACATCGTCGATGGAACCGGAGGGCCGGCGGAGAACGGCGATCTCGGAATACGCGACGGCAAGATCGTGTCCCGGGGCCGGGTGGATGAGGCCGCCCGGGAGGTGATTCACGCAGATGGAGCCCTGGCGACTCCCGGCTGGATCGATATTCACACGCACTACGATGGCCAGGTCACGTGGGATGCCCAGATAGACCCGTCGGCCTCCCACGGTGTGACCACCGTGGTGATGGGCAACTGCGGTGTGGGCTTTGCGCCGGTTCCCCGGGGCGGCGAGCGCGAATTGATCCAGATGATGGAGGGGGTCGAAGATATTCCGGGCACGGCCCTCTACGAGGGGATGCCCTGGGGCGAATGGGAAACGTTTCCCGAATATCTGGACCTGCTTGCGGGGCGAGAATACGCCCTGGACGTGGGGGCTCAACTCGCCCACGGTGCCCTTCGCAATTATGTGATGGGCCAGCGGGGAAGGGATCACGAGGACGCCACGGCCGAGGATCTCGTGCGCATGGCCGACCTCGTCGAGGAAGCCATGCGTGCCGGAGCGGTGGGATTCTCGACGAGCCGCACCACCGGGCACCGATCCATCGATGGAAATCCGGTTCCCGGAACCTTCGCCGAGGCCGAGGAGTTGATCGCTCTGGCCCAGGCGATGGATCGGGCCGGCTCGGGCGTCTTTGAATTGATTCCCGCGAGCACGATCGGAAAACTCGAGGCTCTCGGGGGCGAACGCTATTCCCTGGCCGAGGAATTCGAATTGATCAAGCGCCTCGGTCGTTCGTGTGCTCGTCCGGTGACCTTCACCACGGTGCAGGTACCCGACAACCCGACCGAGTGGCAGGATATTCTGGCGGGCGCCGCCGAAGAAAATGCGGCGGGTGCCAACCTGCGCCCCCAGGTGGCGTCCAGGCCGATTGGCTTCGTGACGAGCCTGGACACCTACCACATGTTTCAGCGCCGCGAGACCTACCTGAAGCTCGCGGACCTGCCCCTGGCCGAGCGGGCACGGGAAATGCAGAAGCCCGAAGTGAAAGCGGCCATCCTGAAGGATGCCGACGTGCCCGTCGATGAGGAGGGCGCCATGGCGAACATCCACAACCTGATGCGTGAGACCGCTGCCTTCGTGATCCCCATCGGCGACCCGGTGGATTACGAACCCGAACTGAGTCAGGTCCTGGGCGCGCGCGCCATCGCAGAAAAGCGCGACGTGGCCGACGTCATGTATGATTTTCTGGTCTCCGACGGTGGTCGGTCCTACGCGATCCTGATGGGGGCGAATTATCTCTCGGGCAACCACGACGTGATTCATACGATGCTCTCAGATCCCCATACCGTGACGGGTCTATCGGATGCCGGGGCCCATGTGAACTTGATCTTCGACGCGGTGGCGCCCACCTACCAGTTGATGCACTGGGTGCGCGATCGGACCCGGGGGCCCCGCTTGCCGGTGGAGCACGTGGTCTTCAAGCAGACGAATAACAACGCCCAACTCTATGGGATGCACGATCGCGGCAGCCTTGAAGTGGGCAAGCGTGCCGACCTGAATCTCATCGACTTCGATAATCTCGGCCTCGGGGCACTGGCGGTCCACCGAGATCTGCCGGCCGGAGGGAGCCGCATCCTCCAGAGCGCCAGCGGCTATATCGCCACCTTCGTCCACGGCGTGCGAACCCGGGAGAACGATGTCGATACCGGCGCTCGTCCCGGTCGCCTGGTCCGTACCCCGGTTGTGGGTTAGGCCCTCGCTCGCCTGGAAGGGCACGGATTCGTATGAATTCGGAACCCCAGGGGCTTTTATTTCGCTTGGTTGAGCGAGATGCTGGGGGCAGGGTGCCGGTGGGCCCGTAGGGGCCCGACCCGTGGGCGATAGAATCGCGTGGGAGGAGTCGAAGAAGATGGGCCGCAACGGAGCTGAATTTGCGCTGGAGGCCGCTCGGGCCGCGGGGGTAGAGGTTTGTTTTGCGAATCCCGGGACCACCGAGATGGACCTGGTCGTGGCGCTCGACAAGGTGCCGGAGATCCGCAGCGTGCTCTGCCTCTTCGAGGGGGTCGCGACCGGGGCGGCGGATGGTTATGGCCGAATCGCGGGCAAGCCGGCCCTGACTCTGTTGCACCTGGGACCGGGTTTTGCCAACGGCATCGCCAATCTGCACAACGCACGTCGGGCCGGAAGCCCGGTGCTCAATCTGATCGGTGACCACGCGACCTGGCACCTCGCCGCGGACGCGCCCCTGACCTCGGATATCAAATCCCTGGCCGCATCGGTTTCTCAATTCGTTCGCCGCTCTGCGACCCCGGTGGAGTTCGCCCGGGATCTGGTGGACGGGGTCGCCGCCGCCACGGGTTCGCCCTCGGGCGTTGCTAGCCTGATCGTCGCCCAGGAAGCGGCTTGGGAGGATGCCGAGGGGGAACTTCCCGATCTCGAGATGGCCGCCGCTGTCGCCGCCGAGCCCGCAGCGGTCGCCGAAGCGGCGTCGCGTCTCCGGGGAAAGGGCGCCCAGGCGGGGCTCCTGCTGGGCGGCATGCTGGACGGTGAAGCGCTCGAGGCCGCCGCGCGGATTCGGGCGAGTACGGGATGCCAGGTCTGGCTCGATACCTTCGTCCCTCGGCTTCGCGAAGGGCGCGGCATACCTCATTTTGACGCCGTGCCCTATTTCCCCGAGCAGGCGATGGAGACCCTCGCCGGGGTGGAGAGTTTGGTGTTCGTGGGAACCCGGTCGCCGGTGGCCTTCTTCGGCTATCGCAGCGTCGGCCGGAGCAGTCTGCTTCCCGAAGGTTGCGAGACCCTTGGGCTCTCGGGTCCTGGCCAAAGGCCGGGTCCCGACCTGCTCGCCCTGGCCGAGGCCCTGGAGACTGGGCCCGCGCCGGGAGTCGCCGATGCGCCCCTGGGTCCGGTCGCCGAGGGGGCCATCGACGTCGTGAGTCTTGGCTTGATTCTCGCCCACTGGCTTCCCGAAGAGGCGATCCTGGTCAACGAGGCCGCGACCTCGGGGCTCGGGTGGGGGCTCTACGGTCGCTCCGCCGCGCCCCACGATGTGCTCAGCCTGACAGGCGGTGCCATCGGCCAGGGGATTCCCAACGCCTTGGGAGCGGCGGTGGCCGCGCCCGATCGCCGGGTGGTTGCTCTCCAGGCCGACGGCTCGGGGCTGTACACCCTCCAGGGGCTGTGGACCATGGCTCGGGAAGAACTCGACGTGACGGTGATCGTCTGTGCAAACCGCGCCTATCGAATCCTGCAGGCCGAGTTGGGCCGGACGGGGCCGGCCGAGCCCGGCCCTGTCGCCCAGGCCATGACGGATCTCTCCCGTCCCGTGATCGAGTGGACCCGATTGGCCGAGGGGATGGGGGTCGCTTCCTGCCAGGTCAGCCAAAACCGGGAGCTCCAGGCCGCCCTGGAGGCCCGCCGCGCCGAGCGCGGCCCCTACTTGATCGAAGTCCTGCTCTAGCGGGAGGGCCGATCTGCGCGTTGCCGAGGCGGGGCCAATTATTTAGCCTCCCTCACTTCTTCACTTCTTGTTTTGCCGATTCGACCGCGAGGCCTCGCGGAGGACCGGCCACGGAAAGGGCACCGGATGCCGAAAGCTACGCGGGGAGCGATCGAACTCGAATTTGATGAATTTGGAGACCCGGCCGGCGAGCCGCTTCTCCTCATCATGGGCCTGGGCGCCCAGATGGTGCTCTGGGACGATGGCTTTTGCGAGAGCTTGGCGGAGCGCGGGCACCGGGTCATTCGTTTTGATAATCGCGACGTCGGGCTCTCGAGTTGGCTCGATCACCTGGGCGTTCCCGACTTGATGGAGATAGTCGCGGCCATGGGCCAGGGAAAGCCTTTGGATATTCCCTACACCCTGGACGATATGGCCGACGATGCCATGGCGGTGGCCGATGCCCTCGGCCTCGAACAGGCGCATATCTGCGGCGCCTCTATGGGGGGAATGATCGCCCAGGCCGTGGCGATTCGTCATCCCGACCGGGTTCGCAGCCTGACTTCGATCATGTCCACCACGGGGAATCCCGAACTTCCTCCGGCCAGTCCCGAGGCGATGGCTGTGTTGACCGAACCCGTCCCCGAGGATCGGGACGAAGTCATTGAACGTTCGCTGAAGAGCGATGTCGTGATCGGATCTCCCGCCTACCCGGCGGACGAAGCCTATTTGCGTGAGCGAGCCGGGATGCTCTTCGATCGCGCCTTCCATCCCGAGGGCGCCGCGCGACAGATGGCCGCTATCGTGGCTCACGGCGACCGCAGCCCTGCGCTGCGCGAAGTCGACATTCCGACCCTGGTGATTCACGGCAAGGCGGACACTCTGGTCCCCGTCGAAGGCGGAATTCATACGCACGAATCCATCCGAGGTTCCGAGCTCATGTTGATCGAAGGCATGGGGCATAACCTTCCGCCGGCCCTCTGGGCCGATATCGTCGAGCGCATCTCCGCTCTGACCGCTCGGGCTGGCCGCAAAGAGTAAGCGGTGGCTGCAGGCCCGGCCCCGACATTGACGCCCTATTTACGCCGGTCGTTCTTCCAAACGGGAGAGGGCCGAAAGGAGAAGGAAGAGAAAAAGATTGGTTACGTGACGATCGGAACGACCGATATGGAAAAGTCCAAAGCGTTCTGGACCCAGCTTCTTGAACCCTTGGGCGCCAAGGTGCTGATGGATATGGGCCGCATCGCCTTCGTCGGGGAATCTATGGACAAGCCGATCCTGGCCCTCTGCACCCCCTTCGACGGGGAGGAACCCCACCGGGGCAATGGCAACATGCTCGCTTTTCCTGCCGGCTCCCGAGAGAAGGTCGATGAATTTCACGCCCGGGCGATCGCGCTGGGCGCCAGCGATGAGGGCGCCCCCGGTGAGCGCATGCCGAGTTTTTACGGCGGCTATATCAGGGATCTCGACGGCAACAAGGCCGTCTTCTATCAGATGGGCTAATCGCCAGAGGCCAGGGAATGCGGGGCCCAACGGTCGGCCCACGGGCGTGCTTCCTCGAGTTCGTAGGCCAAGGCGTAGAGGACTGCGTCCTCTCCGCGCCGGGCGATAAAATGGCTACCGATGGGGAGCGATGAGTCCCAACCCAGGGGCACGGACATGGCGGGATGGCCGCCGAAGTTGACGGGCCCCGTAAATTTCAAGCGCGCAATTAGGGCGATGAAAGCCTCATAGCTATAAAGGTCGCGCGGGCTGGCCTCGTCGAGTCTCGGGCAGGCGACGGGGCTCACCGGGGTGAGCAATACGTCGACATCGTCGAAGACACGGTCGAAAGCTGCGGGAATGCTGTCGAGGGCGGCGCTGCGCGTGGCCATTTCCCCGGCATCGAAATCTGCGGCGGCTTCGATGAAGGATGCCATCCAGGGGGTCAGGAGCCCCGATTCCAGCACGCCCTTTCCCGTCATCCCGATGATCGCCGGCCCGATTTCTCGGGTCTTCTCAGCGAAAAAGGCGAGGTAGCCCTCGAAGTACGCGTTGATGTCGCTGATCGGGTGGGCCACTTCGATCACTTCGTGGCCCAGGGCCTTTAGGAGGATTGCGGTGTCTTCCTGGGCAGCACGGACATCGCTCTCCACCGGGACCGCGCCCGGGATATCGTCGGCGTAGCCGATTTTGAGCCGGCGCTTGTCGGGACCTTGTAGTCGACCGAGGGGGGGGTAGATCCGTCCGCTTTTGTCCTCGGTGCAGTCGAGCAGCGCGGCGCTGTCGCGCACCGAGCGGCTGAGGGTCTGGTTGGTTTTTACGTGATCGTGGCTGCCATCGGCCTCTCCCGAGAGCATGCGGAAGCGGCTTGCCTTCATCCCTAAAATCCCAGTGGCCGAGGCGGGTAGGCGGCAGGATCCGCCGCCGTCGGTTCCGTGGGCTAGGGGAGTCGCGCCGCCGGCGACGGCCGCCGCGGCTCCTCCGCTGGAGGTGAAGGTCGAGTAGTCAAGATTCCAGGGGTTGCGGGTGGCCCCAAAGACTTCGTTGGCGGTGAGCACCAGGCTCGCGAACTCGGGCACATTGGTCATGCCCAGAATGTTGAGGCCCGAGGCCTCGAGAGCGTCGATGTAGGCGACGTTGGCTTTGGGGATGTTTTGGGCGTTGAGTCGAGAGCCGTCGGTCCGGAGTAATCCGCCGACATCGATCATGTCCTTGATGAGTATCGGCACCCCGGCGAAGGGCGTATCCGACGAGATTTCTGGAGCACGCAGGCGCGCGCGATCGAAATCAGGGGTGGTTATGAAGTTGAGCTTGGGGTTACTGATCTCGATCCGACGGATCACGATTTCGGTCAGCTCGAGGGGCGAGAGTTCTTTCGCTTTGATGAGCTCCGCGAGAGCAAGAGCATCCCTGTTTAGGAATTCATCTGGAGATTCGGATTGCGTCACTGAGAGCCCCTCTCTGTGTGGGAAGCGCTATCGTAACTGCCGAAATTGAAAATTGCTGGCCTGAGACCGGACGGAATGCGCATCTCGTCCGTGAAGTCTGTTGACTCATCTGGCCCGTAGTGAGGAGACGTCGGGCGAGAGAACCGTTTTGGGTCTTCGCGGGTTTGTCCTTCGTCCTCTGAGGTTACGCGAAGCGGTCACGCATTTATTTTCTGCTCCGGAAGGGTTTATGTCGAGCGAACTTCGTTACGAAAAAAAATCTGATATTGCGGTGTTCACCATCGACAACCCTCCGGTCAATGCGTGGACCCCATCCATGCACAAGGCCTTCTACGATCGCTTGGTGGAATTCATCGACGACGACTCGGTGCGGGTGGGCATCCTGACCGGCGCGGGTGAGCGTTGTTTCTCGGCGGGAGACGACATCAAGACTCCGCGCCCGCCCCGAACCCACTCGGAACTCAATCGCCGCTACC
>JAPKBZ010000129.1 GCA_028823175.1 Myxococcota bacterium
CTGATGACCCAGGTCTGATGAGAGGAACCCGAAAGCCGAGATCAGTCCGGCTCCTCGGAATCGGGCCACTCGGGCCAATCCTCGCTGAGGTTTCCGGTCCAGCGAGGCGGGCGCCTTTCGAGGAAAGCCATCACCCCCTCGGCGGCATCGGGAAGGCCCATCAGGTGGTGGTGGAGTTGGGTTTCGTAGTGCTCCACCTCGTCTGGGCCCAACGATGAGCTCTGCCAGAGCAATTTCTTGGTCACCGCCACCGAGATCGGCGCGGTTTTCTCGGCGATTTCCCGAGCCACGCCGAGGGCATGGGGAAGCACTTCCTCCCGGGGCAAGCTGAGGCTGGCAATCCCCAGGCGCACGGCCTCCTCGCCCTCGAATTTTCGGCCGGTCAAAAGGATATCCGCCGCCTTGGCCATCCCCACCAGACGCGGGAGCGTCCAATGCGCCTGGCAGTCGGGCATCACCCCACGGCGCACCTGGAGGACGCCGTATTTCCCCTCCTGGGCCACGAAGCGCAGATCGCATTGAAGGGCCAGATTGAGGCCGATCCCGATGGCGTGCCCGTTGAGCGCGGCGATCACGGGCTTGCGCACCTCCCAAGCGGGCCGCTCGAGGGGAGAGGAGCTGAAGGCGGCGTCATGGGCCTGACTCGCAAAGGTCTCCGAACCCGCGGTCATGTCCGCCCCTGCACAAAAGGCCTGACCGGCACCGGTCAAGACGACGGCGCGGACCGAATCGTCGGCATCGCAGCGGCGATAGGCATCACTCAATTCGCTGCCCATGCGCCCACTAAAAGTGTTCATGTGCTCGGGGCGGTTGAGGGTGAGCGTCACGACTCCCGATTCCTGTTCGAAGAGGATGTCCTGATAGTCCATTTTATGGTTCTCCTCTTGGCTCGCCGAACTCTCCGCCTAGCCGAGCGACTTGCCGATCCGATGGGCCAGGCTCGTGAGTTCCGCGTCGCCGCCGCGGACCCGGGGGTGGAAGGCGAGGGCGCTGCCCTCGTCTCGCGGGATCAAGTGAGCGTGGTGGTGAAAGACGGTCTGGCCGGCGGCTGCGCCATTCAGCTGCATCATCATGATCCCGTCGGGCTCGAGTTCGGCCCGCAGGGCATGCGCCACGCGCTGGGTCATGCGAGTGACAGCGAGCAAGCTGACCTCCTCGATCTCGAAGAGGTTTTCAGCGTGCTCTTTTGGAATCACGAGCACGTGACCGGGTGCGAGCGGGAAGATATCCATGAAGGCGAGGGTTAACTCGTCCTCCTGGACACGGTGGCATGGGGCACTTCCCTCGACGATCTGGCAGAAGATGCATTCAGTCATGAAGGAGTTTGGATGCCGTGCTCCCGGGAGCGGGCCACCCGACCCGGGCTACGGAATCAGGGCCGCGACGGAGTCGGGCATGTCGCTGGCCACGCGAATAATGGGAATCCCTGTCTGGGTATTTGCGTGCATCTCCAGCATCGCTCGAGGGAGATCCTCGAAATCGTAGATCTCCGAATGAATCGTCGGCTTGAAGACCGAACCGTAGAGTTCGGTCGCGGCTTCGACCCCTTCGAGAGTTTCATAGTGGGTGTGGTCGAGGGTGATCTGCTTGATCGAGGCCGCGGCCGAGTTGTATCCAACGTCTCGGGTGAGCTGCCATCCCGCGCTGACGATGACTCCCTCGCGCGCGGCGGCGGCGAAACCTGCATCGAAGATGGGCCCCCGGAGCATGTCGCAGACCACGTGCATGCCCTCGCCCCCAGTCAGCCCGCGGACTTCCTTCACGAAGCCCTTGCTATCGCTGCGGCTGGCAAATCGGTTGAAAGCCTTCTGGTCGATGCCCGGGATCCCCTGGGCTTCGAGGGCTGCCCGGCGCTCGGGGCTTCCCGAACAAAAGAACGCGTTGTGTCCCCGGGCTCGGGCGAGCATCAGGAAGAGCTCCGAAACTCCACCGCCAAAGCCGAGTACATTCATACGGGCCAGCCGTTCTACGGGGACCTTCACGCGGAACATCCCCTCGGCCCGGCGCCAGAGGTGATAGGCGGTGGGTGCCCGTAGGGGCAGCGCGGCGATCTCCCAAAGGTTCAGGCCACACTTCAGGGGCGCGGGCACGATCTGCCAGTCCGCCACCACGGCTTCCTCGGCATACCAGCCCGTGGAGTCGGGCTTGTCGTAGGCCCAGATAACTTTGGGAAACCCAAAGCGATCGGGCTCCCCGTTGCAATGGGTAATGACAATATCGCCCGGCTTGAAGCGGGTCACATCGCCCCCTACGGCGACGACTTCGCCCAGAGCAGAATTTCCGGGGTAGATCTTCCCCCCGCGCAATTCAGCAATATTCACCGTATCCGCCAAGGCGGCGTGGTCGACATTATGCTCGGCAGAGACCGCCAGAATCCGCAAACGAACGTCTCGCACGCCCATCTCGGCGAGTTCGAGTTCGTCGAGACGAATCACCCGGGAAACGTCGACCTGGGAGAGGTCCTGATTGACGCGCTCTCGTTCGGCGGTGACGTCTTCTACGCGGATCGAATAGGCTCGGGTCATCTTTTTTCTCCTGGCGATCTAAAATCTCGCGGATGCGTAAACTAGGGAATCGTCGACGGATATGCATGGCCCAAGCGAAGCGAAGGGGCCCTCACAACGGACCCGAAATGCCCCCTCCCACCGCGGAGTTCAGGGTGCTTCGAAGGGCGCCGAGAGGGTGGGGAGCCCATCCGGTGCGAGTCCCGGGGGCAGCCATTTTCCGTCGCCATCGGCGTCCACGAAAACCGGGTTTGTAAACGCAAACGGAGTGTAGCCCGGGGCCACCTGGGCGTAGAGGGAGCCGGGTTCGGCCTTACCTTCCACCTCGACCGTGACAAAAGCGTCGCGATCAAAACGGAGGGGAACGCTCAACTCGCCGCTTTGACCGAGGCTCTTGCGCAGGGCGAGGGCTCCGCTCACGAAGACCCGCACTTCCCCAATGGGCACCCACGGCGCCGCACGCACGCCGATCGAAAGCGTGCCTCGCTCGCCCTGGAACATTTCGCCTGGCCCACTCTCTCCCAAGCGCACGTCGAGGAGCGGACCAGAACTTCCATAACTACGGCCGCCCCGAATGGCGGCGACCAAAGCGGGCACGTCGAGTTCTATAGGGGCGTCCTCGGCCTCCGGGGTCGGGGGGCTATAGACCACGTAGTTCACGGGGATCGCGATGGTTTCACTGGCCCTGTGGGAGTCACTATTCGCCGTGCCGGTGCGGATCTCTCCCTGCAGGAGGAAGGCGAACCAGTCGGCCCTGGCCATGCGGTAATGCTCCATCGATGCCCCATTCAGGAGTTCGATGGCGTCGAAATCAATATCGCGAGGCGCGCCGGGCCGAGGGCGTTCGATCAGCGAGCGGTTGCCCGCCGCGCTCAGCGGTCGGGTCGGGTCGTGCCCCGACTCCGAGACCGAAAGGTGGGAGAAGAAGCTCCCGAGGCCCGAGTCGACACCCCCTTCACGCGGATGGTTGATCTGGACGAGGGGGCGGCCCGGCCGGGCATGGACTTCCTCGACGATCCGCCCGAGCCGCCGGTTTTGGCTTTGCGGGGCGCCGCCGCGGTAGGCCTCGGGTTGGACGGCCAGGGGAAAGGCGTTGGAGTGGCCGGCGGTTTGCGGGGTCTCACTGCCTCGATAGGTGCTGGTGATCTCGACGCCCACCAGGCTGTGAATCTCTTCGGCCAATCCCATTTCTTCGATCATGGGCTGGTAGTCGTACACGTTGTCGTGCTCGGTCGAGACGATTAGGTCGGCCCCCATGGCCACGAACTCCGAGAGCCTTTGGCGTAGCGGGAGACCCGAGTCGTCGCTCGGGGCCGCGTGCACATGGAAGTCGGCGGAGAGCCATCCCGGGTGTTCGAGGATCCGCACGGGCGGTTCAATTTCGAGGGGTATCTCCTGCCCCCCACGGACCTCAATTTCCTTCACACTCAAACTCCACAAGGGGCCCCGGCTTGCGATCACGCGATAGCGGCCCGGAGCCAGCTCCAGGCTCCGAACGTCGCCGGCCACGCCCGCCAGGGAAACCGCATTGGACTCGGCATGCCCAGGGATCTCGCGGCCGCCGACGCTGAAGCCGCGCCGATCTGCTCGCAGCCGGGGAGTCGGCGTTTCGCCGAGGCCGATCAGGGTCAGGCGCATAATCTCGCCCCGGGGCAGCTTGAGCCGACCGGGCTGTGGGGTGGTGCCAAGGGGCAGTTCCAGGCTCGGGGTGCCGGCGCTGACCTGGAAGGGAATCTCGACCAGGTCGCCGAAGTTCGGCCGGACTTCGAGAAGATGTTGGCCCTGGGCGCCGGGCGGCAGGCGGAAGCGAAAACGCCCGTCGGCGTCGGTCTCGAGGTGGGTCAGGGGCACGCCTGCCGGGCTCTGCACATGCAGGGTCGCCCCGGCCGCATCAAGACGCCCCTCGATCAGAGTTCCGCGAGACCAGAGTTGGTCGGTAATACTCGCCGCGGTGGCGCGCTCACCCAAAAGAATTTCGCGCTCATAGACAACCCGATCGCCCACGCCGAGATCCATCCAGAGCATCTGCAGAAGTTCGGCGATGTTGGGGGGGCCCACTCCTCCCCAAAGAAGGGTTTCGGTGTAGGCGCCGAGGATCGAGAAGTGTTTGCCGTTCATCGCCAGGTGGGCGAGGGGCTCACTGCTGCCGTCGCTGCGGTCTATGCGCGCGCCCAGGATCCGCCAGCCGTAAGCGATTTGGGGCTCGAGCCCCCGGGCTCCGAGTAGAATCTGAATATCTGCACGCACCATGGCGTCTGCCGCCGAGAAGAAATCGTCCACGTTCACAGCCGGGTGTTCGAACCCGAGGCTGGTGCCCTCGTCCCGGCTAGCCAGGGTGAACGGAGTCAGCTGGCCGTTGCCGTGGATGGCGATGTCGGCGATCAGGAAGGCGGACTCCCCGGGCACCTCGCGCTCCAGGGTTGTTCGTAGCATGAGCGCGGTCGAGGGGGCGCGTGCAATGGCGTATACCGTCTCGACCCGGGTTCCGTGAAGCCTGCCGGTGGTCACGACCCGGGCCTCACCCCCCACGACCTCCGAGCGGATCGAGAGGGTCGGGATGATTTCATCGCGAGAGAGATTGAGGACCGGCTGGAGCACGCCCCATTGATCGTCTCCCCGGCCGCAATGC
The DNA here is from genome assembly GCA_028823175.1 of Myxococcota bacterium. Lineage (GTDB taxonomy): Bacteria > Myxococcota_A > UBA9160 > UBA9160 > UBA4427 > JAZXM01. The sequence continues at coordinate 5,134 of JAPKBZ010000129.1, forward strand.
CCTAGGTCCACCAGCACGCCGCCGCGATCCGAGAGCATGGATTCGTGTTCGAGCCCGGCGATGGCGGCGCATACCCGGCCGTTGCCGAGAGCCCAATCGCCGACCCCGGCGACCGCATCCACCCCCCCCACGCGATGATTCCCAAGATTCTGGGCATCGAGTTGTGCGGCAAAAAGACCGGGCTCCTGGGCGAGGCCCGCTCCTGCTCCGAGCAACCAAAGGCAGCACACCAAGAATCCCCTCGTGCCGTGGACACGGCGAGCGACCCGGGCGATTCCCGCAGATCGGGGGGCTTGAAGGAAGGGGGCAAGTAGGGACAGGCGCACGCGCCGACTCTAGCAGGTCGGCCCGCCGGAGATTCGGCTGAGTTCGGCGGAAGCCCGCGGCAGATCGCTGGAAATTGGGCGGCTTTAGTTCTAATCTCGGGACTTGGGGGGAAGTGAATGCTGTCGGGGCACGCCTCAGGGCGAACCGGTTTTCTATTGGTGCGGCGTAAACTCGTCGAGCGCTTGAGGGCGCAGGGGATTAGTGACCCGCGAGTCCTCGCCGCCTTCGAAGATATCCCCCGCCACAGCCTGATCCCCGAGGTCCTCTGGGGCCAGGCCTACAAGGACACGGCTCTCCCCATCGGCGACGGCCAAACCATTTCGGCCCCCGGAGTCGTGGCTAGGATGACGGCGGCGCTCGAGCTCGAGGGGCCCGAGAAGATTCTCGAAATCGGTACGGGATCGGGCTACCAGGCGGCGATTCTCTCTCGGCTGGTTGCCCGGATCATCTCCATCGAGCGGATCCCGGACCTGGCCCACGCCGCCCGGGCTTCGTTGGGTCGTCTCGGGGCCCAGAATGTCGAACTCTTCGTCGGAGATGGCAGCGGCGGCCGACCCGAGGACGCGCCCTACGACGGCATCGTGGTGACCGCGGGAGGGCCCGAGCTTCCCCGTCCCCTGCTCGGACAACTCGCTTTGGGAGGCCGCCTGGTCGGCCCCTTCGGCCCGAGGGGCGCCCAGCAACTGATCCGGGTGCGCCGAGTCGGCGAGACCCAGTTCACCCAGGAGACCCTTGGCCCCTGCGACTTCGTCGACTTGATCGGCCAAAATGGGTGGCCGGCATGAACGCCCCGGGCCGAAACGGCATGGCGGTGTTCGTGGCTCTCACGTTGGCCCTGACTCTCGCCCTGGGCCCAATCTCGTGCTTGGGCTCGGGCGGCGAACGCATCCACACCGTGCGCAAGGGCGAAAACCTCTATCGCATTGGGCTCCGCTACGGCGTACCCGCCGCCGGAATCGCCCGGCTTAATGGGATCCGCAACGTCACCACCGTGCAGGTGGGAACACGCCTGCGGATTCCATCCCGGGGAAGCGGGGCCAGGGCCCACGGCTCCAGCCACGGCCCTGCCCAGGCGCGCCAACCCTCCGCCCTCGCCGATGCCCGCCGCAGAGCCCGCCTCGATGCCCGCCGCGAGGGCAAGCTTAAATTCGAGTGGCCTCTTGCGAGTCCCAGGCTGACCTCCCGCTTCGGCCAGCGAAAGGGCCGGCCCCACGAGGGAATCGATCTCGGGGCGCGAAGCGGGACGAGTATTCGAGCCGCGGAGAGCGGCAAGGTCATCTACAGCGGTTGGCTCGGTGATTACGGCCGGGTCGTAATCGTGAAACACGCAGGCCTCTACCGAAGCGTCTACGCCCATGCCCTCAAGCTTCACGTCAAAAAGGGCCAGTTCATCGAAAAAGGCGTGCGAATCGCCGAGGTCGGTTCCAGCGGGCGCTCGACGGGAGCCCACCTCCATTTCGAAATCCGCAAGCGCGACGAGCCGCGGAATCCTCTCCTCTATCTTCCCTGACCTTCCCCAACCCGCCGTGGTTTTGCCTGACCTTCCCCAACCTTCCTGCATTTCCCCCAACCTTCTCTGATGCGCGCTCTTCCCTGATACACCGCTCTTCTCTGATGCGCGCTCTTCCCTGACGCGCCGCTGAACCCGGCCAAGCATCCGCTATGCTGCGGCCAGCGCGCCCCCGTAGCTCAGGTGGATAGAGCACCGGTTTCCTAAACCGGGTGTCGCACGTTCGAGTCGTGCCGGGGGCGCCATCGGTAACGACCGAATCGCGCTGCACCCAAGCGACGCACC
>JAPKBZ010000051.1 GCA_028823175.1 Myxococcota bacterium
CGGCATGTACCGACTCAACCGGAACATTTTCGGGCAGCAGCCTGAAGGCTCAGATCCCCGCAACAGCCAAACCTAACCAGGGCTTGGCCGAGTATTCCCAGATCCAGGAATCGGGTGATAGCTGTGCCAGTTGCCACGGGGCACAGGGGCTTGGGGTCCCCAACCGCGGAAACTCCCTCGTAGGGTGTGAGACGTGCAAAGGCGGCTTCGAGACCCTGCAGAACAAGATTCACTACAGCATGCCCGAGCAGGACTGGCGGCTTTGTGACGACACCGGCGACTGTGCGGAAAACACCGCCGCCTACATTTTCTGCAGCTTCAATCCTGAACTCGCCGAAGGGTGTCCTGCACCGGCCGATGCCGTGATTCCGGACCCGCCGAGCCCCTTGACCAAGATGGACATGCTGGAGATGGGAAGGGCGAGCTACGAGACACCCGCCAACTCCTGCCCGACTTGCCACGGAGAGAACGGCGCAGGATTGTACAACTTGATTTCCAGTGAAGGCGGCTGCGGTAACTGCAACGGTACCTTTGACGTCTTGTCGGATTACATCGCGGGTTTTATGCCGACATTCAACCCCGGCAGCTGCAATGACACGGCCATCAGCAGTTGCGCGACCGACACCGCTGCCTACATTTTCTGCTGCTTCAATCCCGGGTTGGCCGATGGGTGCCCCGTCCTGCCCGAGGACTTCTGCCCGGTACCGCCGAGCCCATAGCCATCACCCTAGCCACGAAAGAGCGAGTGAGCCGGATGCTTTCGGCGAAGTTGTCCATGCAGTCTTCGAAAAAGTCATCGCAACCTAAGAGTCGAATAAATGAAGAGTCAACGAAGTAGAGAGTCAACGAACGAGAGTCAACGAAAGAGAGTCAACGAAATAAGTTCCGAAATGGAAATCTAAATTTTCTAGCCAAGGAGGAAGTTCGCAATGCAAATTCTAAACAAACTGAATCGAGGAATTGTTCTATTGAGCCTGTTGGCATTCGTGGGTGCAGTCGGGTGCTCGGACTCACCATCAGGCAGCAGTACTGCCCTAGTTCAAATTCCCGCGACTGCAGATGTCACAGCAGGCGAAGTGAGCTACGACGCGCAGTGCCAAGGTTGCCACGGTGACATGGGACAAGGCAATACAGCACCGGCCCTCGACGCTTTTACCACCGACTCGACGATTGGCATCGGGCTTGCGGTTGTGCCACTCAACTTTGCCAACCTGGATGAGAAAATCCGCCTGGAGATGCCTCCATTTCCTAATTCCGACACGTGCGTAGGGACGTGCGCTAGCAATGTTGCTGCATATATTTACTGCCAATGGAACGGGGAACTCGTCAGCTCGGGGTGCCCCGTCATCCCCTGAGCACCTCGAATCCGAACGCCAAGCGAAATCGAAAAGGCCGGATAGCCTTCGCTTGATCGCTGGCCTTCGTGGCCGGCATCGGTGTAGGACGATGGGCGGGGGGGGCGAACCCTCCCCGCCCATCGTCCGCGCCACGGGCTTGAGCGGGCCTCCCATTGCCCAGGAGTCGCCCAATCCCGGCAGCTCTGAAAGTCCAACCAGCACGTTTCGAGTACCAGCGCCGAGCGGCGCTCCCCAGGCCGCCCCGCCGGTTCCGGACCGGCCCGGGTTTGCGGGTATTCCGGCCGCAGCCCTGGACGCGGTGATCGACAGCCTGCGCGACGACGAGATCATCGCGGCGCTTTCCACCGCGACCCACATGGACCCCGAAGAATTACGGGACCAGCGTGCGTTGGCCCAGCGCATGTTCGAGGTCGCCCTGCAGGTGATCGCTCGGAACACGGCACTGCAGACGAAAAAGAATGGCAGCGAGCTCTTGGTTTGCACGGCAGAGGAATTTGACGAAAAGGCCTTGCGCGACTTCCAATAGAACTGACGTCGGGGCAGAAAAGGGAAAGCGCATGCGTCGAGACCGATTCTATAGACTCTGACCCTAGACTCGAACGTGAGTCACCCAAGTGCTACGCCCACGATTTTGCAGGCGCAGCCAGAAGCCGGTACTCAATGGCTCGAGATTCCTCTGCACCTTTTTCAGATCAGCCAATTCGATTTTCTCTTCGTGCCCCGATGCTTTCGGTCAGCTGGGGGGCGGGGCGTACCAGATTGGCGAGGAATAGGCGCGGTCTTGATTGACGAGCCGACTCGACTCATCGGAGAGGCTCGTTCCGAAGACAGCCGCGTCGTAGTCGGTCCAACGAGGCGTCGGGATTTCGAGGACTCGGACGTAGTAGAAGGCTGCCTCGTCGGGTGAGAAGTCGGGATCTCGCCAGACGGTTCGGAGTTCTGCCGCGCCGATCTTATTCGAGTAGGTGGCGTTGTCTCGATTCACGGTGTTGCCGACGGCAGTGAGACGGCCCGCTCGGTTGATGCGGCGCTCACTCCGATCGGACCAGGCCACGTCATAGACGCGCTCCAATGTGTCGCCGTTCTTGTTGCGCCAGCCCTTGACGACCTGGATACGGTCGAGGTTGGCGCCAAGCGGGTCGCGCATCGCCGCGATCAGAAAAGAGGGAACGCTTTCACGATTACGTTCGGAGGCAAGGTCTCCGCCCATCGGAACGCCCTTGGTGTATCCGATCGGCACGAACTCGCTCGAATTTGCGTCCGCGTCCTCGAAGGCCCACCCGCCAAAGAATCGCAGAGTGATGCGCGGTCCGGTGGTCGCGTAGACTTCTTTTCGCGCCATCGCATCCCAGATCGATTCGCGAGTGTTGTCCCGGGCCCAGACAGCGGCATAGCCCGATGCTGCTTGTCGCCAGCCCATCGTGAGAATATCTCCCGCCTTTCCGACGAGCCTTCGTTCGCGACCGGGGGCGGGCTCCATGCCAGCACTGTGCTTGCCAAAGAAGTTGTCTTCATCGGCAGTCGATAAAGCCGTATGTGAATCAGTCGATCCGATCATTCCGAATTTAAACGGGTTGACGCCGAGTTCCCCGTAGATATCGATGCCGAGCTTGAGCGCCGAACGGCCGTATTCGTATTGAAGCATCTCGTCTGTTTTCGGTGTGCCGACAAAATTTCCTTGGTCCCAGGTTTCATAGTCGGCGAACTCGTCGTTCGGTGAAAGGAATGGATGTGTCTCGCCGTCGCCCTTGATTTGGGTGACTTCCGTGATCGGCTCCCAGCGCGCGCGACGGGTTGCATAGTCGGCGTCGAAGGCGTCGCCTGCCCGTGTTCGAGTTTCAAACATCAGCCCATTGGAAATGTTCCCGTTATGAGGAATCGCCAGCACTCGGCCCTGGGAGTCTTTTTCGTACTTGGCGAGATATTCCCAGAGATCCTCGGGGTCGTCGCTATGGAAGCTCGAAAAGGGCATGATGTTGCGAACTTTGTCGGCCCCATCGCGGAAGATCACGACACGATGAAGGTTGTCTCCCTTGGGCCACGAGGTCCATTCGTATCCAATGAGCGCGGTGAACTCACCCGGGCTGTTGTGTCGTTCGGCCACATCGACGACTTGCTGCCATACCGGTGCAAGAATCTCAGGATCATTGAGCTCTGTCGGCCAGCCCCGGATGCGCCCGTCTTCCGAGATCTTCAACCCTGCCGCCGTGCCCCCTTCGAGGAGCAGAGCCCGCCACTCCTGGAGTCGGGGATTCGAGACGAGCTTTGGGTTGCCGGATTTGAGTTCCTGCATCGAACCCATACCGCTCGCGTGGTCGGCAATCACGAGAAAGTCGAGCGGGCGATCGAGGCGTGCCTTCTGCCCATGCGTCGCGGTGATGGTCTCGCCGCGCGCGAATCGATACGCGTCGTCCGATCCAAGGGTGACGCCAAAACTGTAGGCATCCTGAGAGAGACTCGAATGAAGGTGCGTGTCGCCCCACAACGGTTCACGTGGAAAATCCTCGCGCTCGCCGGGAGAATAGACCGCGACCGCCGCCTCGGAATGCGCAGTGGGTTCGGCGCTGGCCAATGCTCCGATCGCGAGGACAAGCCCGATGGCCGACAGCGTTCGGCCAGCCGCGCACATTGAGGCCTGCAGGGAGGGCGGAACTCGGTTTCCAGAATTAGTCATAGACGGACTCCGGGCTCCCCGAACGGGAGCGCTATAGCTCGCGTGAGCGAGCCGAAAAGTGGGGACTTAGCGAGTCGGAGTCTACGGCGCTGGGCCGGGGAGTGCGAGCATCGCGGGAATGTCTTTGACACGCTTTGTCTCGATGGCGGGACCGGCCACGCAAATTCCGATCGGCTGAAGTGCAGGTGTCGGCTTGAGAATGTGTTGATGACCTGCCGTTCAACAGTTATGAGCAGACTTCCCGGGCGCCTGATGCGATGTCTTATGAGCGGCTTTGACGATCTGGATTGTGGGGATGGGTGGTCCGGATCTATTTGGCAACGACGGCTGAGACACGTGTGCGGTCGCCGACTTTACCGCGAGGTTCCGCAGGAACTCCGTAGGCGACCGAGTGGGCGGGGATATCATGCGTCACCATCGAGTGAGCACCGATAATGCTGTGTGAGCCGATGACTACACCCTTAAGAACCATCACCCGCGCCCCGACCCAGATGTGATCACCCATTCGCACAGGAGCACTTTGCTCGGGTGTCGCATCATCAAAGTCATGCTGGTCGGAGTCATAGACATGCGTGCCGGGGCCGATCCACGTACGTACACCCGTGGTGACCTCCTGCTTGGAAGAGACTAGACAGCCGTTCAGCCAGCCTTCGGTGCCGATGGTCAGCTGCGCATTCGGATAGACGACCAAGTGCACGGGCTCGACTTCGGTACGGAGCCAGGTATTGCGACCGATCCGAAGTTCGCCGCCGTCTTCGACGTGGATGCGCAGCGCGTTGGGTGTGCGCTCAACGACCACACCCTCTTCAATAACAACACGCACGTTGTTTCCGAGCTCCCAGCGCGCCACCGCGAGGTTTGAGCTGGCGGCAGGGTCGATTCTGAGACCTGGGTGAGCACGTACGAGCCGAGCCAGACGTAGGCGATCCCACAACTGCACAAGGCGAACAAAGAGTCGAAGGGACAGCGGTGCCGACTGCTCGGACCCTTCGCCGGCCTTCCCGGACTTGTTTTCGGTTTTAGTTGATGTCATACACATCCATATCTTAGGGGATAGGGAATTCCAGCTGGGTTCTGGCACAACGTGCGAGTATGGGCGTTATATTCAATCCCTACGAGGTGCCCGGTCGCGAAATAGCTTGATGTTCCTCCTGCAGCATAAACCGTGCCCGAAGGGTAGCTAGTCCATCCACTCGTTTGACCAAGAATTGGCGTAGCTGAGGGGGGCATGTTTCCGGTGTCAATTTCATACGACATAAACGCGACGAATTGTGGCTCGTCCGATGCTGAGACAACCTCAAGTCCCTCACCCGATAGTTTCTGAGCGAGCTTTTTCCAGGAATGAGGCCCTTCATGTAGATATTTGGCCGATGGATAAGAATACAATATTGATCTGCTAATCCTCCGAGGCCAGCATGATCAATCGACGGTTCTCTTGCAAGCCAGGCGGGAGAAGCCAGGGAGATCGATGAGCACGAATACAAGGCAAGAGACAAAACAAAAGACAGAATAAATGACAGAGAAAAATCGAGCTAAAGCCGAGCGTCGACTCATCGACGGGGACGCAACTGTCGACCCGATGCCGCGATTCGAGAGAGCGCTCGGCGCCTTCCGCCAGGACCGCATCGATGGCGACATCGAGTGTGCTCACGATCTCGACAAGCGATTCACCGCCACCGTAGGTAGCGGGCTCGAAGCGATGGCAGAGCCGCCGGCGACCCACGATAACGACGCCGGGTCATGACGAACAAGCGCGGCGCCGACAAAAAATGAGCTCAGACGCGAGCACCCAGGTTGGGCTTTCGGACATCACATTATTAGGAGTTGTCAATTGAGTTGTTCAGCGCGAGGCGGTTTTGTATTTCTTATCCTATCGATCTCGATATTGACGTTGTTCGCCTGCGGGGGAGAAGACGAGGCGCCTTCTATTCTGGACGACGGCCCTCCCGCTCAGAGGCTGCAAGATCTTTTGAGCGAACCGGTCTTCGAAACTCCGACCGAGATCCTCGAGTTGGCTCCGCCCGCCCCGAAACCGGACCGACTTGCCTTCTTCGGCGATCTCCACGTTCACAGCACCTACTCGTTCGATGCCTACGCGATGGGAACCCTCGCCACCCCTTACGATGCGTATCGCTTCGCCCTGGGTGAGGCGATACCACATGCAGCAGGGTTCGATCTCCAGTTGAAGCAGCCCCTCGATTTCTACGCAGTCACAGATCACGCGATGTTCCTCGGCGTTGCCCCGGAATCGGGGGACATCACGACCGCCTTCTCGAAACTGGACGTCGCCAAGCCCTTGAACGGCCTCAACGACCCCGACAATATGGGGATCACCGCAGCCCCTAGTCGCCTGCGCGCCTTCGGGCAATTTCTTCCCAGGCTCCTGATGGCCATCGTCCAGGACAAAACCCTCGAGCGCGAAACCGTGCTCGATATCACCCGAACCGCCTGGCAGGACACGATTGCCGCCGCCGAGCAATACAACGATCCAGGGCGCTTCACGACCTTCATCGCCTACGAGTACACCTCGTCGAGCGCGGACATGGGCAATCTCCACCGCAACGTGATCTTCAAGGGCAGCGATCGGATTCCGGCCGTCCCCTTCTCCCGCTTCCACTCCCAAAATCCCGAGGGACTCTGGGATTGGATGGACGGTCTGCGCGAACAAGGGATCGAAAGCCTGGCGATCCCCCACAACTCTAACGGCAGCAATGGCCAGATGTTTAAACTGGTGGACTGGGCCGGGGATCCCATTGACAACGACTATGCCGTACAGCGGATTCGCAACGAACCGCTGGTCGAGATCACACAAATCAAGGGAACGTCCGAGACCCACCCCCTGCTCTCGACGACTGATGAGTGGGCCAATTTCGAGATCATGCCGTTTCGCGTGGCCTCGTCTGAGTACAGCGAGCCAAAGGGAAGCTACGTGCGCGAGGCCTTGCGCAATGGTCTGGCCCTCGAAAGTCAGGGTGTCGAGAACCCGTACCGCTTCGGCTTCATCGGCTCGAGTGACACCCATACGGGCGCCGCACAAAACGACGAGAGCGACTACGTCTCGAAGCTCGGCCTGCTCTCTGCCACGCCCGATCTGCGCGGCTCGGTTCCCCTCAGTAAGCTCATGGGACTCGCCGCGGGCTACGTCATTCCGCAGATGTTGGAGGAGGTCGACGGAGAATCCTATCTCGGCGGCGCGACGCCCACCTATGGTGCTTCTGGCCTGGCGGCGGTCTGGGCCGAGGAGAATACGCGGGAGGCGCTCTATGAAGCCTTCCGGCGTAAGGAGACCTTCGCGACTTCGGGCCCGCGCATCTCCCTGCGGTTCTTCGCCGGCTACGACTACGACACGGCCATGCTCGAGGCTCCGGATCTCGTGGCGCGTGCCTACGCGGATGGCGTGACCATGGGAGCGGACTTGCCCGCCCAGGGCAGCGATGCGCCGGGCTTCCTGCTCTGGGCCCTGGCCGACCCCAATACGACATCCCTGCAACGCTTGCAGCTCATCAAGGGCTGGATCGACGCCGAAGGCGAGACCCACGAAGTCGTTTACGATGTCGCTTGTTCCGGCGGCGCGGCGATCGATCCCGCGACCCATCGCTGCCCCGATAACGGGGCCAGCGTCGATCTCAGCGATTGCTCCGTCTCGGGCGCAGGCGCGGCCCAATTGCGGACCCTGTGGCACGACCCCGAATTCAATGCTGATCAGCGGGCATTCTACTATGCCCGTGTGCTCGAAAACCCCACGTGTCGTTGGTCCACATGGGATGCGATTCGCGAAGGCGTGGCTCCGCGCTCCGATTTTGCGGCCACGATTCAGGAGCGCGCCTGGACCTCACCGATCCAGTTTGTTCCGGGAACTTGAGGGCGGGCCCCCCGTCACTCGTCAATCCATTAGACTCCTGTCGTGTCAATCATTTCCCACTCCACACCTGCGCTCGTGCCAAAAGATCCAGCTGAGATCCACCCGGCGGACGTGTTTCCTGAGGGAGGCAAGCAGTCGGCGTTCCTATTGCTCGATGTGCGTGCGCCCGTCGAGGTGCATCGCAGTGGCATTCCTGGCGCGTTGTCGTTGCCGATCCTCAACGACGAAGAACGTGAAGCGGTCGGCACTTGCTATCACGAACACGGCCAGGCCGCGGCAGTGGCGCTTGGTGTCGAGTTGACAGCGCCGCATCGCGAAGCACGCGTCGCTACTTGGCGCGAAGCGGTGGCCAAAAGCGACCGCCCGACGGCCTTCGCATGCTGGCGCGGAGGGAAACGCAGTGCCCTCGCCACGGAGTGGCTGGGTGATCCGACTGTGCCACGCGTGCAGGGGGGCACGAAAGCGCTTCGCCGCTACTTGATGGCCAGCTTGGAGTCGCAGTTTACACAGACAGAGACGCTAGTGATCTCGGGGCTGACGGGGTGCGGAAAGACCGACTTGTTACACGCGTTGCGAAAAGTCGCGCCGCAAGACGTATTGGCGCTCGACCTCGAAGGCTTAGCTAATCATCGTGGCAGCGCGTTTGGTGGGTTTCCGGCCGGGCAACCTGCGCAGCAGACGTTTGAGAACGACCTAGCCGCGACGGTTCATCTCGAGGCGCCGCGCATGACGTTGGTCGAGGACGAAGCCCGCTTCGTCGGCCATGTGGAGGTGCCCGAATGCATCTTCACTAAGATCAAACAGTCGCCGGTCGTCATTTTGGAGGCGACCCAAGAGGAGCGAGTTGCTCGTATCATACGAGAGTACGTGTTCGAGCCCACAGGGCTGGCATCGCGTGCTGTCGCGCGCCAAGGCCTGGAGGCCAACATCAAGAAGCTCGCGAAGCGCCTCGGTGGCGCGCACACGGTGGAGTGCTTGGAAGCTCTGGCCTTTGCGGATCACGAAGAACGGTGGCTGTCCCTCGATGCCCACACGCCCTGGGTCAACCTCCTGCTGCGGCACTACTACGACAAGTTGTACAACCGGGCGGTGACCCGGCTCGAGCGCCCCATTGCGTTCCAGGGCTCGGCGGAAGAGGTGCTCGCGTGGTTTGCAGCCAAGGGCGAGTAGGAACTGGCTATAGGAGAGACCCGTTCAGCCACGAGGGCCTCTCGAAGCCTGAAGAGGACTACTAAGTCAACCCGGCGATGGGGGTAGGATCCTCAAGCTGGGTTCTGGCACCACGTCCGAGTACGCGCTCCGCCCCACTCGCGAACTCTTGATAGGGAATAGCGTAAGCCGCTCGAGCCCCGGGATCAGGTCTCGGCGCTCGACGGGTCGCGGTGCCGGATCACGTACGGCGACTGGGTGAAGTAGCCTCGGCGCTGATTCGCCGGTTGTATTGCCTGAACTCGGCTCTCAGGCAAGTTGTACCAGAGCCTCAACATCAATCGGGCCTTCTCCTTATTCGGATCGTCGGTGAACTTTGACCGTTTATGCATACAGACAAAGTTATGGGTCAGCAGCATATCCCCGGGCTCAAGCTTTAACGACAGTTTGTACTCGGATCGTTCGGCAATCTCCTCCAGTGCGTCCAGCGCCGCTCGCTCCTCGGCGGGCATAGGCGTCTTGGTGGACTCGTAAGGCAACTCCATCAACCGCAAGTTGACCCAACCTAAGAGATAATTTTTTTGCGGGAAAAATAATGGCTGCCTCGGCACAACCTTGCTGTCCAAGAGACCCTCTTTGCGCATAAACATATGCAACCCGCGATACAAGGTAGCCAGCAGGTCGGGGCACTCACGGACCATGGCATTGTGTATAGAAACCATACTGACCAACGAATTGGAGCCACCTTCGGGTGCCTGGCGTACACACAGAAGGCTCGCGACATCTCCACCATCACAGTGAAACCGGAGTTCGGCATTGGACACATAGCCGCGTGTGTCCATGCCATTGTCGTCGGCCTCAGTCACAGCCTGAACGGCACCAATTACTTCACCATTCGCGTTTTGAGCAATGACATCGCCCAGTCCTAAAGCGAGCACCCAGTTTACGCGATAGGCGAAATCAATTTCGGCGGGGGGCAGATCTAGCCCCCTCAAAACTGCAAACCCGCGCCCCTCCTCCAGGCCCTTGTTCACCTTGTCGAGAAATGGCGATAGGGTCGGGAGATGAAGATCTTCGCGCTTCAGGGCCAACCACTGGCTGTCGTCTTCAGGGAGAGAGCTGGCGGCATCGACCAGTTCTCGCCGCTGTTCGGGGGCCAAGACATCAATCCAATCGGATGTCTGGAAATCCATGGATTCCCAAGCCGCCGAACCTTCATAAACTTCGAAATCGCTCATTTGATCATCACTCTCCGGTCAAAAAAAGGATTACATGTTCCTTAATTAGCTTGTTGTTCGCCGCCCGCGACGGGACTTTTTCTAGGGATTTAGCATGAGTTCCTTGCCCGGGTATTGTGCCAAAAGGCAGCTTGAGTGTCCTATCCGCGAAGGCGGGCAGTGGGATTGGTGCGTTCGGCCCCGATGCCACTTTCTATTGGGTCGCCGTTTTAGGAAAGTTCCAGCTTTTTGCGTTTCGACAAACATGGAAGAGACTCGGTCACGAATCGTGTCACGAGTCGCAATGTTGACCGATTGCGGCCATTGCTGCGATGTTCTCTAGGTCCTTGTTGCCCTCTTCTCATGTTGTCGTGGGATACGTAGAGTCGCGATCGCGGGTTCGCTGAAGTCCACTCGGTCAAAGCCCTCGAGCATGGATACAGGCTTTGGGTCGTTTCACATTTTGGATTCAGCGTGATTTCAGGAGTCGGACGCAGAGCATCTTTGCAATATTGAGCATTAAGTGAGCCGCGCCGTGCGCATCTGAATCAATCGAGGCCCGGATCGTGCTCTCGCTCAGGCTCAGAATGCGGCAGTCGGTCGCCGCCCAGATGTCGGTCACGCGCTCACATTCAAGCAGGAAGGCCATGGCTCCAAAGATGTCGCCGGGTCCGAAAACAGCCACCATGGAACCACCTTCATAGACTTCAACATGCCCTTCCAAAAGGACGAACATGTTGTGCGCCGTGCCTCCCTTTTTGATCACATGGTCGCCCGCTTTGCAGTTGATTATGTTGCTTTTAATCAGGACGCCGCTGACTTCATCATTCGTCAAGCCATCGAGCACCGAGACCTGATCATGGGTCAGTTCGTGAAGCGAATCATTGACTTCGCTCAGGTAGAGGCCCGAGTCGACCAATCGTTGGCTGAGAACGTTGCCCTCGTTGCGCAGGAGACTCTCCAGTCCGTCTGGAATCCGGGTGTCAGCCCCCCAGTCGCGAGTCATTGCAGCCGTCGGTGAACCGATACGGCGGAGATATTCAACGTCCTCGGTGACATTGACGATGGGAATTAGATATCCGGATTCGGGACTGTTGATATTCTTGGCGGCGAAAGTCCGGCTGCCCTGTCCCACATAACGACTCAGTAAATGCGGTTCGCAGGCGCCAAAGATCAACTCCACCCGATTCTTACCGATAAACTCGTAACTCTTTTGGCCCAACTCGGTAAAAATGGGCGTTCCGCGGAGTTCGGGTTTAACCATTCCCCGTTCGCCGATTGCCATCGCTTCGGCAGGGATCACAGAAAGAAAGCGTGCAAGATCATAGTGATCGATAAGGCGTTCAGTGAAAGGCGCATCGCCGCCCCAATTGAATCGCGACGTGGCAAGAATTTCACCCTCTTTGGCTACATAGAAGATGCGAGCGCTGTCGTCTTCAGGTTCACGGAAGCGTCGTCTTTTGTGGTCCGCGACGTTCCGGTAGCGCCCCATTTCGGCCACGTAGATTTCGTATCGAAAACGATAGACGGCCTCTTTCTCTTCTTCAGTCCTAGCCTGATGTGCTCCTTCTTTAATCAAGGAAATGTCTCCTGTGTAAAAAAGTGAGTAAAAAGGCGACTCGAAGGTTGGGTCTATATACCGAGATAATCACACCAGCTCAAATTATTGTATCTCGGGGCCGCGTCAGGAAGGGTGGGGCGGTTCAAGCTGGGGCGCGCGGACGAGATCCCCTAGGCCGGGATCGGGGTATCGAGGTCAGCGATCAGCCGACGGGCGTCATGTTGAATCCCTGGGGGGAGTCCCGTTGCGGGCTTGGGAGAGTCCCCCCGAGCCTGCTGTCGGGACCGCGATTCCTGCTCGTTGGCCGACATCATGCGTGTCTAAAGGGTAGAATGGGATTTTGAAATTCCGATCCGCATCGTTAATGCTGCTGGGGCAACGCGCCGACTGGGCCCCGCTCAGGAGACCGTTCTCATGCTGCACTTAGACCTGCGGACGCGTACCTCGGTGATCGGCACGTTGTATACGGCAACCGACGTGGACGGGGGCCAGACGAAAGAGCAGCGCGATCTGCTCGAAGCCCTGGCCCGGCACGTCATGCGGGTTCCGCCTTCCGCTGCCGTCATGATATCGCCCAGTGAAGCCGCCGCAGCCATCGAGAAGCCCCGTCTCCGCAGGGCAGTCGGTGAAATTCTCGTGATGCTCGAATTTGTGCGCCACCCGCCGAGCGCGGCCCTCACTGCGCGGGTGGCCGAATACCTCGGCGGGCTGGAGATAGAGGACGGTTTTCAGCAGCTCGCCGCCGACTATTTGGCCAACGACCGCGAGCGCGTCTACAGGGATTGGGAGCGGGTCCGCCAGCCCGATCTGGAGGAACCCTTCGCGGAGGGCCTAGGCGCCGCCGCCCTTACCAAGAAGATGGAGGCCCTGGGCGACCTTCCAGCGGGCTCTCTGGGCCGGGGACTTTTCGACTTCTACCGCCGCAACGGTTTTCCCTGGATTCCCGACGACGACCAGGACAACCTGATCCCCCACGACCTCACCCACGTGCTGGCGGGATACGGGACGACGCCCGAAGCCGAAGTCGCGCTCCAGGGTTTTCTGGTGGGTGCCGCCCGGGGCGAGAGCCATTTCTCATCGCTGCTGGCCTCCCTCCTGCTCTTCGAAGTGGGCATGCTGCCCTTTCCCGGCATCGAGCCCGTGACGGCGGTGCTCGGCCGGCCCGATGCTGCTGAACTCTTCGCCGCGGCCATTGAGCGCGGCCTGCAATGCCACGGCGATATCGCCGGGGACCACCAAGCCTTGCTTTCCCGGCCGCTCGCGGAAGTCCGTGCCGAACTCGGCATCCCCGAGCCCGATCCCGGCCCCCATATGTTTGTCCTCTAGGCGTCGGCTGTCGGTTCGCCGGGGCGTTTAACCGGACAATTAACCAAGCGATCAACCAAGAAATCAACCAAGCAATCAACCAAGAAATCAACCAAGGAATCAACCGGACGGAGAACCGAACGAAGTTGAGCCTGCGTCGCTGCTCTAAATAAGGGTTTCTCGCACGGCGCCCCTTGCCGGTTGCCGGATGGTCATCATGATCGCCGATCAATGACAAGTGCCGCTGTGGAATATCGAGGCGACTTGCCACTTTCGTTGGCCTCGGTGGCTCTCGGGCGGCATACTGGGGGCGCGTCCCGGACCAGTCAGCGATCAATGCCGTGACGGATGGAGGGTGTGAAATGCCAAAAACTTGCCAGGTGCGGCCTTGGAAGGTCTGGCGCGTACTTGTTCTGGGTTTGCCGATCGCGATGCTCACCGGGTGGTTGCCAGGTTTTACGCAGTCAGCTTCGGGCGAAGGACTCGCTGAGGGAACTGAGGCGTACGCATCGCCTGATGGGGAGACCCCGGGCGCCAACTTTTCGAACCGAGACCTTTCAGACCGAGACCTTTCCGATCAAGACCTTCCGAACGAAGGCTTTTCTGACCAAGACCTTCCCGACCAAGACCTTCCGGATCAAGACCTTTCTGATCAAGACCTTTCGAACCAAGACCTTTCGACCCAAGGCCTTTCGGACCAAGACCTTCCGAACGGAGATCTCCCAAGCGGAAACCTTTGAACAGCACGGTGCGTCGCTTCGGATTCTTGGCGATGGGTTGAAATCGAAGCCCCAGCGGTATTCTCTCGTCGTCCCACCGCCCATCTCTCACTCTCAGCCTCTCGCTTTTACCCCTCCCTCTGCCGATCTCACTCCCAGTTCCACTTCCACTCCCACTCCCACTCCCACGGAGGAACGAGTATGAAAGCGATTTGGAACGATCAGGTCATCGCGGAGAGTGAAGAGACCGTGGTGGTTGAAGGTAACCACTACTTTCCCGCGGACTCCATTCGGAGCGAATTCTTCGTGCCCACCGATCAAAGGTCGTCGTGTGCCTGGAAGGGTGAAGCGGCCTACTACGATCTCGTGGTGGGCGGGCGCAAGAACTCTGGCGCCGCCTGGCACTACCCTACGCCCAAGCCCGCTGCCGACGAGATCAAGGATCGAGTCGCGTTTTGGCGGGGAGTCGAGGTCACCACCTGACCGGCGTGCAGCGTGTATTCGCGTGGGTGTCCGCTCGCCTGCTCCTGGGCAGTCTGTTTGCGGGTTTAGGTCTCCTCGCTTGCGACCCGAGCGTCTTCTCCCCAAGTCCTTCATCGGTTTGTACCGAGTCGGGAATTCAGTGCCAGCTCCCCAAAGGCCCCCTTGGCGTCTGCGAGCGTTCGCGGTGCAGGGAGGGTGATATCGCGCCCTGCTTTCAGTGCACGTCGCAGCACTAACCCCCGGAAGCGTTTCATCTTTCTCCCAGAGGTAATCTTCAAAGGCGACACGAGTTGTCTAGATTGATTATCTACATGAGTCGGCCAAATTAGGGTCCTGATCCCCATTGATTGATTGGAGCGTGATGGCCATCCTCGGCAGTTGTCTGTGTGGCGAAGTTTGTTTCGAAATCGATGCGGTCTCGGGTCCCTTCGAGCTTTGCCACTGCAATCGGTGCCGTAAATTGAGTGGAGCATCGTCGCTGCCGATGATCCGGATCCGGACGACCGACTATCGCTCGATCTCTGGGGCAGACTCCATCTGTGCCTACGAGGCCCCTCTTCTCTACCGCCCGCCCGCGTATACCTCGTATTTCTGCGGAACCTGTGGAAGCCCCGTGCCGCCGGCCGAGCCCGAGGGGGACTGGGTCGAGGTTCCGGCCGGGGTACTCGACGCGGACCCCGGTCTGAAACCGGACAAGCACATCTTCATCGAGTTCGTGCCCGAATGGGATCGCATCAGCGACGACCTTCCCCAGCTCACGGTTCCGGAACTCCACCGCCAGCGCTACGGCAAGGATCTTCCCGACGGCTTTCGGGTTCGACCCCATCAGGCGAAAAATGCGGCCGCCTTGCCTGGGGAGAACAACGAATGAATCGACTTCCCGATTCGCGTATCCCAATCACAGCCAAGGGTAATATCTCATGACCGATACCAAGGGCGACCGTCAACTTCCGAAGTGCGTGGCCGGAAGTTGCTGATCTTGGGATGGTATGGCCGACCAGTGGGTAGCGTCGGGCGAGCGGGGGTGGAAAAGCGATTTCCCTGGCCGGGGGGGCTGGAATATTCCGGAAGCCCAGATGGCGTTGTTGCCCGACGATATGTCCGGGATGCTCGCGATCGAATTGGGGGGTGTGGCGCCGGTTATGTGGCGTGATGGCTTGCCCGGCCAGGGGCGGAAGTCGTGGGCATCGATAAATCGGAAAAGCAGCTCGCCACGGCGAAACGGCTCTCCGCCGAGCACGATCTTCCGATCACGTTGGAGATAGGCCCTTCAATCTGTCTTTCGGCACAACGTCTGAGTATGGGATTTATGTTAAATCCCTAAGGGGAGCCCGGTCGCGGGGCAATGTTTCCACGCCAGTGCAAGGGGAGGCTTCTCAACAGGTCGTTGTTCTGGCCCCAATGGACCCACAGATTTTCTTGATACCTAAATCGCCCGGATTCCTTTTTCAGAGATCATGCCCTGAGCCTTTCCGACCGACGCCGCAAGAAGGCAAAAACCAGGACCACTGTGCTCCCGAGAAGACCCGAAGAGGGCTCGGGCACCGCGAGATATGTCTCGAGCCAATCTTGCATCGCGCCATCGAGCACTGAGGCGACATCCGGGAATTCCGTGGATAGATCGGATTCCTCAAACGGATCCAGGTCGATTTTATACAGCTCACTCTCGCCTCGATCAATGTAGGCAAGGTATCGCCACTCTGGGCTGCGAATGAAGGCTGCCCGCTCACCTGTCGTATATCTCCCCAATCCGGTTCCTGGCTGGAGATCGAACTCTTCTTCGCGAGTTCTTTGAGTGTTCATGACGCCAACGATCGCCTCGCGCACGGGCACGTCGGTCAATTCTTCAATTCGAGGCCGCAGACTAAAACCCGGTGACTCATCGGCACCCGAAGCCCCCGCGTAGTCGAGAATTGTGGCATGGACATCTTCAAAGGACACTAGGTCATTCAGGACTCGACCTTCGGGAACGTGCCCCGGCCACGTGAAGATGATCGGCGTTCGAAAACCGAGTTCGTAAATCGAGAGTTTGCCTTTCGCGCCTCCGATAAGCCAGCCCGCCCAGTGACTGGTAAAGGGCTTCTGCTCCCAGCCATTGTCTGAGAGATAGATGATCAAAGTATTTTCAAGCATACCCCGATCAGAAAAACCGCCGAGGATGTCTCCGATCAAGGCGTCGAGCCGCGTAATATTGGCGTAATAGAGGACTGCGTTCCCATCCAAGCCTTGCCCCTCGTAGAGCGCTTTGAGGTGCGCCGGCGGATCAAACGGAACGTGGGGAAGCATCGGTGCCAACCAAAGAAGAAGCGGCTCTCCACTCGATGTGTCAATAAAGTCCCATAGAGGGTCAATGGGATCGGGCCTTCCAAAAAAACGACCTGGCGCCAAAAACTGTCCCGGGACAAATGTCTCCGCTGTCCCGGCATCGAAGCCCGCCATATCGTATGTGCCCTCCCAGTGCTTTCCGGCTTGAAAGCTCCGGTAACCGAGCTCGGAGACTCTCCGCGGCAAGGTGTCTTCGAAATAGCTGACCTCGACACCCCGCGGAATAGTGGTTCCGATTTCCGCTTCAATCTGGTTTTTTTGCAAGATCCATTGGTGCGGGTGAAGCCCGGTCAAAAGGGTCTGCAAAGAGGGGGCGCATACACTCGCCGTGGCATATCCGTAATTGAAGACCGTTCCCTGGGCGGCCAGGAGATCCAGTTCCGGTGTTTGCACAATCGGATCACCCATAAAACCGGAGTTCGGCCAGCCATGGTCATCTCCGATAATGAAGAGAATATGAGGCGGCGGTTCGGGCTCCGAGGTTTGGGCAAGGGCGAGACCCGGAAAGATAAGGGCCAGCGAGAATAGGGCCAGCCAAGAAAAACAGGCCACTGCACAAAACGCATGAAAGAGACTGCGAATCCGTGCATCAGGTGCATCCACTGGTTTTGCAAAAGCCAGTTCCAATTTCTCTCCGTCCACGGACCCCCCCCAAGCACAAGCCCATTATAGACCGAGTCGTCCAATCCACTAAGAAAATTAAGGGGATAGGACATTCAAGTTGGCTCTTGGCACAACGTACGGGTAGGGGCGTCATGCCAAATCCCTAGGGGAGTTCGGTCGGGGGCGAACCATAGGGGCCGAAGGGTCTGGCTGCGCCGGTCTTAGCCGAAGGAGCGTTGGGGGAGGGCGGTTCTAGTGGAGAAAAGCGCGATGATCGCGATGGGATGGGCCATTGGCCTCAACGGGATGTCCGCAGCTGTTCTTCTGAACGCAAGGAAGTCCATGGAAAGTACGCAATTAAGATTCCGGTCCGCATCCGCCGTTCGGCTAGTCGTTTGTCGGTGACAACGTTATTGAGTCGCCCGGTCCCGGCGGCACCTCCCATTTTACCCGGCCGATTTTGTCCAGGGGAACCGTCCCCTGGGACAAGAACATCACCAGACGAAGGCCGTCGGTGTAGTAGGGATCCAATGTGTAGTTGCGGCGCGGGGATGCGGGCGTGCTCGGTCCGACCCCCGTCACGAAACCGAACCGTTCCAATGATTGAGAAGCTGCCGTGTCTAGGAGTAGGGCGAAACGTGACTCGTCGACGATCGGGTCGACCCTGTGAGTGACCACGGTTTTACTGGAGAGCTTGACTCCGATGTCTCGGCTTATCTGTCCCACCCAGACTTGGCCACCCTCAAACGTGACGGGTGTCAGCCACAGCCTCATGTGATTGCGCTCGTCCACAGTCCCTCGAGTCTTTTGGAGTGCGACATCCTGGTGTCGGCCGTAGACGTAGAGTGGAGAGACGGGCGAGGTTCGATACTTCATTCCGAAGACCGAGGACTTGATCGTGCGCCAGACGCTGCCCCGGGTGGTGGTCTCGGTCATGTCCCATCCCTGGCGAACGAAAGTAGCCAAGATGTGCAGGCCATCGCTGAGGATCACGATATTGAGGGGATCGCCGGGTGTCTCCCGATCACCGCCGAGGACGCAGCAGGGCAACGTTTCCAAATACGCACGCAGTTCGTCTAGATTCAGATCGCGAATCTGTTCGTGGGGATAGAGGTTTTTGAAATCGACGTGCATCCAGTCCATCTTCAAGCCCGGGACTTCCTGCACGAACTCAAAGCGCCTCACGTCCCGGTCACCCACCAGGGTCGCTCCGAAGGCCTTTCCGCCGGGATCCAGATTGGTGTACACGAACCCCCGCGCGGTGCTTTTGGGCGCGATGATCGGCGAGATTTGCTGTTCTAGGAAATAGAGAACTTTTTCGTCGATCCCCGATTCGCCGAAGCTCCGGGTGATCCAGGCGGCTTCCGAGGGCGAGAAATAGCCCGGATCGATGCTGTTCAGCATGAGAATAAATTCCTGGTCGTCGGGGTTCTCGATCTCCAGCCAGATCGGCTGTATCCCTTTTTGGGCCAATTCGGTGCCGAATGTGCGCTCGCTTTCCTCGGCGCTCAGGACCACCGCCGAGACCCTAAGGTTCCCGTCGGTCTTGGACTCGATGCGGACGAGATAGTCTGGCGCGTCGACCGCCTTGGGCGGGGAATAGGTGGCGCAACCTATCATCAGCGCAAATACAACAGAGAGGGTTCCAGCAGTTCTTTCGCGCACAGCAATCGTCTCCCGAATGGGTGTGTGGGTCAGGGTAAATGACGAGCGTACCAGGAAAGCGATCGGGCGGGCCAGGCCGGAAGAAAATCAAACCCTCGTACTGCGTAGGTCACTGCCATTGCCCTTTGTTGCGTGGCTGGGCCGCCGGACAACGGCGCCTCAGCATCGACTAGGTATGGGCTGGCCAATTCTTTGATGTCGGGAGGGGACTTGGGGATCGGATCTTCAATCTGGATTTTGGCACAACGTCCAGGTAAGGACGTTATGTTAAACGCCTCGAGTCAACGGGCATGGAAGCAGTTCGTGGCTATGACGGACGTCTGCGGAAGAGCACGATGTGTCCCAGCCAGGCCGAAGTCACCAGCAGCCCGGGTAACCAGATAAAGGGAAAGCGGGCCAAAAGGACATTAGGCGGGACTCCCTCGATCTGACGAAAAGGAGTGGGCGCTGCCAGTATGGCCGTGACCACGGTAAAGGTCAGGATGATAGCCATCGCCACATTCCAGGCCTGGAGGCTTCGAGGCTTCATTCTATCCGCGAACGGACATAGCAAAAGAGCCGAGATCCCGGGCAAGATATCGAAGCTGGTTCCGGTCCATGTCATCGTGGGGTCAGCCACGTTCTCTTGCACGGCCTGCTCCAACCTAGGCTGGAGTCGAATGCTTTGCCCATGCTCGTCATCACGACAACGGACCGATTAAGCGTATCAGGCAAGGGCCGGCTCGCGTGATTCGAAATCAATGGAAGAATCTATGGTTCGGCGCAGCCTTGGTCACGCAGTTGGTACGGACAGGTTGTCGAGGAGCCCGATGTCCTTACGGCTGATCGCAGGAGCCTTGCAAACCGAACTAATGTGCTCCAGGGGGATACTGACGCTTCCAGTGAATGTCAGAAGCTTGTCAATTCCGTGGATGGAAAGAGTGAGTTGCTCGTCTTCGATTTGAACTTTTACTGACATAGACGTTGAGCTCGCATTCTCAAAGGAAGCTCCTGCGGAGCAGTCGTTGGCTCTGCAAGAAGGGAGACGGATCGGAATTCTAAAGGCCTATCATAGCTTCTTGGCCAAGTAGACCCAGGGGCGGATAGAATTTTCAGAGGTCCATTTTTTCAACAATGCACGTCTATAATGCCGACCCAAGATGGAAAAGGGGCCTTTCTGAGCAGGCTGGACACTGTTGAAAACATTACCACCGGGGCTGCCATCGGGACTTTTTAGTAAGTCGCCGCCTCGACGTAGCCAAGTGGACCTAGGGTGAGGCTCGAGAAAACAGAGGCCGGTCTAGTGTCGGTGTCTAGGAGCGAGCCAATGCGTGATTGGGGATATGTCATGAGGAAGAGGAGATCTTATGGACAAGTTGCGCGTGTTTACCGCAGGACAGATCCGGACGATGGATCCGGGGCGACCGACAGCAACGGCGGTAGCGGTGTCTCAGGGACGGATCGTGTCGATCGGTTCGCTGGAATCGATGCAGCCTTGGTTGAGGCGGGTCGATCACGAGGTCGATGACACCTATTCCGATCGTGTGCTCGTCCCTGGTCTGATTGACCCGCACACTCATCTGCGGATGTCGGGCACGTTCATGGGGCTCGACTACGTGGGCCCCATCCCGTGCCAAAGCCCAAGCGGACTGGTGCGGGGCCTCGACGATCGTGCCGCAGTCCTTGCTCGGCTCAAAGATCTTGTGACGTCCATCGATGATCCGACCCGCCCGGTTGTCACTTGGGGGTATGACCCCGGCAGTCAGGGCGGTCACCTCGACCGAGACATGCTGGATCAGATCTCCGACACCGTGCCGATCTGGGTTCTCTCATACGCCCCTCATATTGTTTACACGAACACGCCGATGATAAAACGCATCGGGGTCACCGACGAAACCAGCGCTCACGGCCTCGGTCGGTATCCCGATGGACGACTCAATGGTTGGTTCATCGAGACTGGTGCGGTCGGGATGGCTGTCGCTCCGGTAGCTGAGTACGTGTACCGCCCTGGCTTCGGGGTCGAGGCCTTGAGTCGGCAGGCAGCGGTTGCAGTCCGCAACGGGGTCACCACCACAGCGGACATGATCTGGGGGGCTGAGTCGTTCGAGCGTGAGTGGGATGACCACGAAGAAGTGATCAGCGCTGGCGGTTTCCCCCTCCGCGTTTTGCTGGTGCCCTTTCACTCGCGGCTCGAGACAAAGTACGGCGATGGCCGGCTCGATTTTCTCCGTTCGATGAAGGAACGCAATACCGATCAGCTCGCAGTGCACGGGGTGAAGTTCGTGAACGACGGATCGTACCCGTCTATGACATTGAAGCTTAACTTCCCGGGCTACCTCGATGGCGAGGAGGGCCTCACCGGTGAGGTTCCGTGGGAAGACATGGTCGAGACCATGTGGCCGTACTGGAACGAAGGAATCCAGATCCACTCTCACGCAAACGGCGATCAGACGATCGATATGACCCTCGATACCCTCGCCGAACTCCAGTCCCGCAAGCCTCGGTTCGATCACCGTTTCACGATCGAGCACTACAGCATCAGCACCGTGGCCCAAGGCCGGAGGCTCGCAGCGCTCGGTGGGATGGCCAGTGTCAACCCGTATTTCGTTCACTACCGATCCTTGATTCATTCCGAGAGTGGGTTCGGGCCGGACCGGGCGGCTGTGACGGCTCGCCTCGGCACACTCGAACAAGCAGGGGCCATGTTCACGCTGCACTCTGACTACAACCTTGTCGTCGGTCCAATGGCGCCGCTCACCGCAGCATGGGTTGCGGTGAACCGGCTCGCTGCCGATGGGGAGACGGTCATGGCCCCTGGAGAGCGAATCTCGGTTGATCGTGCCATGCGCGCCATCACCACCGATGCCGCGTTCGTGCTGCGACGTGACCATGACATCGGCAGCCTCGAGGTCGGCAAGCTGGCCGACTTCGCTGTGCTCGGTGACGACCCATACGAGCTTGACCCGGCCAGGCTCAAGGATATTCCCGTTGTAGGGACTGTCCTGGGTGGTGTGCCCCACGCTGCCAATGACTGATAACGCAGATCGGCTCCACTACGAGTGGGACTCGCTTGTCTCGATGATCCAGGCACCAATGCCGTCTGCCGATGAACAGCCGACGACACGGGTTCCGGTCACGGTTGTGGGTGGGTTTCTCGGGGCTGGCAAGACCACGCTGCTCCGCCACCTTCTCACCTCCCATCACGGACTGCGCATCTCTGTCGTGGTCAACGATCTAGGTGAGGTCAACATCGATGCCGAGCTCCTCGCTTCGGTTGCTGCCGAGCGAATCGACCTCAGTAATGGTTGCAGTTGCTGCACTCTGGGACCCGACCTCGCTCGATCCTTGCTCGAACTGGCAGGCCGGTCGCCGACACCCGATGCCATCATTATCGAGACCAGTGGCGTCGGCGATCCGACCGGAATCGCAACCGTCATAGCGGCCGAGCCCCGTCTCCGTCTCGATGGAATCATCACCGTGGTCGACGCAAGCTCGCTCGCCGACAGGCTCGACGAACCAGCCCTCGCTCCTCTGATCCAACGCCAACTCGACGCTGCTCACATCGTTGTCCTCTCACGTTCGGATCAACTCAGCGCTACTGAGCTGGCCAACCTCACCCAACGGCTCGCAGCACTGGCCCCCGGACGACCCGTGATCCCCGTTGAGCACGGCCGCCTCGATCCTTCCATCGCTATCTCGGCAGCATCACGGGGCGCCCGTCCGGAACCCGCACGAGCGGGAGCTTCCATCGCCGGATTCGGCACGTCGACGCTGAATCTACCGACCCCGATTCCTCGCGGTGAACTGATCGCACGACTCGAGAGCCTGGATGTGCTCAGGGCGAAAGGGTTCGTCGAGCTACTCGACGCTCCTGGACGGTCTCACCTCGTCCAGATGGTCGGCCGATCATGGACACTCGACGACTGGGGTCCACTCAGCGACGACCAGAAAATCGGTCGTCTCGTGACCGTCAGCCTGAAGTAGCGAGGCTCACCGAGACGTGTCGGCCGCGATGAAGTCGCGCAGGAGCGCGAACGCGCGATCCGGGTCGTCATGCCATACCCCATGACCGGCGTTCTCGAAGCGTTCGAACCGTACAATAGAGGGGTCAAGATGGGCAACGATATCTTCGCTGTCCTCGATCGGGGTGACCGGGTCGTGCGCACCCGCCGTCACCAACGTGGGGCAGGTCACATGGCGGAGATCGGCGAGATGGTCCATTGCGTGCCAGACCCCACCGAGCGTGTGAAACGCAACAGCCACTTCTTTGCGAAAGACCGCAGTTTGAAACGCGGGACCCTGCGGAGTGGGGTTGTACAGCGGCATGCAATGCTCGCCATAGGCAGCGAAAGTCGATAGATCTCCGATTCGCTCGAGGCTGTCGAGTGCCGCCTCACGTGCGATCTCGCCGCCAAGCCGATCGAAGACCACGGCGCACCGCTGCGGGTCCAGTCGTGCCTGGGTGCTCGACAAGATGAGTTTACCTGGGTGATCTGGATGCCTGATGCCATAAACCGCCGCCACCATCCCGCCGGCTGAATTCCCGAGAACGACGGGCTTGTCGATCTCGAGTGCATCGCAGAACCCAACGAGATCGTCGGCCCAGCCCTCGAGGCTGTACTGCCCGTTCGGGTCGTCGTCGCTTCGCCCACATCCCCGCATATCCAGATAGACGACCCGGAAAAAATCCTCCAACAACGCGAAGTCAGGCCGGAATGCGGTGTGGTCAGAGAAACCCGGCGCCCCATGCAACACGATTAGCGTCGGCCGCTCTGTCGCCTGACTAGCTTCGTAGTCGAGATGCTTTCCGCCGACCTCGAAGAACAGCCGTGCACCGTTCACTTCAACTCTCATAAAACTCTCCATGATTCGCGTCCAAGTTAGCTGACCCGCTATTCCAACTCGATTTCGCTCGCCCAGGCGTATAGGACATTCAAGCTGGTTTCTGGCACAACGTCCGAGCATGGACGTAATGTTAAATACTTACTGGAGTCCAGTCGCGGGTGGGTCTGTCCTCCCTGCCGAAAGCCCGGGGCCAACTGCTGCGCTTTGGGCAGTTCTCAGCATTTTTGCCTAAACTAAGCCGACTCTCGTGCCGTACTACGAACCCACCACAAAGCCGTTCGTACCGTTCGGGGAGCGAAGTTTCGATCAGGCAGTCTCGCTGCGTAGGGTTCCGCGGGAATTGTTTCTTTAAAATCTTTTCTTCGTGCATGTATTCGACACAAAGAAAGAGAAAATCGGAGCGCGGAGCTCGTTATGGCAGGGCCTTACATAATTCTATTCGCCTAAAATAGAGGGATCCCGTTGGACTATTCAAGTACCCCCAGCCGTCTATTTGCCACCTATTCGCGACTCAAGGAGCTTCCCTCCTTCCTGAAAATCGCAGGTGTTATCACGCTGGCTTCCCTTTTTTCGCTGCCGGGAAATGCGTCGGAATCTGCCGCCGGTTCGGAAGCTTCACACACTGAAGCCGAAAAAGAACCCTTCGGCGATCTTGAGGTGCCTCTTGGCACTGTTGGCCCCGAGGGTCGCTGGAGCTTTCTTACAGACAACTTGAGGTGGGCCGTGGATTTCGCCGGCCGGGTGAATGCGACCGAAAATTCCGGATACACCAACCAGGAGTTTCTCGGGATCGATCTGCATAAAGTTGTCAGTACAAAGAAGAGAGACCTTGGAACTCTGCTCATTCAGTTCTATGGAAAGTACGACAGCAGCCCGAATAAAACCAAATGGGCCTACCAAACTCGCTTGGCCTACTTCAATTACCACGTCACAAAGCGCCGAGGGCTGAACGTTAAACTCGGGCACTTCTTCATCCCCTACGGACTCAATATTCCGTCTCGTACGCCGGGAACCTTAAGGCAATTCGACACGGGTCTGAATCTTGGCCACAAAATCGACTGGGGAACGAGTCTTAACGGTGTGGCCTCGCACTTCGAATACGAATTTGCCCTTACTCGGGGTTCGGGCTTTGAGTACGAGAGTCAAGACAGCCCGTATATAGCTTCGGGTCGAGTCGGCACACCCAATCATCTGCCCCTCGCCATGGGAGTATCCGGGTTCTACGGAAAGGTGTTGAAGAACGGGAAGACTACCCAAAGAAGTCGTCTGGGGGTCGACTGGCGCTGGACGGGAGGGGTCATCGATGTCCTCGGCGAAGTGTCTATCGGCCGGGATTCAGATACGAAGAATATCGTCAACGGGTTCATCGACCTGTCTTGGCGTTCCCCTGCGGAGACCCTGCTCCTCTACGCCCAGGGGAACATAACGATGAAACGAGACCGCTCAGCACCCAGCAACGTTCCGTGGGACAAGGTGTCCTATCTGACTGTCGGATCCCAACTCGCTCTGGCCACTCACTACTGGCTCTCTGCAGATTACCGACATGAATTAACAAGCACTAATAAGCCAGATCGCATCCGGATCCAGTTGCGATACCGATTCTTCTAAACTCCAAAGAGAAGCTGGACAACATGAAAAATCGCTGCCTGATAGCCATCTTTTTTCTGCTCACTCCTTCCGTCGCGCTGGGGCAACAGGCTTACTGTTCTCTCCGGGACCCCGTCCGTACCATCCAGTCCTCGGTCCCCGACTTCGACCACTACGTATCCATAGTGCGCCAAGTCCACGCCGGACATCGAAAAGTGATCCTCGAAAGTCTCCCGTTCACGATTCACGCCAACGAACTCGGGACTCATACCCTATACGCCGCTTTCGATTCGAACGATGACCTGGCGGCGATCGTACATGTTCGAACCGAACGAGGTCGCTGGGGCTTGACCGAAATCGCATGGACCTTCGACCCAGAACTGAGAGTCATCGACATGAACTTCCAAAGATCACGGGATAGCTCGCGCGGATACATAGAATCTGAAGATTTTCAGAAATTGATCCAGGGAAAGGGCTTCGTAGAATTGAGAGCACTGCTGAATGATGAAGGAACAGCAGTCAATGAAGAATCACTCGCCGTTCCACCCGATGCACAAGCCCTTGCCCTCAACGTCATTAAGTCGGCTCTCAAGACAATCTCGGCGACTCAAGCTGTGTGGGGAGAGAGCCTGGAGAAATTTCAACAGAAAGACGGAACTCTCTAGTATGAGCCGCTCCCTCAGTCCCAGCGGTCCCTCCTCCGTCTTGGCCAGCGTGCGCCGAGGATTGAGCTTCCGAGGCTTATCTCATCGATGAACCTCCGAACCCATCTCCTGCTTCTTCTCTTTTCAGTGACCATTGGTGGGGCCACGCTCACCTTTGTGAACGAAAGCTGGCACGCAAATCTAGAGAGACGACACCAGGCGATGGGTAGCGAGTCTCTTTTTCTTGAAAAAATAAGGAATATCTCATCTTCATTTGGCCGTTTCCTTGTCACCTACGACTTGGTTTTTTTCAGCGGCATCACTTATCTGGGCGAAGACGCGCTGTTACAACTCGATGACTTGACTCGGACGCTGAATGAACTACCGCCCTCCCAAGGAACCTCTGAAAGCATCTCCGAAATCGAGAAAAGCCTCAGGGGGTTCTCTGAAAGTCTTTCCGGGGTAGCCAAAGGTACGAGAAACCAACCCGTATCAGAACAGGCGGAAGAAACTCTCCTCGGGATAGTCAATGCATTGGACACCCTGATCGCACGAGTCGAAACCAAATCTAGAATTGACAGGGAAGAGCTTTCCGATCAACTCAAAATTCATGATGTAGTTTGGGCCGCCAGCCTCGTCGCCTACGCTGGCCTTCTTTTTCTTCTCGTCATTTGGTCATCGCGACGAATTGCCGGTCCAGTAGATGCAATCGCAAAACTGGCGGAATACGAAATTGGGACGGCCATCCCCATGCTGGAGAAGACCGCGGGCCCAACTGAGTTTGAGCGGATTGCCAAAAGCATCCATCGGCTAATCGTTTCCCTTGAAGGAACTGTGAAAGATCGAACGGCAGCTCTTGCTGGCCAAGTGAGTGAGCACAAAAAAACCCAAAAATCGCTCGAGTTGAGCCACGGAGAGCTTGAAAAAAGTGTGGAAGCGTTGCGAAAGGCCCAGCTTGCCTTAGTGCAAAAGGAACGTCTAACGGCGCTCGGCGAAATGGTCAGCGGCATCTCACACGACTTTAATAATGTTCTTGTTCCGATCATTTCGTATTCCTCCATCCTTCTGGATGAACCCGATCTCGACAGCGCTGAGCGGGGAGAGTTGTTGACCGTCGTCAAGACAGCAGCCGAAGACGCCGTGGGAATCATCAAGCGACTACGGGAGTTCAACCGAACAACCGAGGCTTCGAATATTGCAGAAATAGTCAACATCGATAGAATCGCGGAAGACGGAGTCGCGATGTCTGAGCCTCGGTGGAAGATACGCGACGATTTGAGCCACGCTTTCATCGAAGTCAGTTGCGAGGCAAATTCGCTCGCGAAAGTTTCTGGAAGCACCGCAGAATTACGGCAAGCAGTAATCAATCTCATTTTCAACGCGGTCGATTCGTCTCCTGAAGGTGGCGTAATTCGAGTTTCGACTCGGATTGAAGGCGATTTTGTGGCGCTAGAGGTCGCTGACAACGGTACCGGAATGTCTGAAGAGACATTGAACGCCTGCCGAAAACCATTTTTCTCGACAAAGGAAGAAAAAGGAACCGGGCTAGGTCTCGCGATGGTCAACAATACAGCGATAAGCCACTCCGGAATTCTCGAAATCGAGAGCGCGGTGGGCAAGGGAACCACCGTCCGCCTAGTTCTTCCTCGAATTCTTTCCGAGAGTTTCGAGGCCGAGGCAGAGGGATCCAACGACTCCTTGGATACCGATTTGCGAATTCTGATCGTCGACGACGACGAGCCCGTTCTGAATTCCCATGCTGCGCTGATTCGGCATCTGGGATTGTTTCCGGAACTCAGCGGCGACCCTCTTGAGGCGCTTGAGCAATTGAAGCTGGAAGATTTTGACATCCTGATTACCGACCTTCGCATGCCCAAAATGTCCGGAGTGGAACTCGCGCGAGAAGCCAGGCAGCATTGCTCTGACACCAAAATATTTCTCCTCACGGCATTCGAAGGTGGGATTCCTGAATCGTCCGACCTCTCCGCCATCGACGAAATTCTCCTAAAACCGATCAGCATGGCGAAGCTCAAGCAAGCCATCACTCGAGCCTGCACTGAGCCCACTCTCTTGGGATAGGAGATTCCGGCTGGCTTCTGGCACAACGTCCGGGTATGGGCGTTATGCTAAATCTCGACGGGGAGCCCGTGACGGGGCTGAGGATGAGGGGGCTGAGCCCAGATCCTTGTCTAGAGTTTTCCGTGTCTCTCGCCGGGGAGCGACGCCGTTCTCTACGCCTTGGCCTACGAACTCGTGGAAGCCCGCCCCTGGGCCCCTCATTCCCTGATGTCCCGCGAGCGTGAGCAGAAAACCTCGGCCCAGAGGTTCGGCCCGACCGATCCACCTTTTTCCGGCTCGGGACCCGGCTCGCTCTCAGCCCCGGACCCGCTGTCCTTCGGGATCGTAGAGTGCGCCACCACCGGCGACCTCCACGGTCACGGGGTATTGGCCGTCGCCGCCCTCGTCGAAATACTCGATCAGGAACTTCTCCCCCACCCGGGCGCGCTCGGCGGGCAGGTAACCCATCGCGAGATGCTTGCCCAGCGACGGGCAATACGAGGTACTCGTCGTGTACGACCGGCGGCCGTGGGCGTCCACCAGGGTTTCGCCGAGGGTCGGATCGAGAATCGGCGCAACGCCCACCGGGTAGCGGTCGATTTCTCCCGCGACGCGAAGTGTGTCGAGACTGAGCGTGCAGAGCAGCGCCTCGGGGTTCTGCCCGCGCTGGTCGAGGTACGGGCCCCGGCCGATAAAGTCTTGCTTCTTGACAGCCGAGCGCGCCATCCCGGACTCGTAGGCGTTGTACTCGGTCTCGAGATCGATGCCCTGGACACGGAACGATTTCTCGAGGCGCCGGCTGCTGGCATAGGTTTCAATTCCCACCGGAACCACCCCGGCCTCGAGAAAAGCGTCGAAGAGTGGGAGACCGACTGCGGGATCGTTGTCGAGGTAGAGCTCCCAGCCAAGCTCGCCCACGTAGGAGATCCGCAGGGCCCAAAGCGAAATTTTGAGGTCGCCGGGCAAGGCCAATTCGATGCGCCGTGCGGCACCGAAGGGAAAGGCGGCCTCAGAAAGGGCTGCCGGATCGGCGAACCGCTCCAAGGTCCGCCGGGCATCCGGCCCCCAGAGTCCCAGGGTCGCCAGGTCGTGGGTCCGCACTCGGATCTCGGCATCGAGGCCTTGATCGTCCCGATAGTTGCGAATCCAGATCTGATCTCGGTGACCGTCGGCGCCCCCGGTGATCACCCGGAAACGATTCTCGCCCAGGGGACAGACCGTGAGGTCTGCCCGCACGCCGCCGGCGGGATCAAGAAAGTTGGTGTAGACCACCCGGCCCTCGCGAGGGACACCGCCAATGCGCGCCACCGAAAGGGTTTCGAGCAGCCGTTCCGCATCCGGACCCTCGATATCGAGGATCGCGAAGTGCGAGAGGTTGATCATCCCGGCGCTCTCGCTCATGGCCAGATGCTCGGCGTTGGCGACCTCGTAGGGGACGTGGCGGCGATCCCACTCGTGCTCACGCACGGGGACCTGGGCCATGTAGTTCGCGAGTTTCGTCTCGTTGGATGCGTACGCGTAGGCGCGCTCCCAGCCGGCGATCTCGTTATCGAAATGACCCCCGAGCTCCTTTTCCCGGGCATAAAAAGGGCTGCGAAAGATATCGCGCCCAGTGGCCCAGGGCTCCCGGGGATGCACGGGCGGGTTATAGATTTTCTGTGCGTTCTCAAAGCAGCGGCCGCGGATGTACTCGCGCTCTTTTTGGAATGGATAAAAGCGGTTGATGTCCATGGCGTGAGGATCCATCTGGGGCGAGCCCTTCGTGATCCATTCAGCGCAGAGCCGCGCCACGCCCGGACCGTCCTTGACCCAGACGGCTTCGCAAAGCCAAAGGCCGCGCACCTCGGGGCTCTCCCCCACCAAGGAGCCACTGTCCACGGTGACCGAGAGCAGGCCATTGAACGAGGTGCGTGCGTCCCAGCCCAGATCTTCGAAGAGGGGAACCGTTTCGATGGCCCGGGCCAAGGGCTCCGCGATTTCGTCCAGGGAGAGGTGGTGCATGGAGGGCGAGGTCTTCACCTTTGCGGGATCGCCGATATCCTCGGCGGCCACTAGGCGCGGGTTCTTCTCCTCGTAATAACCCCACTCGAGCATGCCCCCCTCCGAGCGCCCGGTATCGCGCACATAGGCCGAGTTGCCCTGGTCGCGCATGAGGGGGTGCACGAGAAATTCCTGGGTTCCCTGAATGCTTTCGAGAGGTCCGAAGAAGAGCAGCGGGTGTTCCACGGGCCAGAGCGGCACCCCCACCCCCGCCATCCCCGCGACCGCCGGCCCCCAGATGCCCGAGGTCACGATCACCAGGGGAGCGCGAATCGTTCCCTTCGCTGTGTGCACCCCGCGAATGCGACCGTCCTCTATTTCGAATCCCGTGGCGGGCGTGTTCGTAAAATTCCGGAGAGCGCCCTTCGTTTCCGCCCGGCTGACCAATTCGAGCACAACGTCCAGGGATCGCGGCACCACGAGCCCAGCCTGCGGATCCCAAAGGGCGCCGCAGATGGAAGACTCATCGAGGAACGGAAACCTCTCCTTCGCCTCGCTTGCCGAGATCAGGCACGCCTGGGTGCCGAAGGCCTTGCCCGAAGCCACCTTCCGCTTGAGTTCTTGCCAACGCTCGTCGTCGCCCACCCGGCAAATTTCCAGGCCCCCTCGCTCGAGAAAGAAACCGTTCTCCTGGTAGAACTCACGGCTGTAGGCCGTGGTCCAAGTGCTCAACTTGTCGTGCCCCGTATTGAAAATAAAGTCCGAAGCATGGGAGGTGGAACCGATATCCGAAGGGATCGATCCCGCTTTTTCAAGCCCCACGATTCGGGTCATCCCGAGCTCGGAGAGAAAATAAGCGAGGGAGGCGCCTACGATGCCGCCGACTCCCACGATCACCGCATCGGCTGTTTCAGGAAAGTTTTGTTCGCTCACTAGATGAAGCTCCAATCCGGCATGCCACAGAATGAACGACTGAGCACGAACAAAAGAGTCCAAGGGAGGTCGGCATATTTTTGATCCCAAACAAATCTAGAACAAGCAGTCTGACTTTGCCGTCCCTGGACTTTGGATAAATCCGGGCGCAATGCCTCGATCCAACCCTCTGGACGATACCCCGAAACCTGGCCAAACCCGTGGGATCCGCGCGGCCACCCCAAGGCGCCGTCACCCCCACAGCCGATCGCGCGAAAGGCTGCGGGCGGAGAGTGGTGAGTGGAGGGCGGAGAGCGGAGAGCGGAGTAGGGGGGTGGGTATAGTCGATTCAAGCTGGGTTCAGGCA
>JAPKBZ010000130.1 GCA_028823175.1 Myxococcota bacterium
GGGGAACTTAAGAGAACGGAGCGGGGTGGCAAATACCCCGCAATTGCACTGAAAATGCTGGTGAACTGCACCTCCAGAGTACCCTCAAATGGCTCTCACGGGGGGAAACTTCTTTTTTGAATGCGATCAGAAAAATCGGGTGCGGCTCTCGGCCGTCGTGCCCGACCGCACCCACGCCGCGAGCCGCCTCATTCCTCCCCTGGCCCTAGCCCATTGTCCGGGGTCTGAGGCCCGGGGTCCGGGGTCCGGGCCGAGATCGAGCTGCCCGAAATCACCGTCGACCTCGAGCCGTTGCAGGCCAGGCCAGCCGCCGAGGCCAGCCCACTGGCGAGCCCTCGCCCCCGATGGAAAATAGGAGGCTTCAGGACGGCGCTGAAGCCTGAGTTTTCTCGCTCAGGCCCCGCGAGCACGAGACGAGAGCGCGGCCGGGCGTTATTGTCTGCTCGCTTTCAACCCGGGAGGAAAAATGCTCAGAGCCATCTGTCAGATACTGGGGGTCATAGTCCTGCTCCTTGCGGTCACCCTCGTCACGCTGAAACTCAAGCATCAGGGCGCCGATGGGCCCTCTGTTCTTTTTCCCGGCGGGGAGTTGGTGTCGGGCCCACTGCACGAGGGGCCTGAACCGGACTGGGCGTTTACAGACGACGTTTTCACCATCGAATTGCAAACCAGCGAGCCCGTTAGCTCGCGACGAATTTTCGTGATGGAGAGCGGCGGCAAGGTTTACGTCCCCTCTGGCTATATGCGCTCATTTCTCGGAAAGCTCTGGAAGGACTGGGCGTTCGACGTCGAGCAAGGCAGCAGCCTGGCCGTCGCACGAGTCGACGGCGTTCGCTACGAGCGCGAACTCGTGCGCCTGAAAGATCCCGCTCTCGCGGGTGGCGTCGCGACGAAACTGGCCCAGAAATACGCCGGGGGAGTGAGCCCCGACGCCGTCGCCCAAATCACCCAGAGCATTGCGGATGGCGACACTTGGATATTTGAAATGGCACCCCGGAGTCGATGATCATGAAAAATGCCACCTACGCAAAACTCTGCGGCGGCCTCGCCCTCGTGTGGACACTCGGCCTCCTCTTCGTTCCGCCCTTCGCGAAGACCGTCGAGGGGCTGATGTTGCTTTTCCTTTCGACGAACGCGCGCTAGAGCGAGCTCTCTAAGAAGAGAAGCAGCCGCAGCACTCTTTTCCTCGAGCAAGCGCTCGGCCTCTGGCCTTGTCGTGCCTCTTCAGGCCGACGAAAGAAAGACACCATTCATGCTCAAGCTCTACACCTGGACAACGCCGAACGGTCGCAAGGTCTCAATCGCGCTTGAGGAACTCGGGCTCGACTACGAGGTCATCCCCGTGAACACCGGAGAACGCGAGCAGTTCTCGGATGCGTTTCTCGCGATCAACCCCAATCACAAAATTCCCGCCATCGAAGATAAGGGCCAGGCGATCTGGGAGAGTGGAGCGATTCTCTTGCACCTCGCTGAAAAATACGATCCCGAGGGCCGGATCCTCTCGAAGGAGCCTCGTAAGCGGATGGAGGCGATTCAGTACGCGTTCTTCCAGACCGGTGGAGTCGGCCCCAACCTAGGGCGGCTCGGTGCAGCCCTCCGCAAGGAAGGCGAGAAGAACCAGGAGATGCTCGAGATCTTCGGCGGTGAGATGGACCGCCTCTGCGGGGTCATCGACCGAGTTCTCGAGAACGGAGACCGCGACTACCTCGCCGGCGAGTATTCGATCGGCGACATCATGCATTTTCCATGGCTCAGAATCGCCCAAGGCATCGGTGCCGACTGGGTCATAAGCCGCCCCCGGCTCGTCGGCTGGCTCGACCGAATCGCCGCTCGTCCCGCCGTCGAGCGCGGCATGGCCATCCCGGCTCAATAGCCGCGGCCGGCCTCGATGCGCCCCCGGCTCCGCGCGCTCGCTTGACACCGAAGGGGCTTTCGGGTTGAGTGCAGAACGATCATTCTAGAAGCATCCAACCCTGAGCAAGCCGCCAAAGGCACGAGCGAACCGCGACCTGCCCTCGGGCCAGGAGGCCGATTTGAGCCAAACCACGAGCGGGCCCACGACGGATTCTTCTCATCAGTCTCGAGCGCCGCGAGATCGACGAGACATCCATCGCCACAGTCCATCGCGCTCGCCCGGGAGACGCCTGGCACACCGCCAATAGAGCCGAAGGAGGCCTGAAGATGGCCAAGGTCCAATCCGTCGTCTACGGACGCTTTGAAGTGCGTGAGATTGCCCGGTGGCGCGCGCCGCCATCGCCGAAGCCCGGCGGTTAGAACTTGCACCGATTTGTGTCGCGTTGCTCGATGCAGCGGGAACAAAAAAAGCCATCCGGACAGAGGATCGGGTAGCACTGATGCGACCCCAGATCGCCACGGCAAAGGCCTGGGGCTGCCTCGGGCTGGGCTTCTCGACTCAAACCTTTACGGCCATGGCAGAGGGGATGGGACCGCTCTTTCAAACCTTCCGCGGCCTCGCGGACAACCGCCTCGTTCCCTCTCCGGGGGGCGTGCTCATCTCCCGGGACGGCGTTCTGGTCGGCGCAATCGGCGTGTCCGGCGACACCGGCCCCAACGACCAACTCTGCGCGGTCGCAGGGGTTGAAGCCTCTGGGCTTGTCGCTCAACTCTAGAAGCGTCGCGAGAGATCTGGCTCGCCGCCCCCGCAAGCCGACGTGCCGCGGCCTCATGGCCCTGCGCGAAATAGGCGCTCGGTTGCCCAGCCTGCGACCTCGCGACTCTTCAAAGCTCTGTTTTACAAACAGGCATCGCGTGAATCGCCATCCCGCGCCCGAGAGGGGCTCGGCGATTCCCTTGCCCCGACGGTTCCTTCTCTGGCTTCTATGACTTCTATGGCTTCTGTGGCTGCGGGGGCTGCGGGGGCTGCGGGGGCTGCGGACTAGAGCGCTGCGCCAGAAGAAGAGGACGGCTCTACGGGCTTCCCGGGCTGTCCAAAATCTTGAGTCACCGAGCTTCTTCCCCGGGCAAGAGAGCGCGGAGAGTGCGCCTTCACTTACGCGTCACCACCACCGGCAAGCGGGTATAGCCGTTGACGAAAGACGAGAAGGTGCGGTCCGGTGCCTCCTGCACGTCGATTCGCTCGAAGCGTTGCAGGATCTCCTCCCAGAGAACACGAAGCTGCATCTCTGCCAGCCGGCTCCCCATGCAGAAGTGGACGCCGTAGCCGAACGATAGATGGTGGCTTGCGTTGGGGCGTTCGATGTCGAGGGCATCCGCGTTTTCGAAGACATCCTCGTCGCGATTGCCGGAGACGTACCACATGAGCATCTGGTCGTCTTTTCGAATCGACTTGGTACCGAGTTCGCAGTCCCGGGTCGCGGTCCTACGCATATAGGAAAGCGGCGTCTGCCAGCGAATGATCTCGGGCACCAGCGTCTGAACGAGGCCCGGATTTGCCCGGAGCTTGTCATATTGGTCGGGAAACTCGTTGAGCGCGTAGACGCTCCCGGACATCGTGTTGCGCGTCGTGTCGTTTCCACCCACGATGAGAAGGAGCAGGTTGCCCAGGTGGTTCGCCGCTCCCAGATGCTTGGTCGCTTCCCCGTGGACGAGCATCGAGACAAGATCGGTTCCCTCGCCTCGTTTCTTGCGGTCTTCCCACAGCTCGGAAAAATACGCCACGCACTCCATCATCTCGTCGCGCTTCTGGTTCTGGGATTCTACGACCCCGCCGGGCTGGGGGATCGCAAACACGATGTCCGACCAGCGCGTCAACTTTCGGCGGTCTTCAAACGGGAAATCGAAAAGAGTCGCGAGCATCGCCGTGGTCAGCTCAATCGAGACCGTATCGACCCAATCGAATGTCTCGTTTTCGGGTAGGGAATCGAGCAAATCGCAGGTCCGCTGGCGAATGAGCGGCTCCAGCCTGGCGAGATTGCGCGGCGCGACCGAGGGGCGGACCGTCTTGCGTTGCGCTGTCTGCCCGGGCGGATCCTGCGAGATAAAAGCAGGACTAGACTGCTGAAAAAAGACCGGGGCGTTTGACGCGACAGGAAAGCCCAGCGTAATGCCCTGGGCCGAGGAAAAGGTCTCCCAATCCGAGCTCACTTTCTTGATATCATCGTACTTGGTAACGGACCAATATCGCCCCGCAGATTCGATCTCGTTGAAATGAACGGGGTCCTCTCGGCGCAACCGCGCGAAATGGTCCTGCCAGCGGTTCTCGCTAAAAAGATTCGCGTTCAGCGGGTTGATGTCCTCGAGGGCCATCGCGTGGGCCGCCGGTACGTCGCGGCCTGCCTCGGCTTGTTCCTGCTCGGGGCTCCGAAACTCCACGAGTTCCGGCTGATCCTGCTCGCCTCTTACATCGCTCAAGGTCTCTGCTCCATTTTGACTAGGCCCCCCAGTCTAGGGCCAACGATCCCCTCTGTCCCGGGGTTGTCCATGCGAGCATCCATGCGCCGTGCCCCCTCCCCCTCGGCCGGGCTCGAGCGCCTTGCCCCGGGCCAACCCCCGAGCGAGATCTATCCGCACCCGAGGCGAGTCAGTGGCTGTCGGCGCCTCCCAAACTCCCCGTAAGTAACTGAAATGAATAGAGTCCAAGTCCGCAGAGGCCAGCCCACATGAATGCCCTATTCTCCTCGCTCGCTCGAAAGATAAAGAGGTGAAGACTATGGCCGAGTTCTCAGAAGCCCTCAGCGACAAACACGTCGAGTTCATCCGGGCACAAAAAATGTTCTTCGTCGCCACAGCGCCGGCGGTTGGGAGTGGCTTCCCGAACCTCTCTCCCAAGGGCTACGATGCGCTCCATATCCTTGCGCCCAATAGGCTCGCCTACGTCGACTTGCCGGGTAGCGGAAATCAAACCGCCTCCCATATGGCTCAAGGAGCCGCGGTCACTTTCATGTTTTGCGGCTTCGAAAGTCAGACCTCAATTCTGCGGGTCTATGGCCGGGGTCACGCCGTGGCCCCTGGCGCCCCTGAGTTCGAGGCACTCTCGGGGAAGATCGAGTCTTCTATTCTCGGCAACGCCACCCGGCAGATTTTTGATATCAAGATCGAAAAGGTGCAAACCTCGTGTGGCTACGGCGTGCCGCGCTACGACTTCAAAGGCGACCGCCCTACCCTGGTCAAGTATTTCGACAAGTACGAAGAAAACGGCAAGCTCACCGATGTCATCGATTACTTGTCCCAACCGCAAGAGAACGTGTGACTCAAGACGTGTACTGACCAAGAACAAAGTTCTTGCGGATGATTCAGTCGAGGAGAGAACCCGGTCAATAGCCCCCCCTCAGCGGCTGAGGGAATAACTGCGTTCAACTGCCTCCGAGCGGATAGCGCGGGCCTCTTGGTTTCGGAATCTTGTGTTCCTCGGGCAGGCGGCAGATCCGCTTCATTCTCGTCACCGAGCCATCTGCGTACTCCCAGATCAACTCTTCGCCCTCCATATAGCGCCGGACCACAACCGGTCCCCAGCCGAAAACGTGAAAATCGAGCTTCCCATCGTTCCAAATCA
Source organism: Myxococcota bacterium (assembly GCA_028823175.1). Taxonomy (GTDB): domain Bacteria; phylum Myxococcota_A; class UBA9160; order UBA9160; family UBA4427; genus JAZXM01. The sequence goes on from JAPKBZ010000130.1 coordinate 5,474, forward strand.
TACTTGCGGAAGTACGAGGGCAGAATTCTCGGTCACCAATCGTAAAGAGCACGGCACCCTCGGTGTCGTTTGTTGTCAAGCCCCCTGTCGCATTCGGTCCGGCATCATGGACAAGCCCAGCTGCGGTAATTACGGTTCGACCTCCACACTGTTCGACCCGTTCGACGTGCCCCTCCTTGCCTTCAATTCCGACCCAGAGGCCGCGAATATCATCACTGCCTTCCGCCAGGGGTTCGGTACAGGCTGCGAGTATCGGCATGGGGAAGTGGTCGTAGCGACAGCCCGGCGTGTTGCCCTTCGGAATATCTGCAGCCATCTTCCCGCTGCTATCAAGGGTCGGCAACTCGCAGTAATTAATCAGACTACCGTCCCCTGACAAAGTCCTGGGATCAATCGTCAGTGGAGGGCGTACCGAAAAAAACGCCAGCCAAAACAAGCCCAGCGCTAAGACGAAGAAAGCAATCAGTAGCCTGTACAAAACCTTCATCACAACCGCCCCCCGTTCACACTCTCAAATTCTGCTCAGGATGGGACACGCGAGCTGTCTTATAGCACGACGTCCGGCTGATGATATTTTGCCTTCGTCAGCCCCCTCCTCAAGGGCCATGCCAGCGCCACAGGATCACCGCGGGCGAGGCCATAGAGTACGTGCGCCTCCCACAATGACACTTCCAGACTTCGCCTTTCAGGCGAAGCGAGCTTTGAATAACTCTGCGCCCAACGGACCCGTCCAGGCCACGCCGCGCATCATTTCCGCTGCCATCCGGCCGATTTCATCGCTCGTCATCACACCCCACGCGTTTCCCCCAACTGCAACACCAACGCGCTCTTCGATTCGGTCGATATAGGGGTTGCCCGTGGGCGTGTAGGAAACCATGCAAGGAAGAGCGCTGGCCTTCCCCGGCTCGAATCCCGGCAGAAGCTTGCGAAGCATCCCCGCGACGAGCTGCGGGTCTTCCTCGACACCCTTTCCGCGAAACCACGGGCCGATGCCGCCGTCTCCGGCAATTGGGGAGTCGACAGAACTTGCTGTAGCCCCCTTGATATACCACCGGCCGTCTGGATACTGAAGCGGCGGCATCGCGAAGCAGACGGGCGATTTCTCCTCGCTACCAAAGCGGCAGGTAAATGTGGGAATATCCGGGCGCGACTCGCCCGGAACTTCGACGAGTACGGCTGTGACGCCGTAGAGATACATCGCCAAGCGACGCTCCAAGAGCTTCGAAGCATTCGTGAAGGCCCCCGTCGCGATAAGGACCTGATCCGCCGAAATCGACTTGTCGTCCTTCAGAACGACTTCGATATCGCCGCCCCTTCGATTGAGAGCGACCACTTCGCCACGAATGACGGTCGCTCCGTTCGCTTCCGCCGCGCGAAGCTGTGCCTTCACCATGCGTCGCGGGTTGATGACGCCGCCGTTGCGCTCGAGCAATCCACGAGAGCCCGACTCGAACCGAAACTGGGGAAACGTCTCGGATAGCCCTTGGTCATCCAAGTGGACAGTCTCCACTCCAAGCTCTCGGCCGACCGCGTCGATCCCGTCCCAGTTGTAGTAGTGGTCGTCGCTGAAACCCGCCGGCCCAACGCGGAGATTCGAATGGCGGCGAAAGAACGAGATGCCGGTCTCTTTCTCGACCTCCTGAAAGCCCCGAACCGAGTCCTTCGCCAGGCGAACAAGAACTTGCTCCGAGCTGGCGAGTTCGAATTGTCGCCCCTCGTCGTAGTGCGATGCGAATGCTCCCTCGT
>JAPKBZ010000131.1 GCA_028823175.1 Myxococcota bacterium
ACCGCCGGGGCTGACTACCGCTGGGGCTGACTAACGCCGGGTTCAGTCCACGGGATCTGGACGGGTGCGCACGCCGGTGAGGAAACGAACGAACGTTTCGGGCAGCCCGTGCTCCCGGGCGCCTTCGAGAAGGTGCTCGACGTAGCCGGCGTAGGGGAGTTGCTCGGTGCCGGGCGCTTCGAAGAGGTAGACCTGGGCGCAATGCGATTGTCCCGCGCCGTCGTGAATTCGGCAGGACGTTCGCCGATAGCCGGGTTCGAAACCGTCGAGAGTCGTCCAGGCCGTCGCGGGAATCGACCACACCACGCCCCAGGCGACGCTGCCCGGTTCGGGAATCAGGTTCGCCTTGCCCGATCCGTCCGCCGAGGGCTTGTTGAACACGAGCCGATGGGCATCGAGCTGCGCCACCGCCACAGGCCTGGGGTTCGGGATGCGTTCGGCCAGGCGGCGCGTGCTCAGGTTCGACCCGTAGGCGAAATAAAGTTCGCGCATGCCGGGCAGGATGCGCGAATTTTTTTCAGAGTTCCAGCCATTCGGGGCGCGAAAAAAAACGAATTCTTCCGCCTCCCCGATTGAACGCGTCCGGGCTTGGTCGTATCGTGGGCGGGGTGCACATCCATCGGAGCAATCGGGTCGAGTCGTTGGTGTCCGGGCTCACCCGGGTGGTGGCCCAGCCCCAGGCCGACCCCCTCGCCCCCGAGTGCATCGTGGTCCAGGGCCGGGGCATGGAGCGCTGGCTTTCCATGGCGCTCGCCGACCGTCTTGGGGTCTTTGCGAATCCGAAATTCCCCTTTCTCCGCGCCTTTCTCCGCGACATTCTGGAGAGGGTTCTCGAGGATGATCCCGGGCTCCCTGGAAGCCCCCGGGTCGACGATGCCTTCGAGCCCGGGAGGCTCATGTGGTCCATCGCGGAACTGCTCGGGGAATACGCCGATGCGCCTAGCTTTCGTCCGGTCAAGGATTACTTAGGCGGCGAGACCCGGGGCGAAAAGGCGCTTGCGCTCGCTCACCGGATCGCCGAGAGCTTCGATCATTATGTGGTCTATCGGCCCGAGTGGGTTCTGGCGTGGGAACGCGGCGAACCGGCCCCGGAGCCCGGGCTTTCGCGCCGGGACGAGGCCTGGCAAGCGGAACTCTGGCGCGCTCTGGTTGCGCGACACGGTTCGGTCCACCTGGCCCGGCGGATCGAGTCCTTTCTTGCCGCCTTGGAGGGAGGCCCGCCCGCTCCCGGTGTCATTCCCTGCCGGGTCAGCCTCTTCGGCCTAGCGACCCTGCCGCCGCTTTTTCTCAGCGCCCTCGGCGGGCTCGGCGAGGTAACGGAGATGCACCTCTTCGTGCTGAGTCCCTCTCAGGAATATTGGGGACAGATTCGCAGCGCCCGGGAACAGATCCGCGAAAAGCGGACCCGGGGCGAGGCGCCCGGGGAAATGCATTTCGAGGAGGGCCACCCGCTGCTCGCGTCCCTCGGCCGACTCGGTCGGGATTTTCAGGAGATCATCGAAGCGAGCATCGACTATCAGGAAAGCGACGAGGATCTCTACCGCGATCCCTTGGCCGAGTCCGAGGGCCCGGGCTCCATGCTCCATGCGTTGCAATCCGACATCCTGCACCTGCGCGATCCGGGTGGCTCCGAGGGGGTCGAGGTGCCCCACGCGCTCGTGCCCGGGGATCGTTCGATCCAGGTTCACGCCTGCCATGGCCCCATGCGCGAGGCCGAAATCCTGCGCGACCAGTTGCTCGATCTCTTCGAGAAAGATCCCTCCCTCGAGCCGCGGGATGTCATCGTGATGACGCCCGATGTCGATACCTACGCCCCCTTTATCGAGGCGGCCTTCGGAGCCGAGGCCGGTGCCGGCGGGTATCGGGCGATTCCATGCCGGGTGGCCGATCGCGGCGCGCGCTCGGTCTTCGAGGTCGTCGAAGCCTTCTTCCGTTTGCTCGACGCGTTGGTGGGCCGCCTTTCCGCCAGCGCGGTCCTCGATCTGCTCGGCGCCGAGTGTATCCGCGAGCGCTTTGGCCTGGGCGAGGCGGACGAGCCGACGCTCCGAGACTGGATTCTCGGAGCGGGGGTGGGCTGGGGAATCGACGCCGATCACCGGGTCCGGGAGGGGCAGCCCCCGGCCGAGGAGAACACCTGGCGTTTCGGTCTCGACCGGCTCTTCCTGGGCTACGCCATGGCGGATGGGCCCGATCGCCTTTTTTCGGGGGTTCGCCCCCATGAGGGCGCTCAGGGCGCCGAGGCGGCCCTTCTCGGGCGGCTGGGTGATTTCACAAGGGCTCTCTTCGACTTTCATGGCCGGGTCGAAAAGCCCCTTCGTCCCGCTCAGTGGCGGGGGCTTCTCGCGGATATCGTCGAGTCGATGATCCAGACCGACAGCGAGACCGCCCACCAGCGCCAATTGATCCTCGAGGCTCTGGACGAGATCGTTCGGGCGGCCGAGCAGGGCGCATTCGAGGGGGAACTGTCCCTGGCCTCGATGCGCGAACAACTCGAAGCGGGCATCGCGGGCAAGCCGCCCTCGGGCGGCTTCTTGGTGGGCGGCGTGACCTTCTGCGAACTGGTCCCCATGCGAACCGTCCCCTTTCGCGTGGTCTGCCTGATGGGGCTCGGCGACATGGAGTTCCCCCGGATCCGCCGCCGGCTCGGCTTCGACCTCATTGACCGCCGCCCGCGACCGGGCGACCGGAGTTCTCGAGAGGACGACCGCTATCTCTTCCTCGAAGCGCTGCTCTCGGCGCGCGATTATTTTCTCGTGACATACAAGGGGCAGAACCCTCGGGACAACCAACCCCTCCCCCCCTCGGTGGTCGTAGGCGAATTGCTCGATCATCTCGATCGTGCTTTTTTGCCCGCGGGCGAAAGCGCTGAGCCGCGGAAAACTCGGGACAGCGTGACCGTCGTGCATCGCCTTCAGCCCTTCAACCCGGTCTATTTCTCCTCTCGGGAGGCCGACCCTCGGCTCTTCAGTTACTCGGCCACGGGCTGTGCAGGCGCCGTGGCCCTGGCGGCGCCGCGCTCGGAACCGGATCGTTTCATTCCGGTTCCGCTTCCCGAGCCCACCGAAATCGGCGATGCCCTCGAACTCGATGAACTCATCGACTTCTACCGGAACCCGGCGCGTTCGCTGCTGCGCAATCGCCTGCGGATCTACCTCGCCGAGGACGGCGACGCCGCGCCCGATCGCGAGCCCGCCGAACTCGCCGGTCTCGATCGCTGGCGGGTCGGCGATGAACTCGTCGCTCGAAGGCTCCGGGGCGAATCCTCGGAGCGCGATCGCCCGCGCGTTCAGGGCCTCGGCATCCTGCCCCTCGGCGCGGCGGGCACCGTCGCCTACGAGGGGGTCGCGCACGAAGTCGAAATCCTGGCCGCCCGGGCCCGGGAGATCGCTGGGGGCGGGACGCCGGAAACCCTCGAATTTGATTTGAGCGGGGATGGGCCGCCTCTGGTGGGAAGACTCGACGGGATTTGGGACGGCGTGCGCGTCCATGCCCGTTTTTCACGGCTCGAGGGGACTTGGGAAATCGACGAGTGGATTCGCCACCTCGCGCTCTGCGCGGCGTGGCCCGAAGGGGGTCGGGCCCTCACCCATCTCGTTGCCCGCCCTGCGGAAAAGAAAAAGAACGGCATCCACGCGCGCTTCGGCTTCGTGGACGACGCCCGGGCGCAACTCGAAAACCTTGTGGCGATCTATCGGCGCGGTCAATGCAGCCCTTTGCCCTTCTTCCCGCGGACCTCTCGCAAATACGCGCTCACCCTTCGCACCGGGAAAGGAGAAAACCCCGAGAAAAAGGCGATCCTGGATGCCTACAAGGCCTGGCGAACCGGTGACGAGAACCCGGGCCAGGAGCAGGCCACGGCCTGGAGCCGGGGGGAGGAGGAGGACGTTCATTTCGCCCGGGCCTTCGCCGGGCAGGATCCGCTCTCGCCCTTCTGGCGGCCCGATCCGGGCGCGCCCGGGGATGGCTTCCGCAGCTTGGCCCGCCGGGTCTTCGACCCCCTGCTCAAACGCCGGGAGGAGATCGACTAATGCAGCCGATGGATTCCTTCAAGGTGCCCTTGGAGGGCACGCGTTTGGTCGAGGCGAGTGCGGGCACGGGTAAGACTTTTACCCTCGAGACCCTCTACCTCCGGCTTCTCCTCGAGCGCAGATTGCGGGTCGACGAAATCCTGGTGGTGACCTTTACCCGGGCCGCCGCGGCGGAGCTACGCCAGCGGATTCGCGATCGTCTGCGCGGAGCCGTCGAGGTCTTTGAGGACCACCGGGCCGCGCGCCCCTCGAAGCGGGCCCGGGGCTCGGTGCTCGAGCGCCTCGCCGAGAGCAGCCTTGCTCGGGGATCGCTCGATGCGGACCACGCCCACCTGCTCGAAGGCCTGCGCAGCTTCGACGAGGCGAAAATTTCGACGATCCACGGGTTCTGCGACGGCGTTCTCGAGGAGAATGCCTTTGAGAGCGGGGCGGCCTTCGGGACCGAGCTTGTGAGCGATGCTTCGCTGCTGGTGGACGAGATCGTCGCCGATTATTGGACCCGGGAACTCTTCGCCGCGCCCGAGCATTTTTTGACGTGGCTCGAGCCCCAGGGTGGGCGCACCGCCAAGGCGCTCTCCAAGCTCGCCTCGGCGGTGCTCTCTCCGCCGGGAACGCCGGTGCGGCCCGGACAGGTGACCCCGGTGGACCGGGCCATGGAGGCCCTGGCCCCGGATTGGAAGGCCGCCTTCGACGCCGCTTTGGCGGCGTGGCGGGCCCAGGGCGATGAGGCCATCGGGGTTCTGCTCGAGGCCGCCGAGCGAAACATTCTCAAGAAGAATATGTACGGGGAGAAATACGAAGCCGGCTGGCGAGCCGATACCCAGGCGGCGTTGGCCCGGCCGATTCCGGGCCTGGTCAGTGGCGACAAGAGTTCTTCCCTAATTCGGTTCAGAAAACTGTCGACCCAAGGCATCCAGAAGGCGGTCCGGAAGGGTGAGGCCGCGCCCGAGCATCCGCTCTTCGAGGTCTTCCAGCGTTTCTTCGCGGTGGACGCGGAGTACGTCGAACTCCTCGAGACCCGGTGGCTGAATCTAGAGATTGAGTTGGTGAGTTTCGTTCGCGAGCAGGTGGTTCGCCGCCAACTCGAGCGGCGTACCCGGACCTTCGACGCCCTGCTGACGGATTTTGCCGCGGCCCTGGGCGGACCTTCCGGGGATGCGCTCGCGGCCAACGTGCTCGCGCGACACCCCGTGGCGCTGATCGACGAGTTCCAGGATACCGACCCCGTCCAATACGAAATCTTCGAGCGCATCTGGGGCGGACCCGAGGCCTCGCTCTTTATGATCGGCGATCCCAAGCAGGCCATCTACGCGTTTCGCGGCGCGGACATTTTCGCCTATATGGATGCCCGGCGAAGTGCCGAGGACAGGGTCGATACCCTAACCATGAATTGGCGCTCGGATCCCGATCTGATTCGCGCGGTCAACTGCCTCTTCGAGCAGAGCCCCTCGCCCTTCCTCTTCGACGAGATTCCCTTTTATCCCGCTCTGGCTGCCGAAGGGGCGACCGAGCGCATGCGGGCCGAGGATGGAGCGGCGCTGCGCTTTCTCCTCCTCGGCCGGGCCGAGGGAGAGAAGGTCCTCAAGGTCGACCCGGGGAAGAAGTCCATCGGGCGGGCCATCGCGGCCGATATCGCGGGTCTACTGGCTTCCCAGGCGCCGATTCAAACCGGTGCCGACGGAGCAGACCCCGCTTCCCGTCCCCTGGGCGCCGGCGACATCGCGATCCTTTGCCGCACGAAGAAGACCGGGCGGGCGATCGGCGCGGCCCTGCATCACCGGGGTATTCCCAACGTACTGCGGGTGGACGACAGCGTTTTTGACACCCCCGAAGCCGCGGATTTCCAGGCCCTGTTGGCGGCGGCCGCGGATCCCAGCGATGGCCGAGCGCTTCGCGGGGCCCTCTCGACGCCGCTGGTCGGCCTGGCCGCCGAGCCCCTGGCGGGCCTGATCGAGGATCCCGAGGCCTGGGAGGTTTGGCTCGGCCGGGCGCGGGCTTGGGAGCGCTGTTGGCAGCGGGGCGGCGCCATCGCGCTGCTCCAGATGGTCTTCGACGACCACGCGACCCAGGGCCGACTGCTGGCCGCGCCCGGGGGCGAGCGCCGGCTCACCAATTTTCTGCAACTCGCCGAACTGATCCAGCAGACCGCCCAGCAGCGAAGCCTTGGGCCCCGAGCGCTTCACGCGTGGCTGCGGCGCATGCGCATCGATGCCCGGGCCCGGGACGAGGGCGCAGTGGAAGACGCCCTGATCCGGCTTGAGAGCGATGCTGACACGGTCCAGATCCTGACGATCCACGGGAGCAAGGGGTTGCAATACCCCGTGGTCTACTGCCCGGATCTTTGGGACGGCAAGCTGTTGGGCAAAGACGACAGCGCTCGGCCGCGCTTCCACGATCCGGAGGAGGACCACCGCCTCACCCTGGATCTCGGGACCCCGGACCAGCCCCGGGCGGTCAACCGGATGCGCTGGGAGACCTTGGCCGAGAATCGTCGACTTCTCTACGTCGCCCTCACTCGGGCCAAGCATCGCCTGGTGGTGGCCTGGGGCGCATTCCCGAGCGCCGGGGCCTCGGCCCTGGGACTTCTCCTTCATCCGCCGCCGGAGAGCGAGACCCTGAGCCCCGAGGCAAGCGACGAACTCGAGAAAGCGGCGAACAAGCGGCTGAAGAGTCTGGACGACGACGAGATCAGGGAAGATTTGCTCGCCCTCGGTTCCGCGGCGGAGGGGGCCATTGCAGTGGAGACCTTGGTCGATACGGAGGGCCCAGAATTGCCTTCCCAGGAGGGGGTCGGGGAAAGCCTGGCCGCGCGCCAGGCCCAGCGGGTGCTGGCCACGCGCTGGAGGGTTTCGAGTTTTTCGGGCTTGGTCGCCGCCGGAGGCGGGGCTCATGGGGGTTCCCGGGCGGACACCCACCCCTCAAGCCAGGGGCTCGACTACGACGACGCGGTTTCGGGGTTGGGGGAGAGCGCAATCGCGAGCGCCGAGGGCGAGGAGAAGGTTCTCCTCCATGCGTTCCCCGCCGGCGCGGGCCCGGGGACCATGATCCACGAAGTTTTCGAGCACATCGATTTTGCGCTGCCCGAAGCGGGGCGCCTCGACGAGGAAATCCGTCAGGCCCTGGGGCGCCACGGTCTGGCGGC
>JAPKBZ010000132.1 GCA_028823175.1 Myxococcota bacterium
CGTCGGGGGCCGCCGGGGCGGCGCCCGACGAATAGGCACTGACGACGTAGCGCAGGGGGCCGCCGGGTTGAATCGCATCGAAGGGCCAGCAGGTGACCAGCGCCAGGGACGAAGGCGAAGCCCCGGGCACGGCGCCGGCGGCCAGGCGATCGCGGCGGGTGTCGGCGACCTCGAGCGCGGCGATTCGGTAAATCACGCGGACGCCGTCCGGGCGTTCGACCTCGACGCAGTCGCCTACCCGCAGACGACCGAGCCCGCTGAAATGAGTGTCGCGGTGGCCGCTGATGACCGCGGTGCCCGGGCGGCCCGGGCGCGCGGTCGCGCCATTATGACCGGGCCCAAAGGCCAAGCTGCTCCCGGAATCTCCGGCGAGCACGATAAACGAGGCACCGAGACGCGGAAAATGCAGCCGGGCCACGGGCCAGGTATCCGCCCAGGGCCAGGGCCGAACCACGGCCGCGCCCCCAATCGCCTGAGTCTGCTCCCATGCACTCTCGAGCAGGTGCTGCGCCAACTCGGCCTTGGCGTGCACCCACGCCCCGCTGGCGAGTTGCCAACCCCCGAAGGCCGCCAGGGCAATCACCCCCAAGAAAAACCCCCCCCTGCGCCGAGATCGCCGCCTCATGATCGCCTCCTTCCGGCCCAGGCCAGGGCGCCCGCTGCCACCAGGCTCGACGCGCCCAGGGCGAGTTGCCCGGCGGCCGGGGTCGCCCCCTGGGCGAAGTTCACCGCCAAGGCGGGCGGCGCGCTCGAGGCCACCGACCCAAGAGTCGCTTTCTGTACCCAGGGCTCGTGATCCCGGCGCCGGGCGATCTTTTCGACGGCCACTAGGCTCGTGTACGGGCTCACCAGGTGGTGCTCCAAGGCCAGGCTCGTGACGGCCTTCGAGCGGGCGCCGCCGGTGTCGCCGCTCATTCGGATTTCGTCGAGCAGGGCGCCGATCTTTTTGCGCGCCCAGAGCACGTGCACCCCGGGCCGATCCTCGAAATCCCTGGCGTCCAGGGTGAGGCTCCACGGGCTGTCCCCCGCCTGGCCGCGCACCCCAACCCACGCCAGGGGCTGATCGCTTTCGATCACCACCACCAGCGGCTCGCCCCGGTAGAGATCCCCGATTCGTGCGGGCTGCACCTCGGCCTGGACGCCCGCCGGTAGCTCGATCTCGATCTCGCTCAGCACCACCCCGCCGATTTTTTCGAAGAGACCGCGGATGATCGCGCCCGCCTGGGCCGGATCGCCGATGGCGGTATAGGTGCCCCGCCCGTAGCCCGCGGCCTTGCGCATGAACTGGGCGTTGGGCGCCGAGCCGATGCCCACCATGAAGAGCCGGCTCTCCCCGGCCCAGTCCTGGATCCGGCCATGAAGGCCGTCGGGATCAAGAATCGCCCCATCCGTGATGAACACCACCTGGCGCACCCGGCCGCCCTGGCCGGGATGTCGGCGCAGAGCGGCTTCGAGGGCCGGCTCCATTGAGGTACCGCCATAGGCCTCGAGGGCGCCGATGAAATCGAGGGCCTCGCGCCGGGTGTCCGTGCCCAGGCGTTGCGGCCGGGTGAAGAGCGCGCGCACCGAATCGCTGAAGGCGAGCACGTTGAAGCGATCTTCCGGTGCCAGGGTCTCGATGCCCGCTTCGAGGGCGAGCCGCGCCTGCTCGATCGAGGTGCCCGCCATGGAACCCGAGACATCGACCACGAAGAGAATCTCCCGGGGCGGGGCGGGCGGGGGCGGGCCCACCGGATGCGGCGGCGCGAGCACCAGCAGGGATTGATGCCGTCCACCCCAGCTTTCCTGGAAGAGCGACGCCTCGGGGCGGGCGCCGGGCAGGGGTTTCCAGCGCAACACGAAATCCCGCAGGTCGTCGGCTCCGGCCGCGTTCAGTTCGACCCGGTGGCCGCCCCCCGGCCCAGCGCCCGGGGCCGGGCCAAGGTGGCGAACCGCGTGGTGCAGACTGACCGGCGGAAAGATCCCGAAGCCCGGCGCCAGATCGACGGCCAGGTGCACCGGCGCGGCGGGGGTCGTCACAGAAGAAGTAGTAGTAGAAGCAGTAGAAGAAGAGGAAGCAATAGTAGAAGCAGAAGGAGGGGGGGAGGGGGGAGGAGCGTCCGGGCTCAACCGGGCCAGGGGAAAGCGCAGGCTCCAGACCCCGGAGTCCGGCGCCAGGGATTGCTGGTACTCGATCTCCACGGTCACCTCGCCGCCGGGCTCGAGATTGGCCACCGCCGTGGTGAAGAGATTGGGGCGCTGCCATTGCACTAGCCCCGCCTGCTTGCCCTCGGCCCGGGCCTGGGTGTAGGTGCGAACCGCTTGCTCCTTCTCTTGGATCTCGCCCTCGAGGGTCTGGCTCGCGGTGATGACGCGCATGTGGTCGACCGCGGCGTCACCGGGTAGGGGGAAAACATAGAGACCTTCGACCCATTCCCGGCTTGGGTTCTGGAAGCGCTGGCGCACGCTGACCCGAGCGATGGGCCCGCTAACCCGGATCTCGATATCCGTCGACAGGATGGGCCCGGGGACCAGGTCATCCCAATGGTCCGATCGAAGCAGCAGCCCGCCCCGGCCGGTGCTCGCCGCGAAGCGGCTGAGCTGATCCTGCTGGCGGGCGGCCCGGGCCGGGTCGGCGGGGAGCCGGGAACCCGGCCCGACTTGCCCGACCGGCCCCGCTTGGCCCGAGCCGGCGAGTTGGGCCGACGCCCGGGTGGGCAGCCGGGACTCTGTCGAACCGGTGGCCGAGCCAGGCTCGCTGCAGCCCAGCCCGAGCGCGGCAATGGAGGCGGCCATCGAGGCAGCCATGAGTGAAATCCTGAGAGGCGCTGCGCGGGAGAACCGGGCAACCCCGACCCCCGAGTTCATGCCCTCGCCGAGCCACGTGGACAGGCAGGAGCGCAAGAAGGAAAAGAACGAATCCGAAAGGACGAAAGGCGCTTTCACGGGTGGAACCTCCAGGGGGGGTCGCGGTGTCGTGATTTTGCTCGGCCGAAAACCCGGACCGCCCGGGGCTCGACACGCCGGCCCATGAAACCAGGCGCGTCTGCACAAAGGCCCGAGCCACGAAGGAGAACTGGCGCCCAATTCTGGAGAATCGGTGAAGGCCGCTGTCCCAGCCCGGCAAATGGCGTATTCCTAGGGCTGGGGATGAGGGGCGGGTCCCAGCGCATACGCCGCCAAACGGGGAATGAGGGGGGGGGAACACCATGCAAACCACCATCGCCGTGGTCGAAGACGAGCGGGACCAGCGTGAGAACTATGTCGCCGCGCTCTCGGACCGCTACCGGGTCTGCACCTACGCAAGCCGTCTCGAAGCCCTCGAGGGCCTCGAGCGCGAGGCCCCGGATCTCGCGATTCTCGACGTGATCCTCGGCGACGAAGTCGACGGCGGCTTCGAGCTCTGCCGCGAGATGCTCAGCCGCCGGCCGGGGCTTCCCATCGTGTTCGTCTCCACCCGAGTCGACGAAATCTCGCAGATCTCGGGCCTCAACCTCGGCGCCTGGGATTACATCGCCAAGCCCGTGGCGCTCCCGGTGCTAGTCCAAAAGGTGCGCCGGCTGCTTTGGGTGGCCGCCCACCCGGCGCGCTCCGCCGACGCCGCCGAGCTGCTCGAAGTCGGCGACCTGCGCGTCGACGTGGGGCGCATGCGCGTGAGCTGGCAGGGCAGCCCCATCGATCTCACCCTCACCGAGTTCCGCGAGGTCACCGGGCTGGCCCGCCGCCCGGGGCGGGTTATGAGTTACGAGCAGTTGATGGACGCCGCCGAGCAGGGCGTGGTCACCCGCAACACCGTCACCACCCATATCCGAAACCTGCGCAAAAAATTCAAGGCCGTGGATCCGGGCTTTCGCCAGATCGCGACCCAGTACAGGGTCGGTTACCGATGGGTCGAGTAGGCGCGCCGAGAAGCCGCCGCTTGTCGGGGTTGGCCCCGAAGCTCGCGCTCTTCAGCGCGCTGCTGGTTTCGATCCCGGTGGGCGCGTGGCTCTATTTCCACCGCGAGGTTCCGCAATTTGCCCTCGAGGCCCAGGGCGAGTCGCTGGATCTCGCCGCCCGAGCGGTTTCCACCGTGCTCCACGACCGACCGCAACTCTTCCGGGTGGCCGGCGCCGAGCCGATCCGCTTCGACGACTGCCCGCCTCTCGAACTCACCGGCCGCATGCGCCGGGACGGCTCGGCGAAGGATTGGAACGACCTGGCCGATCGCCACTGCCGGGTGGAGATCCTGCGCGGCGAGCCCGCGCCCGGCAGCGCGCCCTTCTCGGTGGATCTTGCCCTCGGCCGCACGCGCAACCATCTCTGGGCGCTCTTCCAGGTCGAGGATACCGATTTCCATATCCGCAACCGCCGCTACTCGAGCCTCGACCGCAGCGACCATGTTCAGGTCACCCTGCCCGGCCCCGAAGGCGGGCTCCGCCATTACGCCGTGCTCCTTGAAGAGGGCGGGTTCACCAGCGCCTACGCGGTGGACAGCCGCCGGCGCTATCCCCTCGGCGACGGGCGGCCCGTGGATTTCATCGATGGGCGCTGGCAACCCACCGAGGTGCCCGGGGGCTATCGCCTCGAGCTGAGCCTGCGGCTCGAGGATTTTCCCGATCGCATCGGCTTCGCGGTGGCCGATGTCGACGGCAACGCGGGCCAGGTGGCCCGCTTGGTAGGGACGGTTTCACCCGGGCCCGGCGGCGAGGCCGTACGAGGCGATTCGCAGAGCGCTTCACAAGGCGATTCACAAAGCGCTTTCGAAAGTGCTTCACAAGGATCCGGCGGCGAAGCCGCACGCCTGGTCTTCCTGCCCGCCCCCGAACTCAAGGCGATCCTCGACGGCCTGCAACTCGACCAGGCCCGGATCCAGGTCATCGATGCTCTGGGCCACGTGCGCACCCCCTTCGACGCCGGCATCGGCCGCATCCCCGTCACCGAGCGCGCGCGCTTGATCGCCGAGGCCCGGGCCGCCGAGCCCGGGGGCGGTCGGCCGGGCGTCGCCCCCTACCTAGGCGAGGCCATCGGGGCCGCCGCCGCGCCCATCTGGCTCGACGGCCGGGTCGGGGGCGTTGTGCTCATCGAGCAGAGCAACCTGCAAACCCTCGCCGCCCGGGAGGCGCAGCTCAGCGAGTTCTTCCTCGCCATCCTGCTGGCCTGCCTCTTCGCGGGCGCCCTGCTTTCGCTCTTTGCCGCAAGGCTGGGCTGGCGCATCCACCGCCTGCGCGGCGAAGCCGCCGGCGCCATCGACGCCCTGGGCCGGGTGCGCACCCAGGAGATCACCACCGCCGCCCGGGCGCGCGACGAAGTCGGCGACCTCTCGCGCACGCTTTCCGAACTGCTCGGCCGGCTCGGCGCCTACACGCGCTTTCGCGAAGAGATCCCCCGAGTGCTGCGCCACGAAATCAACAACCCCCTCAACACGCTCAGCCTCTCGCTCCAAAACCTGGGTAGCGAAGACCCGGACCTCAAGGACAACCCCTACGTGCAGAGCGCCGAGCGCGGGGTGCAGCGCATCCACGAAATCATCGAGACCGTCACCGAGGCCGCCAACCTCGAGCAGACCCTCGGCGAAGAACCCCTCGAGCCCCTGGACGTCGCCGCCCTCGTCGACGACTACTGCCAGGGCTGCGCCCTCGGCGCCGACGGCCGCCGCTTCCGGGCCGTGGGCACAGGCGACCCCGCCTGGATCCGCGGCTCTGAATTTCACCTCGAGCGCCTGCTCGACAAACTCATCGACAACGCCGTGGAATTCAGCCCACCGGGCAGCGAGATCGTGGTGGCCGTGGCGCGCACCGGCGGCCACGGCATCCAGCTCACCGTGAGCAACGCCGGCCCCACCCTCAGCGAAGACGAACTCGAAAAAGTCTTCGACGCCATGATCTCCAGCCACCCCACCGAAGAAGCCAGCGGCAAAGCCCGCACCCTCCACCTGGGCATCGGCCTCTACATGGTCCGCCTGATCGCCGAATCCATGGGCGGCCGAAGCTTCGCCCGGAACAGAACGGCGGGGCGCGATGGAGTTGAGGCCGGGGTCGAGGTGGGGATCGAGGTGCCGGGGGGAAACCAAGGATGAATCAGAATCAATGGTCTCAATTCGCTTGACGCAGAAACTTGAAGAGCTTCCGGATGCCTTAAGTCATCATCTCGATCCAAAATTTCCGAAGGGAAATCAAACCTCGCCGCGAACCCGGTCTTTTCTGCACCACGCTGCCTCCGTTGTTCGGTCGCAGCAAAAACTCTATTGGATTCAGAGGACTGAATATGCCGACTCCATGAAAACAGCCGAAGCCGAGAATAGCCTGTGATTTAATGAACTCGGGGAAGGTCTATGGGTATCCGAGAGGGTACTGGACCGATGAAGAAACGGAACGCATCGATCACGCCGAGCGTCGACGCAAAGAGGCCCTTCAGACCCAAAAACGTCGAACCGCGGCAGCCAAACTGAAAGCAGCCCAAATCGTCCACCCGGGTTTCCGCAAGGTCCCCTCTGAAGGAAAGCCCCTGAGATGCTGTAACCGGTGTGGAAAACTGTTCTCGAAAAAGAGGGCCGGGCTCCACGCCGAGCGATGCGGAATTAGGAAATCTGAAATCGAGAAATTTCCAACTTCCCGTCATTAGTCCAGGCGAGGCATCAACCGCCCCATCCCAAAGCCGACCGCAAACGTCTATCGATCAGACCTTCGATCCTGTGTTGTCGGCCTCCTGAGCGAGAAGGGGGGCACACGACCCTTCCCAAACTGAAATATGGGTCCCTATCTCTTGGGACCGGCCTCCGTGGTAGGATCCCTCGGGTGCCCCCCAGCAACCAGACAAATCCAAATCTTGTCGATCATCTCATCGAAAAGTTCTCGGTCGCCTGGGCTACGCCCCAGCTTGCCCAGCGAGTCCAGATCTCATTTAGCGCTCGGTTCCGGTCTTCTCTCGGAAACTGCCGCCCGACCAAAGGCGAAATCAGGCTCTCTTCGGCCCTCCTCGATTCGCCCCAAGCGGTCTTTGAAGAAGTCCTTTGCCATGAACTCGCTCACATGGCTGCTTTCATGCTGTACGGCCCCGCCGCCAAGCCTCATGGGCGTGAGTGGAAAGGCTTGATGCAACAGGCGGGCTATGCGCCGCGGGTTCGCATGCCGCGCTC
>JAPKBZ010000133.1 GCA_028823175.1 Myxococcota bacterium
CCCTCGGCCTGAGCGATCGTGACCCACTCGGGAAGCGAACCCATCAAACCAATTGCCAGCAGTGCCGGCACCATTGTCCTGGCGATGGAAAGACGGAACTTGCTCTGAGTTATTGACACCCTGTTTCCCCCGTTGCAGCGCGGTGGCACAGCCTGCCGCGACTTACCTTTCTTGGCACGCGACCCGACCCCCAAGACAGCAAGAGCGAAGCGCGGCAAAAATACTGTGTGCGAGGCAGTTTACGCCACTCCCGAGCCCTCTTTCAAGGCGCGAGGGCGCGTTTTTGTCCGCCCAGGGGGCAACCCACCGATCAGCCCCCGCCTTTCGCCTTCGACGCCGCCCGATTCGGGGCCTCGGAGGCCAACCCCGGGAGCCGCGCAACGACGCCACACACACAAAAGAGCAGAACCACCGTCCAAACCCGCAGAAAACTGGCCTCAAAAACCGCCGACGCCCCAATCCCTGCAAGGCAGCCGATCGCACCCGAAGCGAGGGCAGAAGCTCCCTGATCCCCCTCAAACCTCGCTTTCAAGCCGAAAAAGGCCGCCGTGGCGAGCAACCCAATAAAAGTGAGCAAGCCCAAGATCCCGCGCTCTGCGAGCACCTCGAGGTAGAGATTATGGGGCCAGGGCACCGCCGTCCCCCAAGGATCGAACCGCACCCAGCCCGGGAAGTCGATCCTGTTCAAATACTCGAAATAGAGTGGGCGAAAAGTGTGGGGGCCCTGCCCCACCCAGGGCGCATCCAAAAACATCTCCCACGCGATGATCCAGAGAGAAATCCGGGTATCGACGAGGTGGGTGAACTTCGAGGCCAGGGGAAACCCCAAGAGGCCATCCCCGAGGATGACCACCGAGAGGATGGCGACCCCCAAGCCCAGGCCGAGGCGGGGCCGCAGCAGAGCGCCGGTGACCACCAGGCCCACAGCCCAGACCAGCACGGCCCCCCGGCTCCCTAGGGCGATGATCGCTAGCCCGGTGCTCGCGATGGAGAGCAGGCCGAGGGCCCCGAGCCCGGAACGCGGATTTCGGTCCACCAGAATCACGGAAAAGGGTGCCAGCAGGGCGAGGAAGTGGATGTCATTGGGAACCACGAGAACCGGCAAACCCATCTCGAGGAGCCAACTGTGTGCATCCGGCCCAAAGGACCAGCGCCCGACCAGCAGCGCCAATGACAAGGCCAGAGCAACCGAGGACAGACACGCATAGAGAGCCCGAAAATCCTTTTCCTCGCGCAACCGTTCGGCGATCACGACAAAGAGCAACACGCCCGGAATCCAAGACGCGCTCAGTTCGAGGCTCCGCGCGGGATCGACCGAAAAGAAGATCGAGAGACCGGTGGAGACCAGGAAGAGGCTCATCGCCACCATCAGGGGGGCCGGGCTCCCCAGCTTCGCGGGTTCGGAGTCCTTGAAGGTGGCCACCAGAGCGAAGCCCACCAGGGCAAGCAGGGGCAGCTGGCTCGGGATCGGGGCCGCGAAGCCGAGCAGAAAAAGGCAGACACCCGCGGTGGCCCACTGAGAGGCCTGCCAGCCCTTGGCCTTTTCTCGGCGTCTTGCCGCTCGTTTTCGCTTGCTCAAGGGGTGCCCCGGATCATCGCCACCCTACATCTGGGTATAGTCAGGCCCCTCGCCCCCTTCGGGCGGTGTCCAGGTGATGATCTGGTAGGGATCGGCGATATCACAGGTCTTGCAGTGGACACAGTTTTCGTGGTGGACAAAGAGTTTCTTGCTCCCCGCGTTGTCGGGATCTTCCACCATCTCGTAGACCGCAGCCGGGCAGAAATTCTCACACGGGTTGCCATAGTCTCGCGCGCAGGCCGTCGCACAGATATCACGATCGGCCACCTTGAGATGGGCGGGCTGATCCGCCTCGTGTTGAGTCCCACTGAAACCCACTAGGTGTTCCTTGCTGAAGGTGAGCTTGCCGTCGAATTCGAACTCCGGCTTGGACCGCTCACTCAGGGGAAGTTCCCAGATCTTCTTCATCGCGGTGTAGGGAGCGTGGACGGGAACCTTCGCCAGAAGCCCCCGGCCCCGGGTAATCAGCATGAGCGGAATATTCATGAACGCGAAGAGGGGTGAGAGATCCGCAGACCCCTCAAAATTACGCGCCTCCATGTGTTCCTGGTAGGCCCAGCTCCGTTTGTAGCTCTCGGCGTAATCCCCCAGCTTGGAGGCACTGAAATCGTCCGACGCGAGGGCACCCAAGATCGCGTCGGCAGCGAGCATGCCCGTCTTGACCGCGAGGTGGACACCGGCGAGCTTCATCGGGTTGAGCATGCCCGCACCGTCTCCCACCAACATAAGCCCGTCGGCGTAGAGCTTGGGCTGAGAGAAGAGCCCGCCCATGGGCACGCACTTGGCGCCGTAGCGAACGAGCTCGCCGCCCTCGAGAAGCTTCCGCATAAAGGGCGTGGTCTTGAACCGCTGGGCGTTCAGATGGGGGTCATTATTCGGGTTCTTGGCGCTCAGGCTGGTCACGTACCCGAAGGAGACGAGATTATCCTTCATGTCATAGAGCCACATCCCGTCAAGGGACTTGAAGGCATCCGGGAAAAGGCTCCCGTGAACGACGCGACCCGGCTTGTGGTTCTCGGGCTTGATCCGCCAGATTTCTTTGATGCCGGTCTTGAACGCCTGGGGGTGCTCTCCCTGCAGGCCGAGCTTCTTGATGACTTGCTCGGTCAGGGTGCCCCGAACGCCTTCGCCTAGGACTGTGACCTTCGCGAGAATGTCCATTCCGGGCTGAAAGGTCGGCTTTTGCGCGCCGGAGGCGTCGATTCCCATATCCCCCGTTCGTACGCCGATCACTCGTTCGCCCTCAGTGAGGATCTCAGCTGCGGCAAAGCCCGGGTAGATCTCGATGCCCGCCGCTTCGCATTTCTCGCCGAGCCATTTCACCACGTTCGAGAGCGAGGCCACGTGGTAGCCCTTCTTCTGAAACATGGGTGGGCAGATCGGCGACTTGAATGTGTGCTTCATGGTAAAGGCTATGAACTGCGCGTCGTCGCAAACGTATTCTGTGGGAAACCCCTGCTCCACAAAATCGGGCATCAATTCGGAAAAAGCGGCGGTATTGATGACCGCACCGGAGAGCTGGTGATCGCCGATCCCGGCGGCCTTCTCGATCACGAGAATGACCGGAGGCTCCATGGGCTCACGTCCCTCGGCGGTGGCAACCTCATTGTGGGCCTCGACCTGCTTCATCAGGTGATAGGCCGAGGCAAGATTGGCCGGACCGGCGCCCACGTAAAGAACGTCGACTTCCATGCTTTCTCGTTCGATTTCGCTCATTTCAGTTTCCTGTATCCCTCGGTTAGTGGGCTCTTGCGCGGTATTCGTGGGTTCAAAAGGGCTTGGAGCGGCCATTCTTCACCCAGGGGAGCGATGACGGCGCTCGAACACAAGCGACCAACGCATTCTAGGGAAGCCGTCCTCCCGGAACAAGGAATCCGGTGGAGCAGCGTGGCCGCCTTTCCCGCTCCGGTCCGCTCTTCAGCGGCGAGTCCCCATGACCCGCAGGAGCATGAGGAAGAGGTTGATGAAATCGAGGTAGAGGGAGAGAGCGCCACGGATGGCCTCTTTGGTGTCCTCCTCCGTCCCCTCGTTCCCCAGAATATTCATCTCCTTGATTTTCTGGGTGTCATAGGCGGTCAACCCAACAAAGATCAGCACTCCTGCGTAGGTGATCACCCAGTACATCGCAGAGCTCTGAAGAAAGATATTCACCACCGAGGCGATGATGATCCCGATCAGGCCCATGAAGAGGAAACTTCCCCAAGAGGTCAAATCCTTCTTGGTCGTATAACCGTAGAAACTCATCGCCCCAAAGGTGCCCGCGGTCACCAGAAAAGTAGAGGTAATGGACGACGCCGTATACGTGAGAAAAACAACGGAAAAAGTGACTCCCGTGAGCGCCGCATAGAGGACGAAGACTCCCATTGCCTGCTGTGCGCTCATTTGCATCACACGCGCTGCGAGCCAGAAGACCAGGCCGATCTGAGCGATGATCAACACAATCGGGATGATCGCGTTGCCGAAAATGATGTCAGTGAGGGCCGGCGTATCCGCCACGGAGTAGGCCACCAAACCTGTGATTCCAAGACCGGTGGTCATCCAGTTGTAGACCCGAATCATAAAGCGCTGCTGTTCCGCAGCGACCGCGTCGATGCTGGTGGTCATGGGAGTCGTCTGCATTGTCTTTCCTCCGTGGTTTCCGCGGCACCCAATGGGTTATGCGTCTCCCGGTTCAGTCGGGAGAGAGGGCAGCCTCGTCCGAGACCCCTCAGCATGAGTCTACCGAAGCTCAGGCATCAAAACCTTCAGCACCTTGCATCGGAGTTCTTTTGCCCTGGCACGAACTGGACGGGTCCCCAGACATCGACCACACTGGGCCCATGCTCAGAGTTGTTCTCGCCGTGCTCGTCGCGACAGCCTGCCTGGCTTCGGGCGTCGCCGGCGCCGATGAAACCGAATCCCCAGCCGCAGCGACCATCGAGGGGTCTTGGATGCTCGCCATTCCCATGCCCGACGGCATCGAGCACCCCACCCTCAGGGTACGCCAGCGCGCTTCGAAAGGCGGGTTCAAGGCAACCCTGAAGGGCCGGCGAGGAAGTACCCGACTCAAGAATTTCTCCTTTCAGGGCAGCTCGTTCTCCTTCGAGCAGAGCCTGCCGGCTCCCGGCGGCGATCTCACCCTGAAATTTCGGGGCTCCGTCAGGGGAGACCGGGTGCAGGGGGTGATCGAGCTCCCCATAGGCATCCTGCCCTTCACCGGAGAGCGCAGCCCCCGCTAAACCGCTCGGGGAGGACAAGCATCGCCCAGGCGTTCAGGCCCCGGGGCGATTCGGCGTGAAGCGGCACGGCATTCGCTTCACCCCATTGATGAAATTGGAACGCAGGCGTTCCGGGGGGCCGGTGATCTCGAGGTCGGGCAAACGCCGGAAGATCTCGTCGAACATGACCCGGATCTCGCGACGGGCAAGGTTGGCCCCAAGACAATAGTGGGGCCCCGGCCCGCCGAAGCCTACGTGCTCGTTGGGGCGGCGCCCCAGATCGAAACGGTAGGGGTCCTCGAAAACAGCCTCATCCCGATTCGCTGAGGCATACCAGAGGACCACCTTTTCCCCGGCAGCCAGAGACTGGCCCCCGATCGCCGTGTCCTGAGTACACGTGCGACGCATGTGGATCACCGGGGTCGCCCAACGAATGATCTCCTCCACCGCGGTATCGGCCAAGCCGTCGAAATCCGCAGCCCAGCGGCGGCGCTCGTCCGGGTAATCGCACAAAGCCTTCATACCCAGGCTGATGGCGTTCCGCGTCGTCTCATTGCCTGCCACCACAAGAAGAACGAAGAAAGAGGCCAGCTCGTGATCGGACATGGCCCCGTCCTCAAGATCGCCCTGGAGCAGAGCCGTCGTCAGGTCGGCGCGAGGGTTCTTGCGCCGATCGGCGGCCATCTCAGTCATCAGGCCCCCCAAGGCTGCACCGGCCTGGAGGGCAGCAATCTGGGGGTTCTCTACCGCCTCAAGGAACTCAGGGTCGCTCAGGCCCAAGATCACGTTCGTCTGCTCAAAGACCATCGACGATTCGCTCTCCGGAATGCCCATCATGTCGCAGATGATCTCCAGGGGAAGGGGCGCGGCAATATCGGCGACGAAATCGCATTCGCCTCGCTCGATTACCCTGTCGACGATGGCCGCGGCCCGCCGGGCCACCCCCGCTTCCATCTTGGCCAGAACACTGGGCGTGAAGCCCCGAGAGACGATCCGTCGCTGCCTTCCGTGTCGGGGGTCGTCCATATTGATCATGCCTCCGAAGAATTCGCTGAATTCCTTGGGGAGATCAAAAATCGAGGTCGCACCCTCGGCAGAACTGAAGACCTCAGGGTTGCGGCTCGCCTCCTGGAGGTCGGCATGACGCGTGAGAGACCAGTAGCCCGGACCTCGCGGAAAACCCTCGATGGGAATTTCGGGCTCCTCCATGAACGGAATCGGGCGTTGGGAGCGGAGGGTCGCAAAGGCACCCAACCGCTCTTCCTCGTCCAATTCCCAGAATTCAGGTTCGCTGAGATCGATCTCCTCAACTTGCAGGGTTTGCCGAATTTTCATCTTCCCCTCCTCCGCCAATCGCGCCGAGTCCGAACGCCCCCGGGCCAGCTAAGTCCAAAGTCTTTGGGGGGCCATGCTAGGCAAGCCGGTTCAAACTTTCTAACCGCTGAAGAGATTCTCAAGTCGACCTTGAGCCCGGCAGCACCGTATTCGACGCCTGGGATCGGATCAGAGCCGGTCCGGGGAGCGCGCCGCCTGCAAGACCGACTCGAAGAGCCTCTCGAAACGGCTCGCCTGGAGACGGGCTTCTCCGGCGGCCCAGCCTGAGGTGGCCACGGGGGGCAGTACACTGACGCGAACCCGGCCAGATCGCATGATGAAGCCGCCTCTAGGCAGAATTTGGCCCGCGTCATGAATCACGATTGGAACGATGGGAATTTTGGCCTCCTGGGCCAACCAAAATGCACCGGTCTTGAAACGACCGACCCGGCTCTCAGCACTTCGCGTGCCTTCGGGAGCGATCGCCACCCCGTAGCCCTCCTCAAGGATTTTTACCCCAGCGAGGAGATTCTTCTGCGCAGAGCGCGCACTCGCGCGATCCAAAAAGATCGTCCCCGCCGCCGCGAAGGCCGGCCCCAGAAAGACGTTCCGGCGAAGCTCCGCCTTGGCCACACCCACGAAATTTCTCTTGAGCAGGGCACAGACCAAAATGGGATCGATGCCACTCCGATGATTGATGACGAAGACCGCTGGGCGTATGTCGAGAAATTCCCCGCCTTCGACTTGAAGCTCGACGCCCGCGGCCCGAACCCCCGCCCTCCCCCAGAACTCGGTGGCGCGATTGAAGGCCTGCCGTCGAGTGCCCCCGAAGAGCAGGGTTAGCAGCGCCAAGACCAAGCCCGGCACGATGGCCGCGAGGGTCACCAGGGTACGTAGGCAATCGCCCAGGGTGAAGGGTCGCACCCACCCATCTCCCCTCTCGGCGGCCTCCTTGGCCACGTTCTCAGCTTGGGCGGGGGCTTGGGAAGGGGCTTGGG
>JAPKBZ010000052.1 GCA_028823175.1 Myxococcota bacterium
AAGCGAGCCTGCACTTCGTCAGCGCGCCTGAGCGTATTTTCCATCAGCTCGGATACGGAAACTTCTCGGTTCCTGATCAGTCGCGCGATGGCATTGGCAGGGAGATCAAGCATATTCGAGGCGCTCTATGCGGGCGTGCTTACGACGCCGTCTTCGATGAAAGTATCGATGGAGGCACCGTCGTAGCCAAGCTGGGTGAGAATGACTCGCGTGTCTTCTCCGAGCCTGGAAACGCTTCGGGTGGGTCCAATCGACTCACCGTTCCAGACGAACCCGAGTGTCGGAACCTGGTACCGCCCGAGGGGCGTTTCGATCTCTGATAGGAACCCTCGCGCTTCGGGCTGCCCCGTGGCTAGTGTCTGGCTCATATCTCGAACCGCGCCGCCAACGACGCCCGCGGCGACAAACCTAGTGTCCCAATCCTCGGAAGGCTTCTCCAACAAGCATCGCTCAATCGCGGCGGTCAGCTCATCGCCCGATCGCATCAAGTCCCCATCGGAGAGAGCGGCGTATTCGGCGAGATCCAGTACCTCGACCAAGCGCCGGAGTTGTGCCGGAAGATAAGCGGCCAGCATGACGAATCCATCGGCTGTCGCGAATCGGCCAGCGGCCACGCCGGAGCGGTTGCCGCTGAAAGAGCCGAGGCGACCGGTGTTCGCCGTTTCAGTCACGAGGCGGCTCATCAATGCCATGGCGGTGTCTTGCATGGCGATGTCCAGATGCTGCGGTTCACCGGTTTGCTCGCGCGTCATCAGCGCGGCCATCACCGCCATAACCCCATGAAGTCCCGTTGCGTAGTCGAGGACGGGACCGCCCGCTCTGCCGGGGCCCTCGGATGTCGGGTTCGTGCACATGAACCCGCTCGTTGCCTGAATGACGTCATCGAAGGCGGGTCGGCCGGCGTCCGGGCCGGTAGCCCCATAGCCGGAGATAGACGCGTAAATGACCTTCGGGTTCACTCTGACCGCATCTTCATAGCCCAGTCCCATTTTATCCATAACTCCCGGGCGTCGGTTTTCCACGACTACATCGGCCTCGGTGATGAGTTTCAGGGCGATTTCTCGCCCCCCGGGTTTTTCGAGATCGATGCAAACGCAATATTTGCCCGCATTCTGCGCCATGAACCCATCGCCGAATCCCTGCTGGATCTGCTCGGCAGTCCCTCCCCAACGGCGAGTAAAGTCCCCCTTGCGTGATTCGACCTTCACGACATCAGCACCGAGGAGCCCGAGCTGATAGGTGCAATACGAAGCAGTCAGCGCATGATCAAAGCCAACCACCTTCACGCCCGCCAAAGGCCGATGCGCCATTCTGCTTCTCCTCTTTAACCGCCTCGTCGTTTGTGAGACCTGCAGATCGTCTGATACTAGACCAAGCGGAAGACCCCCCGGCTCTGCCGGGGAGGCCGCAGAAGTTTGACAGTTACGGGAATCTCATGAGACTCCCTCCGGTGAGCCGCCAAGCTGCACCCGAGGGAACACTACATGAGACAAGTAGGGAGTTTAAGTCACAGTCGTTGGGAGTGTAAGTATCACGTCGTGTTCATCCCGAAGTACCGCAAGAAGTCGATCTTCGGGGGGGATAGGACATACAAGCTGGGTTCTGGCACAACGTCCGGGTATGGGCGTTATGTTAAATCCCTAGGGGAGCCCCGTGGCGGGGCCGCGTTGACGACCGAGCCCGCGTTAGTGGGTACCTCAGATGTCGAGCCACGCACCGTGCCCCTCGGTATGCGTCCACCAGGTTTCAGCAAGTTTCCCATCTTCGAACCGGTAAACTTGCAGGCCCCTGCTGTGAGTGATTTCTTTCGTTGAGGGGTGTTCTCTGGTCATCGACCATCTTACCCAGACGAGATCGCCGTCTGCAGATAGCGCCTGGGTCGTGAACTTCCGCTTCGCGTCGCGCATCGCTTTCAAGCGCTTCAGATAGTCCTCACGCTTCACACGCACCGACCCATCGGGTTCATGGCGTATATACACCGGATTGACGAGTTCCTCGATGAGCTCGTATCTACCATTGAGCCAAATCTCGCCCCAGCGATTCAGTGTCTCGATGTTCCGCAGCTCCTCCTCGGTGTTCGCGAAGGAAGGAGACGCGAACGACAAGAGGAGCAGAATTGCAAAGTACTTCATGCGGACTCCACGCCGGCAACTATCGACGACCCAAGTTGCCGCATAACGGATCGGTTGTTGAGCGGCGTGGCGACAAGCCGCCGTACACCGCTACACCAGCTACTGTCGAGGCCAGAAGGCTAGCAGGTCAGGATCTCGCCCAGCTGTTGCCGCGCCCGTCTCCGGCATCTTGTTAGGCGGCGCGTGCGCGCGGACTTGCGCCGCATGATGTGCCCGGCCACGCAGCCTCCCCCAGACTCACACGTCCAACGGACTCCGTATGTTCTCGGAAACGCAGCTTGAAGTTCCTATTCTCCATTCAGCAGGGGCGCGGTCGCTCTCAAGTACTCGCGATACGTATCCTGCTTGCCTTCGATGATGTCATAGAGATTCAGCGCATAGATCACTTGCCACCTCGTCCGCCAGGTCATCCCGCGTTGATGACGTCCACTGCCTCCATCGCGTCGCGCATCGCACCCTCGATGTAGCCGACGCCGGTGCCGTCGCCGATCTCGTGCACCCGCAGTCCCGCGTGGCGGAAGGCCTCGGCCTGGGTGGAATCGCCGGTCGTGCCCTTGGCCACGATGACGTGGTCGGCAGGGGCGGTGTGTGCCTCGCCGCCGTCGTCGGTGAAACACACCTGACCGGGCTCGATGCGAATGTCCTTCGATCCGGGGTACAGCCCCAGGCCATGCTCGCCCAGATCGGCGAGGAGGCGCAAGCGCCGCACCAATGTGATGCCGGCGCCGAGACGCGGCACCTCGTCGACCACCGTCACGTTGCGCCCACGCTCGGACAGGAACTCGGCCAGCTCGAGGCCGACGAGCTCGCCGCCCACGATCACGACGTTCTTGCCGAGTGGCATCCACGCGTGCGTCGCCTTGCGCACGAAATCGAGATTCGCGGTGAGCCCCGTCGCCGCGCCGGCCCGGGTCGCGATCCGTGTCATGAGCGAGGTCTTCTGCTTGAGCGCCTCGGAGCTCGCCCCGAGCATCATGTCCCGCATCTCGTCGCCGCTCAGGACGTGCGGCAGGTCGGCGCCCGGGATCGGAGGCAGGCTCCGGAGCGCGCCAGTCGCGACGACCACATCGTCCGGTGCGAGTGAAGCGAGCAGCTCGGGCGTGGCCACGGTCTCGAGCCGCACGTCGATCTCCGACGCCTCGACCTGCGCGCGCAGCCAGTCCAAAAGCGGCTCGTTCGCCGCATAGGCGAGCGAGGCGAAGCGCAGAGTTCCGCCGAGCCGGTCGCTCTTCTCGATCAGCACGACCTCGTGGCCGTCGCGGGCCAGGCGCCGGGCCGCCTCCATGCCGCCGGGGCCGCCGCCGACTACCGCGACGCGCTTGCGCGTCGTGGATCTGGACGCGCCTTCGCGCGCGTACTCGAATCCGCACTCCGGATTGACGGTGCAACGCGTCGACTCCCGCGTGTAGATCGCGCTGACGCAGGTGTAGCAGTAGATGCAGGGGCGGATCTCCTCGATGCGTCCCTCTGCGAGCTTGCGCGGCAGGTGCGGATCGGCGAGCAGCTTTCGGCCCATCGCGAGGAAATCGAATCGACCGTCGCGGATCTCCGCGTCGGCGTGCTCCGGCTCCACGCGCCCGGAGGCGATGATCGGGATCGATACCACCTGCTTGATGGCAGCGGCGGCCGGCAGGTTCCAGTTCGGCTCGTGGGGGATGTTCGAGGCCGAGTGCATCTTGCCCTGGCTGGAGTCGTGATAGGCGCTGACCGTGATCGCGTCCGCGCCGGCCTCCTCGACCCACCTCGCCGTCACCTTCGCGTGATCGATGGTGATTCCGCCTTCCCTTCCCACCTCGCGGGAGTCGATCTTCACGATGATCGGGAAGTCCGGCCCGACCTCGGCGCGGACCGCACGCACGATCTCCAGCAGCAAGCGGGCGCGGTTCTCGAGGCTGCCTCCGTACTCGTCGGTCCGTTTGTTCGTCTTGGGCGAGAGAAAGGAGGACGGCACGTAGCCGTGGCCCCCGTGGACTTCGACGGCGTCACAGCCCGCCTCCTTCGCGCGTCCAGCCCCCGCCGCGAAGGCCTGTACGAGCGTCCGGATGTCCTCCTTCGTCAACACCTTGTAGGTCGGCATTCCGGTGCGGGCGAAGGATTCCAGCTCGGGGAGCAGGAATCCGTCGATGAAATCACCCCTCGCCAGCTCGGGGACAGAGGGGCACCACTGTGGCCGCCCGGCGGCCGTATCGTCCACGGCGTTCAGGCCGCCCTGGTGCAGCTGCACCGCGAGGCGGGAGCCGTGACGGTTTACCGCGTCGACGACCCGCTTCAGGCCTTGAATGTGCGCGTCTTCGGAGATGGCGATCTGCCAAGGCTGCACCTGCCCGATGGGGTACATGACGCCGCAGGCCCCGGAGATGATCAGCCCGGCGCCGCCGCGCGCCTGCTCCTCGTGATAGGCCACGGCCCGGTCGCCGCACTGGCCGTCGTCCTCGCCGAAGTTGACCCCCATCGCGGTGACGACGATGCGATTGCGGAGCTCGAGGGCACCGATGCGTCCGGGCGACAGGAGGGTCGAGTAAGGCATGGCATCTCCGGGTCATGGTTGCTGATCGGCAGCGAAATACTCGCGCATTCGCTTCGCCCCGTCACGGGGCTCCCCTAGGGATTTAACATAACACCCAGGTTCGAACGTGGTGCCAGAAGCCAGCTTGAATGTCCTATCCCCCGGATATCGAACTCGTCGGCGATCCGACCTACAGCGTGCTTAGCATCGGAAACCCGATCTTGAAGTCTCTTGGATCGCTGCCAGTCAAGTTCAAGGGCGCGTAGACCTAGCGACGGCGAAGAGCCAGCGATCGTCTTTTCGTATAGTGAATGCGCCCATCGTCGGGGCCACGAGTGGTTTGGAGCTGGCTACGCGCGCGGCCCAACCCTGTGCGCGTGAATGCGATACCGTTACGCGATGCGGTTGGCCTCTCACATCGCCAAGCAAGTACTTGGGGTGTTCGTCCGGTTGTCTTTCTTGCAATCTCGAGCGAAGCAAGCGCGTGTGACCACTACGCAGCCCCGGACGGGTAGGGGGATGCCATGGGCGGCCCTCTCGGCGTAGCGCTTGCTCCTGGCACCGAAGCCCAGCCGATGCTTGTCAGCGACTTTTGAAATCAAGGCCTCGCGATCGCGGGCGCAACGCTTTGTCTGAAGAACGGCATCTACCGCGGTGCCGACTCGATGATCGGGGTATAGGACATACAAGCTGTGTTCTGGCACAACGTCCGAGTATGGGCGTTATGTTAAATCCCTAGGGGAGCCCCGTGGCGGGCGCTGGATCGGCCCGGCGGGTGCTACGTTCCTCCACCGAGCATGGGATTACTGACCCCCTACGACGATGAATGGCCTGGAAAGTTCACGGCCGAGGCCACACGCCTTAGCGATGCGCTGGGAGACCGCGTCTTGCGGATCGAGCACGTTGGCTCGACTTCCATTCCCAGCCTGCGCGCGAAGCCCATCATCGATATTCAGATCTCTGTCGCATCCGTCACCCCACTCGATCCCTTCATAGAGAGCCTCGCCCCGCTCGGCTACGCGCACCTATCACTGCCCGATCCCGGTGACGATGTCTATCCCTTCTTCCACCGCCCGGCCAGCTGGCCGACGACGCACCATGTGCACCTGTGCCAGGCGGGCGGCCTGCAAGAGCGAAAGCACCTCGCGTTTCGAGACTGGCTTCGCAACCATGCCGAAGATCGCGATACCTACGCGCGGCTCAAGCAAGAACTCGCGGACGAGACGGATGCAAGCGACCCCCTTGCAGTGTTCCGCTATACCGCCGGGAAGGTGGACTGGATCACACAGATGACCGAGCGGGCTCTCGAATCCAGCTCCGAGGTGGGCGGATGCCCAGAGTAGAAGGAGTGAAGCAACGCCCTGCTGAGCAGGACGCCGACGTAGTCGTGACCGGCGCAGGCTTTGCCGGCCTTTACATGCTGCACCGGCTGGGGGATAGGACATACAAGCTGTTTTCTAGCAAAACGTCCGGGTATGGGCGTTATGTTAAATCCCTAGGGGAGCCCCGTGGCGGGCACAGGAGCATGATATTTTTTGATAGACTCAACTTCCATGATCAAGGTGAAAGACCTGGTAAGGAAGTACGGCGAAGTGACCGCCGTAGATTCCGTTTCCTTTGAGATCGCCCCCGGAGAGATCGTGGGTCTCCTCGGCCACAACGGTGCGGGCAAGACAACCTTGATGCGGATTCTCACATCGTATCTCCCCGCCACGTCCGGTGAGGTTCTGATTGGGGGGAAAGACGTCCGCGAAAATTCTCTCGCCGTAAGGCGAAAGATTGGGTACCTGCCGGAAACCCCGCCGCTGTATCCTGACATGAACGTCCGGGACTTCTTGGCGTATGCCGCTCGTCTTAAAGACGCCCCTGCGGCGGATGTCGACCGCGTCCTTGCTGAATGTGATCTTGCAGACGCGGCGGATAAAGTGATTGGGACGCTTTCCAAAGGGTTTAAACAGCGCGTGGGAATTGCTCAGGCCATTCTCAATGATCCCGAACTTCTCATCCTTGACGAACCGACCAGCGGGCTCGACCCAGTGCAGGTTCGCCAGGTTCGAAAACTCATCACCAATTTGAAGGAAAAGAGAACCGTCCTCCTGAGTACTCATGTCCTGTCCGAGATAGAGCATATGGCGCAGCGTGTTCTGATTATTAAAGCCGGAAAAATTATCGCTGATGAGTCTTTAAACACCCTCTTGACGGGAGCGGAAGGCGAACAAGAAATTGTGATTCGGATGAACGGCGACGGCGACGATGCGGTCCGTAAAATTCGAGATCTTCGTTTGCCCGGCGTGGAGACCATCGAAGTCCGAAAGCTTCAACAATCCCTTGAATCTGTTTTTATTAAGTTGAATGAATAAAATTATAGCCATCGCAAAAAAAGAGTTGGCTGCTTTTTTCAAGTCGCCCACTGCGGCCATCGTCTTGGTGGTGACGATTTCCGCATTCAATGTTTTCTTCTACCTAATCATTGGCGAACGCAAGGAAGCCTCCCTTCACGAAGTATTTAAGGTGATGGAGTTTTTCTTCATCTTCATCATTCCGGTCCTGACGATGGGTGTTTTTTCGGAGGAAAAGCGTTCGGGGACCATGGAATTTCTCATGACCACGCCAACGACGAACACCGAGATCGTCATTGGTAAATTCCTGGGCAGTCTTGGTTTTTTCAGCGTGTTGATGGGGATCACCCTCGTCTATTACCCGATCCTTGAATTCTTTGGATCTCCCGATCGCTTAGCGATGTTGTCCGGGTATGTCGGCCTTTGGTTGGAAGGCGCTCTGTTTATCGCGATTGGATTGTTGGCTTCTTCGTTGACGCAAAGCCAGCTGATTGCGGCGATAGTGTCCTACGCAATACTATTCACGCTCTATTTCTCGACGGTCTTTACTAAATCCTTGTCAGGATCAAGCGAGGACCTCCTCGCCGCCCTCACCACCGCGAGCCATTCTCAGAACTTTGCGGTGGGCCTGATTACTCCTGTTGATCTCACGTATTACCTTGCTGGCATAGTCGCTTGTATCTTTCTCGCCCGAGTTCATATCGAAAATAGGGCGCTCGAATGAGAAAGTTTGGACTTTCCTTAATCGCAGTCGCCCTGTTGGTCTTGGTGAACTTCCTTGCCTACCAGCTGCCCTGGCGATGGGACCTCACGAAAAGCAGCCAACATACCTTGTCGCAGAACACCATCGACATCCTCAATGCTCTCGATAGCGAGGTCGAGTTAACCGCGTTTTACGTCGGAATCCCTCCCAAATATTTGAGCGATCTTCTGCATGAGTTTGAACGCAACTCAAACGGAAAAATGAAGACCGAGATCATCGATCAGATCGTGGAGATTGGGTATGCGGCTCAATTCGGCAAGGTGATCAGCGCAACCGAGCAGAAGATCATTGTCCGCTCCGGTGGGAAAAAGGGAGATCGCAAGGACATCGATTTCACAGAAAGTTTTCTTTCTGAAGACCTTCTGATTAACGCCATTATCCAGGTCACCCGGCAAGAACGAACATTCTATTTTCTCGTCGGCCACGAGGAATACGGCATTCTCGATACGGAGGCCAACGGCTTGAGTCAATTGGCCGCCCGTCTTGCTGAGAACCAGGTAGTGAGTAAGGAGCTCATGCTCGCGATGACAGGGGAGATCCCCGCGGATTGCGATGTGCTCGTGATCGCCGGGCCGCAAACGCTTTTGTCAAAACAGGAAGAGGATCTGATTCAGAAATACCTGGAACAGGGGGGAGATGCCTTATTCCTCGTTGAGAATGTGATTGTGACGACTCCGGATAAGCCGCTGACCGCTACGCAGATAAAGAGGAAACCGTCCATGAACGGGATTCTCAATCAGTGGGGACTTAAAATTGGAGACGATGTTGTTATTGATACGGCCAATCATGTCGGCTCGGATGTAGGGAGCCCGGCCACGAAGAACTACACCCAGCACGAATCGTTGACCAAGGATTTGGATTACTCGTTTTATGTGCGTCCGCGATCGATCACGGTCATCGAGGGAAGGCGCGAATCTCTGCGACTCGCCTCGATCGTTTCGACAGAATCGAAGGACGCCAGCTGGGGTGAGACCGATCGAACCCTGAATATCAAGTTTATTCCGGGAGAGGACGTCCCAGGTCCTGTGGCGATTGGAGTTGTTGCCATGGAGGAAAAAACGGGGGACGAGACCTCCGATACCCGCATCATTGTTTTTACGGATGCTGATTTTCTCAGTAATTCGTTTTTGGGGCGATACAGTCACGCCAGATTGGGCCTGAATATCCTCAATTGGCTCTCAGAGGCCGATTATCAGGCATTTATGGGTGAAACCCAGTTCACCGAAGTGCAGCGTTTGGACCTGACGAGCAAGCAAAAACGAATAATCATCTGGATCCTGCTCTTGATGCCCCTATTGATCGCTGCCGGCGGGTTCCGAGCCTGGGTCCGCCGAAGCGTTTAATCCTAAAGGACCTGTAACTTATGAGCGGGAAGCGGCTAGGGAAGACAGTGCGACTCACGCCGAAAGAACACGGGGAGGCAGCAGGGTGACGGTATAGGACATACAAGCTGTGTTCTGACACAACGTTCGAGTATGGGCGTTATGTTAAATCCCTAGGGGAGCCCCGTGGCGGGCGGTGCTTCACTTTAGCCCCCGAACATTTCATGTATACGAGATGCCCGGGGGTTTTCTATTATTGGGAGACCCAACACGAGCTCGAATCAAATACCCGCAAAAGAGAAAGAGGAACGATGTCGAAGATTCTCACGATTGGCGCCAACGGACAGATCGGTCGCCTGTTCTGTGAGAAGGCGATGGACGCTGAGCTTCCGATTCGCGCCATGGTGCGAAGCGACGAGCAGCGCGCGCGTTTCGAAGCCCAAGGTGTCGAGGCCGTCGTCGGCGACGTCGAGGGCGATTTCTTTCACGCCTTTGACGGCTGCGATCAGGTGGTTTTCACGGCCGGGTCGGGCGGTTCGACTGGTGGTGACAAAACGCTTCTCGTCGACCTCTACGGCGCAATTCGCGCGATTGCCGAAAGCGAGGCGCGCGGCGTGAAGCATTTCGTGATGGTGAGTGCGTTGCGTGCCGAGCAACCACTGAAGGCTGTGCCTGCGATGCGCCACTACATGGTCGCCAAAC
Source organism: Myxococcota bacterium (assembly GCA_028823175.1). GTDB lineage: Bacteria > Myxococcota_A > UBA9160 > UBA9160 > UBA4427 > JAZXM01. Next base: position 9,765 of record JAPKBZ010000052.1, read on the forward strand.
TGCTCGCAGATCAACGCCTCATTGAGAGCAACGTCGCCGCAACGGTGCTACGGCCCGGTCGACTGACGGACGAAGTAGGCAGCGGCCGAGTGCGCACAAGTGCCGCCGCCGGTGATGGCTTCGACATCAGCCGGGAGAACGTTGCGAGTTGTATCCGCGAGGCGCTGCGTCAGCCCTCGCGCAGCAACCGTGTGGTTGATCTGCTCGATGGCGATACGTTGATTAGGGACGTCTTCGCAAAGAGCTGATGTGAGACTGGGCTGATGTGCCCGACCGAAGTGTAACTTGTATGGAGACCGACCCATGAGCATCGAACACCTTCTCTACAAGGCCCTCAACCCCGTGATGACAGCGTTGCTACGGTCGCCGCTGCACGGGATCACGAGCAATAACATTGCGCTCTTGCACTTTCGCGGTCGTAAGAGCGGGCGCGAATTCGTGACGCCACTCAGCTACACGCGCGAAGGTAACACCGTCCGCTTCTTGTCGGCGCACAGTACTCGCTGGTGGATGAACCTCCGCGGGGAGCCGGCACTGGTCTCGATCGAGATTGCGAGAGAGACGTTCACGGGGAAGGCTCGTCTTTTTGATGGCGACAGCGAACCGCTGCGCGAAGGTGTGCGCCGCTTTCTCACAGCACTCCCTCGCGACGCGAAGGTCTACGGCATCAAGCTCGACGAAAGCAGGAGACCTGTAGTGGAGAGTCTCGCAAAGGCCGCGCCGGAGCTCGTACTAGTAGAAGTCGAACTCGCCTGAGCCCCGTGAAGTGGCCGGCGAAGCTCGTCGGAGGGCAGACCTACGACGCGCCGGTGCACGGCTTCGACTTCTTCTCTACAGCGGCTGCCGCCGCAGGTGCCACACCGCCGACGGATCGCAAGATCGACGGAGTGGATCTGGTCGCGCATGTCAATGGAGACGTGTCGGGCGTTCCCCACCAGGAGCTGTTCTGGCGAAGCGGCGTTGCGCAGAGCGCACGTGTCGGTGACTGGAAGCTCAATATCAGCCCGGGCAAGGTCTGGCTCTACGATTTGGCGGCCGATCCAGAGGAGCGGACCAACCTTGCGAAGACGCGCCCCGATAAATTGGCCGAGCTACAAACCGCACTCGAAAGGCACAACGCGGAACAAGCCAAGCCCTTGTGGCCCTCGGTCCTCACCGCGAACATCAACCTCGATCGGGATGAGTCGGTACCCGCGGAACCGGGCGACGAGTTCAGCGAATGGTCCAACTGAGCCCCATGGATCGACTCGTCAATGTGTCGGGCGAGAGTGAAATGCCAGGCTTTTATTTGGATGCAATAAAATCATAGGGGATAGGACATACAAGCTGCCTTCTGGCACAGCGTCCGAGTATGGGCGTTATCTTAAATCCCTAGGGGAGCCCCGTGGCGGGCGATTGGATGAGCGCCCCGCTTCAGCGCATTCAGATCATCAAGGGTTGGATCGACGAAGAGGGCACGACCCACGAGGAGGTTCGGGATATCGCCTGCGCAGATGGCCTCGAGGTGGACCCGGCGACCCTGCGCTGTCCCGATAATGGCGCATCCGTCGACCTGACGACCTGCAAGCCCACGGGAGACACCGGCGCAATGCAGCTGACGACGGCCTGGAAGGACCCTCATTTCGACCCCGCCCAGGGTGCCTTCTATTACGTTCGTGTCCTTCAGAACCCGACGTGTCGCTGGTCGACCTACGACGCCCTGCGCCTTTCGCGCGAGCCCGACCCGCGTGTCCCCGGGACCCTGCGCGAGCGGGTCTGGTCATCGCCGATCTGGATCGACGCCTCGTAGCAGGATCGGGGCTGCCCCGTCACGGGCTCCCCATAGGGATTTAACATAACGCCCCGGCTCGGACGTTGGGCTGGAAGGCAGCTTGTATGTCCTATCCCCTTTCAGAGCCTGACGGGTGATTCGCTGCTGGTGTAACCGGTGTCGCGTGTTCCCACTGTTCATCCGGATCCAAGGCAGCGGGCTCAAGAGAGCCCTGGCGCCCCGAGCATAAAGGCCGTCGACGGATCCGGAGACAGACAGACCAGGGCGGTCTACGCCTTGGTCCACCGAGCGGTGTCGGGGTCCCAGATTGCACCGTCCCCGATATAGCCGTATTGGATTTCCAGGTACTTCTTCGTTCGGGCCGGGCAAGGGTACTTGCTGCCCTCGAACTCGACCGAATCAAGGGGAAAGACCACCGCCTCCGGAAAGAAGAACGTGTCGACGCCGAATCCCTCGTATTGCTGAACGTACGTGCGGTCCCGCTCGTTGAATCGATAGAACATCACGTCACAGGCGACCAGCGGCCATTCGATACTCCGCCCCTCGTAGGTCCCCGTGAATGTCCCGCCCGCCTTCAGCCAGACCCGGTAGCCCTTGCAATGGCTTCCCTTTCTCTCGCAACCATAGGCGCTCGGCAACTCGGCGCTGAGTAGCGCCTGGAGGTCATCGAACTGATCTTCATTCCTGATCCCAATGTCTGCATCAGAGTCACGCGCGATGAACTTTCCGTGCCGATAGGCGCCCAGGAGGGTGCCCTGATCGATCCAATACTCGACCTTGGCGGAACTCAATATGCCGCAGAGTACTGAGAGCAGTGACTCGATTTGGGGATGAAGCATTCGATTGGCGGCGATGACATCCTGCTCGTTTTCAGTCGTCACCTCACCCCAGCAACTCAACAGAGCCACGTTTTCTCCTCTAGCGACGAACGACCAAACCAGCTGTCGCGAATTTCGCGAGTCCGGGCGGGCAATTCTAAGAACGGACAGGGTGCGGTGGGATCCAGAGGGCGCTCAAACTCGAAACGAATAGTCTCGATCCGGATCCTGCTCGCAGTCTGGCGGGTAACTCGCGCGTTTATCGGCGTAGTAGCGTTCTCGGGAATCCCCGGCGCTCGCACCGTTGTAGGTAACGTAGAGAACACGTCGTTGCGCCGACGTGCCGTTTGGGAGAGAGCGGTGCGGGACAAACGAGTCGAAGAAGAGCACATCGCCCGGCTCGGTAGGGAGCGGTCGATATTCCATCGCGTCGTCCGCCAGAGGACTCCAGCGTTCACCCAGCATCCCCTCCCGGTGACGACCGGCCACGAGCTCTAGGCATCCGTTTTTCAGGGTTGCCCGATCGATGCTGATCAGCATTGTCAGATGCAACGCGGCGTAGTTGTCCCAGCCTGCTTGCACGTCTTGGTGGGCCTCGAAACCGCCACTCCCAGGTAGCTTGAAGTTGATCTTCTCCTTGAAGAGCAGCGCCTGCTCACCGAGCAAGGATTCGACGCGACCGAGCACCGCTGGACCTCGAAGCATTCGGTCGAGGTTTTCGTGATAGGGGCAGAAGTTCTCGATGCGCGACAGCACTCGCGCACCGCTGCCGCCGACGTGATCTTCGTAGTAGGCCAGATGCCGACCCGGCGTCTCCGGCATCGCGACGAGTTCGTCCGCCCAACGGTCAAGCCCGGCCACTGCATCGGCATCTAGCATGCCGGGGACCATCAGATATCCGTCCCGGGCGAAGGCCTCGAGTTGCCTCGAGTCCAAGCTAGTTGGCATGGTGCGCCCACCCCGAGCAACCATCGGTGACCTGCCTGCGATATCGGACCATGGTTTGCACTCGGCCTATTCTATGAAGTGACGTAACCGGGCCCGGAACGAGGCGGGGAGAGGCCGCCTGTGTGGTCTCAACACTCGTTCGGGCAACAGGCAGCGGGCCCCGAATGCTTCCGAAGATTAGAGGGGCCGGGTTCTTATACTACCCCGTATCGCAGCCATGCGTCAGCCCCGGCCTCCGCCGACTCCAACCCCACGATTGAAGCCCCTTGCGGAGTCCGAACCCGCACATTCCCCGAAATCCCGAACATCAACATCCCTAACGAACGGCAAGCCCTTCTATGTCGGGAAAGGCGTTAGGCGCCGAATTTTCGCGCATCTCGATGAAGAACGAGATTCGTTCAAGCGGAAGACAATCAAGGAACTTCGAGCCGCCGGTCTCGAGCCGAGGCTCGAGGTACTGACGCACGGGCTCAAGGACGACGAGACCGCGCTGCGAATCGAGGCCGCTGTCATCGATTTTCTTGGACTGGGCTCACTCACCAACGCTGTTTCAACGGTCGGGAGTACACCGCCTCGGCCCCGGATGAGTTTTGAGAACAGACAGGCGGAGATATCGCTGGCGAGCCCTTCGATCGGCCCCATCCACGGATCGGACGAATATTGACGACAGCCAGGCGGATCGCGCGATGATGGCACCTTAGAACCGAATCGGAGGCGTCATGGTTCGCACTCAATTTTCGGTATTGCTCGTGGTACTGGGCCTCTGTCTGTTTGTCGCCCACATAGAATCACATGTTGTTCCCTTCGGAGGGATCAGGCGCAGAGGGCTCTGACCGAGTCACAGCGAAGGAGAGCGTGAGCCGGTCTGGGTATGTAACGAGAGTCACATATTCGATGGGTAGGGGCGCTGTTGAGTTCTTGTGCGGCCCGCCGGAGTACCACGCTGAGATCTTTGTATCTGTGCAAGGCTCAGACGGCGCAACTGACCGCTTGGACTTGGGTGGACTCATGGCATCGTCATTCGTTAGAGACTGGGTGACTGAGAATAGACTTCAAGCGTCGGGCAAGGATCGGCTAAGGGCCGAGGTGGAATGGTTCGTTAGTCTGTTGCAGTTTCTGCGAGGGTGCGACGAGTTCGACTCACTTCTCCCGCAGTGAGAGCGCCTCCACCCGCAACGCCTGTGCTCCAGTTCCCACCAGCCCGCCGGGGACGCATTACGTGACCGACTCGGCCAACAGCATTGCCAACCGTGCCTGCCAGAGGGTATAGGACATACAAGCTGTGTTCTGACACAACGTCCGAGTATGGGCGTTATGTTAAATCCCTAGGGGAGCCCCGTGGCGGGATCAACGGCGACGATGCTCGCCCCTTCACTTGCGAACCGGGTCACCGCGGCCAACCCAATACCGCCAGCTGCACCTGTAATGATCACCGTCTTGCCTTCGAATCGGCCTGCCATCGCTACCTGCCTCCCGTTGCTTTTTAATATCCAACTGCGTTCGGCTCATGATCGAACGTATCTGCGAGCCACGTACTCGCGGAGCATGGCCCGGCGGCGGCGTCCCGTTGTGGTCCACTCTCGTTTTCGCCCAGAGAGCCGAACTCGTCGGCAAGATTGTCGCCCCACAGCGCCTGCCCGTCATGGGCCTGCCAGTTGAAAATCGACATAACGCCAATATTCGAACATTGTGCCTGAGTCCTGTTTGAATCCCCGGGTTCCTACTGATAGGCTTGACGGGCTGGCATTTCCCCTGTCGTTGGTGCTCTGGCAGCGTTGACCGAATCCGACGTGACCATCGGCTTGCAGGCGCTGCTGAAGTAGTCCGAAGAGCGCTGTGCGGGTATGACCTGTCGCGCACCTGAGAGGCCCCATGAAACACACGTTGCCCCTGTGGGCCCTCTTCGCCCTGTTGCTACCCGCTGTGGCACTGGCTCATGGTGTCGCCGATGGCGACCAGCTGTTTCTCGAGCAAAGCTCGGGCACCCAGATCGGGCCGTTCATTTACTTGGGCGCCAAGCACATGGTCACCGGCTATGACCACCTGCTGTTCATTTTCGGCGTCATCTTCTTCCTGTTCCGCGCCCCGGATGTGGCCCTGTACGTGACTCTGTTCTCATTGGGCCACAGCATCACCCTGCTGTTGGGGGTGCTCAGCGGCACCCACGTCAACCCCTACCTCATCGATGCGATCATCGGATTTTCGGTGGTCTACAAGGGGCTGGACAACCTGAGTCTGTTCCAGACCTGGTTTGGCGTGCAGCCCAACGCAAAGGTGGCGGTGCTGGCATTCGGCCTATTCCACGGCTTTGGCCTGGCCACTAAGCTGCAGGACTTCAAGCTGTCCCAGGAGGGGTTGGTTACCAACATCGTCTCTTTCAATGTGGGCGTCGAGGTCGGCCAGCTGCTGGCGCTGGGCTTTGTGCTCATCGGCATGAGTTTCTGGCGCAGGAGCGCGTCCTTTGAGCGCCACGCCACGACCGCCAACCAGTTGCTGATCGTGGCCGGAATTGGCCTGGTGATCTACCAACTCGCGGGGTTCTTCAATGGGTGAGCGTCAGACGCTTGATCCGACCGATCTGCCCACCCTCCGCCAGCTGTCGGTGGCGTCCGTAGTCGCTGTGGCCATCGCTGTGGTGTTGGGGATCACCGTCGTGTTGCCCGCCGAACTGGGGGTCGACCCGACCGGCGTGGGCAATATGCTTGGGCTGACCGAGCTGGGCCTGATGAAGCAGCGGGCCGAAGAGCTGACGCCCGAAGTCGACCCTACGTCTGCGAAGCGATCGGACACCCTCAGTCTGACCCTACAGCCGGGGCAGGGAGCCGAGATCAAGGCGGCTATGCGCCTCGGTGACACCATGGACTTCTTGTGGGTGGCCAACAATGGGCCCCTGTTCTTCGAGTTTCACGGCGACGAGACGGGCAAGCCCGCCAGGGATTTCACCAGCTATGAGAAAGCCACCAAGCAACGGTCGGAAGGCATCTTTGAAGCGGCCTTCGACGGCAAGCACGGCTGGTATTGGAAGAACCGCACCAAGCAACCCATCACGGTGCAGCTGACAACGAGCGGCGTGTACCAGTCCATCTCGAAGCAGTAGCGGCAGGCGGGCACGGGCACGAAATGTCACGGATTGCCGTAGGGGATAGGACATACAAGCTGTGTTCTGACACAACGTCCGAGCCTGGGCGTTATGTTAAATCCCTAGGGGAGCCCCGTGGCGGGGGAGATGCGGGTGCCCTCGACTCCGAGCAACGGATTATGAGCTGGGGAAGTCGCTCCAGTCATAGCTCTGAACCCAGGGCTGAATCCCATGTCCCGAAGAGTTCGAGCATTGAGAAGAGACGGCCCCTTCCAAGTCGTAAAGCTTCTGATGCATTCCCTCAATGTTTGAGTCGTAATCCAAGTAGGCACCTGAATTGGATTCGAGGCTCCAGGACCGGGTGCCGATGTTCATCTGCAAAATCGCTTGGGGACCGTTGGAATGAAGCGTGAGGTCACCACAGAGGTCGTCCATGACGCCGTGCCCCACACTCAGCACCGCTTGCGTGAGGGGATTGCCGTTTTCGTCCTTGTATTTATTGGCCGGGAGACTGATCAGCGGTCCGTAGTTGGCGTTTCCGAAGGCCGGATTGTTGCCGTTGTAATAGTTGAAGTAGTCCAGTTCTCGCTGCAAGATTGCGGCCGTCGGGATCAGCGTTCCGGTTGAATCAGTGGTCATGTCTGCCCAGAGCCCATTCTTGCAGCTCCCGCTGGCCGGGTTCGAGGGGACCGGCCATTTGGGGTCGTCCTTTGGCGGAAGGTCGCCGTATGATCCATGGGTGATCGAGGGGTATTGACGGGTGATACAGACTCCGGTTTCTCCGTTGACCGTTCCTGTCTGAAGGCATTCGTAAGTCGAATACAGTTGCGAGTTCGTGCTGATGTCGGGCCAGTTGCCGCCTGTAATGTAGTTGCCTGAGTTCGCATCGCCTTGTAGGCCCAACACGTCGACGTCTACGTGGCCATCCTGGCGCTCGCAGTTGTACTCATGGAGAACCGCTCGGCCACAGCCGGTTTCATCGATCGATGCGTAGCAGCTGACGTCGCTTCCATCTTTGAACGCGCGTTCCTCTACCCCATCCACCAAAACAGGAACGGTCAGGTATTGACTTGAGTAGGGCACAAGCCCGGACGCAATCGTGGCAAATCCGCCCCCATCCGTTTTTGTGCATTTCAGATCGCTCCCGGCGCCAGCACAATCCGTTACGGGCAGTCTCTCTAATCGATTCGACGGGTAGGGGGCTAGCGTCGAGGCAGTCGGTCCGGACCAATCGCAGGAATCAGGTCCGCCGACCAGGGCGCACGTGGGGACTTCATACGTCAGTTCGACCGGGTTTCCCTCCTCGCCGAAGCCGCCGCCGCTGCCGCCGCTGTTGTCGCTGTTGCAAGCCAAGACGAGAAAGAGAGAGAGAGAGAGAGCAATGAATCCAACCAGTCGCGACATGAATTTGCCTTCCAATTCAGCGTTGAACGTCGATCCAGCGTATCAGGGTCCGCGATCGCTACACGGCCTGGTCAATATGCCGACCCGTGTCACCATGATCTGAGAACGATAGCAGCCGCGGTCTCGATTGGATGTAAATCTGTGGGTGAGCGGTCGATGTTTATTCGTTTTTGTGGAACCCTGACACTCATGAAAATTCAGGCTCTGTTGCTCTCGCTAGTTTTGGTGTTGTTTTTCTCGCTGCTGAATTGTTCAGACTCGAATACCGGGTCGAGTGACAACGGGGGCGATTTGCTGGGCGACCCAGAGGCTCCGGTCGCATCCGGCTGTCCCGATGCGGAGAATCCTTGTTGCACCGATCCGGCGACGGATGTTTCGCTCAATGCTTGCTTCGCAAGCGTCACGGCACAGACACTAGAGCCGGGATTTGCGCCGGCACAATCGGGCGTCTTGGTGCATGGTTGGGATGGAACCGAGGCGGCGGGAACGCCTTGGGTTCCCGGGCAAGAACAAGGTCCGACGAAACGCTGGTCCAGCTCCTATATCAACCGGCTGAATGTTTCTTCTGGAAATCCCAATTCTGAAGGCCAAAATGCCCCTCCGACAATCAGCATTTACAGCATTCTCTCCGGCGGCATCATTCTGTCCCCCGCGAATACGCAAATTTCGTGCGCTTTTGCAGGAGATGCGGGGACGGATTCGCGTCCGCCCGCAACCGGCTACCCCGATGGATGCGGTCCGAAGGTCAGCGGTGAAGGGGGTTGGTGCGCCAACTGCCAGTTCTCTGATGCCTCGGAGAGTTGCGCTTACTCGCCGATCGTCGGCGGGGCATCCAACGGACTGTGCACGATCCCGACGACGAAGCTGAGCGCCATGCTGAAGACTCAGTTGGTTTACACGGCGCTTGCCGCGGGCTGGACCAGGCTGGAAATGGCCTATAACGAAGTCGTCGCTGAGCCGCTGGTTCAGGATTCGACGGATACGATTGTCGCTTTTTATACACCCGTCGGCACGGATCCGAGAGCACGAGCTTGTCCAGATTATAAGGAACGGCCGGAACTACAGGGGACTCAGTCGGTGTGTTGCCCCATTGACCCTTACACGCGACAACGAACAGACGACCCGTGCACGGACAATAACGCGCCGGACCAAAGGGTGACCTGCGATGAAATGCAGGCGCTCTCCGAGCAGGTGGGGGTCAATGTCCCTCTGCTCTTGTTTAACCCGACGGACCTCGAACAACCCTTTTCCGAGGCGTGTGCAAACTGGTCAGAGTGCTCGGCGCCCGGCGCAGTCTGTGTCCCGCTGGTCGGATCCTGATCCAGATGAATTTTCTACAAAAGGGGATCCGTATTCCTTCATACGGCACTCGCGGGCGGTGCCTTGGCTAGGCGAACCAGCGGATGAAGGCACCGATCAGAGCGCCGAGGGTCAAGATCACTTGCGCCGCGAAGGTGATCATGAAGCCCAGTGTGCGCTGGCTGGGTTCAGCGACGTAGCCTCTGGAATACAGGGCCCGGCCCAGAATGAAAAGCAGGCCGAGGCCTGCTGCGATGGACTGGCTGACGTAGATTGCGAATAGCCAAATGGCAGGGACGAACACAACAAGTTGTTCGAGGGTATTGGGGATAGGACATACAAGCTGTGTTCTGACACAACGTCCGAGTATGGGCGTTATGTTAAATCCCTAGGGGATCCCCGTGGCGGGCAGATTGAATGTCCTATCCCCTCTAGCAACTCCTCACCTACAAAGCCCTCATGGAATAGTCGAACACTCTTGCCATCAAGAGCACTATCAAGGTGACATCATGTCAAATGAATTAGACGCCTCCAGAAGAACTGTCGTGTGCCTGGGCGGCGCCGGTGGAATGGGTAAGACTCTGTCGCATCACCTCAGTCAGCTTGAATATGTCGGCAAGCTGATTGTCGCTGATCTGGATGGCAACAACGCAGAGAGAGTTGCTAACGAGCTGGCTGGTACTGCAAGTTGCGAGGTCACCTGGCGGCAGGTAGATATCCTCAATGACGTAAGCCTTGATGCGCTGCTCACGCAAGCGGATTTCCTTATCAACGCCGCAGGACCGTTCTTCCGGCTTGGGCTTCCTACCCTTAAGGCCTGCCATTACCGCTGAGGTCAAGAGCCCGGGCAGCGGAGACCTTCAGGACGACGGGATCGAGTTTCGCCTGAGTGTGCGCTGGCCCTAGACCCGCGCCGGCCGGCGTTGGTCTACTGGGCTTGCTCTATTGCCCCCGGAAGCGGAGCATCAGCATGCCCCCCGCCCCAAGACCCAAGCCCAACACCCCCCAGCCCAGGGGCCCGGCCACCGGAACTGTGGCGGTGAGCAACGCAAACTGGTCGAGAAAGGCCCATGCCCGGTCGGCCAGCACCACGGCGTCGTCGTTGAAATAGAGAATGTGCCCGTTGTAGGTATCCAGGGGCGGCGCAAACGCCGAGCCCCGGATGCTGCACAGGCCCACCTCGGTGCCGCCCCCGCAACTGGTGTCGATCTGACAGTCGCTGCCGCCGTAGGTTTCCTGCACTTCGAGAGGCCCGGTGCCGCACGCATTCTTAGCCCGCCAGGCATCCAGGCTGGGAAGGGCCCCGCCGAACACACCGCTCGCGTAGGGAATCACCACGTCGGTGAGCCCCATGAAGGCCAGCACCGGAATGGGACGCGCGGGAAAACACTGATTGGGGAAATCCGTGTAGGGCACGGGAAATGCCATGGGGGCGGCCGCCGCGAAGACATCCGCCGCCTCGCAGGCAATCCTGTGGGCCATGGCGCCACCGTTCGATAAGCCGGTGACATAAATGCGGGCGGCATTCACCGAGCCCTCGGCCCCGATGGCGTCCACCATCGCGCGCAGGAAGCCCACGTCGTCCACCCCGCTCGTCATGGCGGTTCCGCAGCAGGTCCCGGCGTTCCAGGAATTGAAAAGCCCATTGGGATGCACCACCAGGAAGCCCTCGGTCTCGGCCTTAGCGGTCCAGCCCGAGAGGCCCCGGTGCTCAACCTTGTTCGAACTGAAGCCGTGAATATCCACCACCAGAGCGACCTCTTGCACCCCGGTGTAGCTGGCGGGGGCGTAGACGTCGAAATCCCTCAAAGCCCCCCCATGAGTGAGCGTGCGGGAATTGATTCCGGGCAGAAAGGCGGCCTCCGCCGCTTGGATCACCAAGCACATCAGAAACAGAGCAAGGAACAGAGCAAGGAACCGAGCAAGGACCCCCGATGCGGAGCGAGCCTCCCCCCCTAGCCGTTTTGCTTCTGACTGTTCCACCCCGAGCCCTCTCCTTTTCGCTTGCTCAGTCCCAGCCTACGCTTTTCAGCGGAGTATTTACAAGGAAAATTTACTCTGCATGAAATGACTCCTGACGCGAAGCTTCACGCCTGAAGGCGAGACTTTTGGATCGCCACCTCATGCACTATCCGTTCGACGGTGCGCACTTTACAAGTGTCCACTCTTGCTGGGCGACCTGCGACGGACTCATCTCGCCGAGCCGCGTCCCCCGAGAGCCGCTCAATCCTTCAACGGTGCCAGGTTCGCATAGGCGATCAGTTTCCAGCCCGAGTCGGTGTCCAGCCATACAGCCATTCGTTCGTAGGAGCCTTCATCCACCGCTTTTCCACCGAGAACTTCGTCCGGCGCACTCACCTGAAAGGTCACGACGAGGGCAGGACCGTTTCTCGTCGTCTTGAAGTTGGCGAGGGCAGGCGACCCCAGCTTTATGTCTCGGATCAGATCCAGCTCACCTTGGCGGTCGCGCACCCCGTCGGTGTGAACGGATTGAAAACCCTGGGCGAGGGTTCGCTCGAGAGCGTCCTGGTCACCTTTCCCCGAGGCCTCGAAAAAGGAGAGGATCAACTTTTTGCCTAGGTCGTCGCCGGCGGACCACGCCACCGGAGGGAAAAACAGAAAGAGCGTCACCGCTGCCGTCCAGGTTGCTGTCCAGATATTACGCTTCACAATAGATCCCTCCTTGCGTTATCGATGGGCGCCAGCTCTGTCGCCACGGAATTGTCGTGGAACACGCTGGGCAGTCAAAGTCGTTCATCGCCATCCCTTCATCCTAACTCACCCCGTGCTGCCGGGGCCGAAACACCTGTTACCCCCAATCCTACCCCCCCTCACACAGTCCTGTGAACCCCGGTATCGGGAGGCTCGCTTCAGCGATGTCCTATCGCGAAAACGGTGCTTGAACTTCCTACTCTCCGATCCCTCTTCGGGAAGCACGTGCGCCGAACAACGCAGGGTCAAGGCGGGCCCGGAGTGCCCCAGCGGACCAGGCGAAGAGCGCTTGCTCTTCTTAGGCTCCCACCGATGCATTCGAGAAGAGGCGGTCCAATGATGACAGCCACCGCCGCGAGAGCAACGGCCTTGATCTCGCCATTCGCACCCCGGTCAGAGAAATGTTTCTTCAGTCGAATGATGGCCTTCTTGGCGTTGCTCATGACCGCGTTCATGTTTTTCGCACAGGCTCGAGCGAGCACGATCGTCAACGATTCGATCTGGAACGATCGGAACGGGGATTACATCAAAGCCGGCTATGGGGGACACATTACTCTCATAGAGGGTGTCTATTACTGGGTGGAGAACGATCCGGACAAAGAGGCGAATGGGGTCGACATTCATATCTACTCTTCGACAACTCTCGGCAGCGGAGACTGGACGCATGTGGTGAAAGCGGTCGAAGTGGCCGCAGGAACCGAGACAGGAGGCAAGAACTGCACCCTGCTGCGTAATCCAACGACTGGAAAATACGTCATCGTGTCCAAGAATGGCTTGATGTTCTACGGGGGATAGGACATTTAAGCTGCCTTCTGGCACAACGTCCGAGTAGGGGCGTTATGTTAAATCCCTAGGGGAGCCCCGTGGCGGACCGCCGAGCAAACTGAGCAGGTCGCCGCCGGACGCTTCGGTTTGCGCAATATTCATCAGATCGAGCATTTGTGGGTCCCCCTGGTTTTATCCGGGGGATCGAGTGGCACTCTCAGTGGGTCTATACGGCCGTTCCGGGTAGATTCGGGGACTCCGCCCCCAACTGTTCGCGTCTACCGGCCGCTTGTGGCTGTCGAGCGTCAATCGGGGCAGTATTGCGGCCAAGTGTCCACTGGAAGGGAATATCCGAAATGATCCAAATTACGGGTCTCGATCACGTTGTTCTTCGCGTCGCCGATGCCGACGCTTCAATTCGCTTTTACTGCGAAGTACTCGGCTGCAGTGTCGAACGCACGCTGCCCGCAAAATTTGGGTTGATCCAGCTGCGCGCCGGTCATTCGCTGATCGACATCGTGCCCGTGAGCGGTGACTTGGGCCAGCTCGGGGGCGCAGCTCCCGGTGAGGAGGGCCACAACATGGATCACTTCTGTGTGGCCGTCTCACCTTGGGACGAAGAAAAAATTCGCGCGCATCTGGAAAGCTTCGGCGTCGAGGTCGGGCCCGTCGGCGAGCGCTACGGGGCGGGTGGCAATGGTCCGTCTCTGTATCTCAAAGACCCCGACGGCAACACCGTAGAGTTAAAGGGGCCGGGCGACCTCGAAGACGCCTGAACACGCTCACGGGGATAGGACATACAAGCTGTGTTCTGACACAACGTCCGAGCCTGGGCGTTATGTTAAGTCCCTAGGGGAGCCCCGTGACGGGCGGCGATCGAGACCACGGCGTCCAGCACGACGAAACTCGGGTTTGATTCTCGCTAAGAGAGACATGCGGTCTTCGCCGGCTACACGCAGGGGGGATGCTTTGAGGCATTCCCGAAGGAGTCGAGACAGCTAAAGCAATGACGTATCCCGCCAATGACTTAGAGCCCTTCGGCGCAGATTGAATGGGATGAACCCAAGAACGTCGCCGACCAGAACTCGCACACTATCCGGCCGGCGAGTTGTCATCGGCGTGGTCCTGCTGCTCGATCTCTAGGCCGCGTAGGAAATTTCGCAGGATCTGGTCCTTGCATACCCGGTAGCGTCGGTTGTCAGGGGCGCGGAAGAAGGCACTCAGCTCGTGCGTGCTCGCTATGTATCCAGCCAGGCCTAAGATGTCCACGATGTCATCGGTCTTGAGCGACAGCGCGATTCGGAGCTTCGCGAAGATGGCGTTGTTGTCGAGTCGCTGTTCAGGCTCTGGTGGTGGCCCCTCGCGTTTGCCGCGTCGGTCTATGATCAGGCCATTAAGGAACCGAGCGAGATCCCGATCGCGACACGCGCGAAAATCCGGGTCCTCATCGCGTTTGAGCCATTCGCTGACCTCGGCCCGACTGGCTTCGAGTCCGCCGAGCGCGAACAACGCCATCATCTTCTTGTCAGGGTAGTCGTAGGCATAGCGAATTCGGCGCAGTACATCGTTGTTGTCCATCACGGTGTTATCGCACATCTGCCAAGGGAGGAACGACCGTGCGCGTCGTAATTTGTCCCAACAACTCATTCGGCATGAATTGGGCTTCGCCTGCTTCGGCAAGTCAATCGCGAATTCTCGCCACTCGTATCTGGTCTCGTGCTCTAGCTAGGTTCTGGTCGAGTTTTTCTCGTGATTGGCCCTAGTAGCTACGAGCCCCCGGTCACGAAGGACTTCGCGACGGCGAGGGACTGACCCGGGACACGGTAGCCAGAGTCGTCGTGCGGGCGCCGGGCTCAACGGCCCCATGCTACGCTCGCGGCATGGAAAACAGCGGTGATAGCTACGGCGCCGACGCGATCGCACAATGGCGCAAGTTCGTGCTCGATCGCGTGCTCGCCTTCAGCCTTCTGATGGTTACCGCCGCGGTCCTGCTGGGGCTGCGGGAGGATTACCGCTTCGGGCACCCCGTGCTGGCGTACGCCCTGATCCCCAGCTGGTTGCTCGTGGCCGTGGCGACCCTCTGGCCGCGCGCGTCCACGCGCTTCCGGCAAGTGGCGCTCATCGTTGGCATAGCCACAGCTGCCGTCGGGTCCGCCAGCCTTTCCGGGTTCTTGATGCCAAATCCGTTCTCCGCGCACCTCATGCTCGTCTTGGTGGTGACCCTTTTCCTGGGACAGCGAGCGGCATGGTGGGTCTGGCTCGGGGGGCTGCTGCTGTGGATTCTGATTGCGATCGCATTCGTGGGTGGTCGGGAACTCGTCTACCCACCCAGCTCCGATCTGTCGACACCGTCCAACTGGGTTCGAGTGCTCGTGATCTACGGCGGTATTTCGGCCGCGACCTTGAGCGCGGTCGCCTACCTGACCAATCGGATGGAGAACGCTGTCAAGCAGAGCGCCGCGCTCGTCGACGCGCTCACTGAAGAAAGTGGGCGCCGGATCGCCGCACTGGAGGAACAGCGGGAGTTGGAGGTGCAGTTACGGCAATCCCAGAAGGTCGAGGCCCTGGGAACGCTCGCCGGCGGTGTCGCCCACGACTTCAACAACCTGCTGCTCGTGATCATCAATCAGGCCGATATGGCCATGGCGAAGCCCGAGTCAGCCCCGGTGCGCGAGGCGTTGGCCGAGATCGTCGAGGCCGGCGACAGGGCCGCCGTGCTGACACGCCAGCTGCTGACGTTCGGGCGTCGTCAGGTCAGCGAACGCGAGGCGCTGAACCTGGCCCCTCGCATCGAAGAATCCCTGCGGCTGATCGCACGGTTGCTGCCTGACTCCATCGAAGTCGACACAACGCTGGAGGCGGATCTGCCACTGGTTCGGGTGGCTGGAATCGAGATCGACCAGGTGGTCATGAACCTGTGCGTGAACGCGCGCGATGCGATGCCCGAAGGGGGGCACATCGCGCTCACCGCGCGGCTGAAGCGACGCACCGCCCCCGATGCACCAGCCGAAGAAAGCTTCGTATGTGTGGCGGTCCGTGACGATGGTTGCGGGATGGACCAGCAAACGCAGGAGCGAATCTTCGAGCCGTTCTTCACAACCAAGGCGGTGGGCCTCGGGACTGGTCTCGGTTTGAGCACCGTGCACGGACTCGTCCGGCAGGCGGGCGGTTTCATCGAAGTGGAGTCTGCGCCGGGTGAGGGCACCCTCATCGAACTCTACTTCCCTGTGTACGACGGCCCTGCGGTCGTCGTCGGATCCGTGGTGGCCACCCCCTCGGAGTGAGGCTCAGAGACAATCCTCCTAGCCGATGATGACGCCAAGGTGAGAGCCATATTGACCCAACAACTGGAGGCGCATGGATATCGTGTCCTGTCATGCGTCGACGGCGAGCAAGCCTTGCGGACCTTCGAGGACAACGCGGATGGCGTCGACCTAGTCATCTGCGACGCAATCATGCCCAAGATGGGAGGTTGGGCACTGCACGACGCGGTCGTTGCAACTCATCCAGACGTTCCGTTCCTGATATGCAGCGGGTACGCGGCCGAGACGCTCTCTGCGGACTTCTTCGACGCCCCGACCCGGGCGTTCCTCGCCAAGCCGTTCAACAACGCCGATCTGCAGCGCGAGGTCCGGGGTCTGCTTGAAGCGAGCAGCAAGCGAACGCCGTCCGAGCCCGCAGTGGGGGGGCTCATGGACCCCGACCCCGTCGGGTAGTTGGGGACCGCCATCGTGCGAATCCCTCCGGCGTTACCAGGCCTGGTCGAGCCGTCGCCAAAGCCATGGACGGCCAGCGTATCCGGTAGACGTCAGGGCCTGCCGGCGAGCGTCGGTTGCAGGCGCTTGAGCGCGGCAACCATCTCATCGCGGAAGACTCGCAGGCGGGGGCTGCGCCGCAGGTCCGGGTGCACCAGTACCCAGATGTCGTAGCTAGGCATCGGCTCACTGCGCCGCTCCAGGTACGGGTCGACAAAGTGACAGGGCAGCACCGTCATGCCCATGCCCGCAAGGCTAGCTGCCCATTGCAGTGACGGATCATTTAGAGCACTGCGCACCGGCAGGTCGGGGAACCGCGTCTCGCGCACCCACTTGAGGTCGCGCTCCCCCGCCACGGGGCTCCCCTAGAGATTTAACATAACGCCCCTACTCGGACGTTGTGCCAGAACCCAGCTTGTATGTCCTATCCCCACGCAATCCCTTAAGCACCCAACACAGAGCCCACACCCGGACGTTGTGCTGGAAGGCAGCTTGTATGTCCTATCCCCCTCAAGAGTTCTTTCACACGCTACCAGAGGCACCAGACCCGAGCGAGAGATCCCCTGAATCACTTTTCTGAAACCGGCGCGGACCGATCCCGGCATCACTCCCGACTTGGGGGGGGACAAGGTTGGCAACTGCTGCTGCCGCTGAACTGGAAACGCCGCTCTCATTCACATTCAGGAAGGAACAACCATGACTCAAAACGAAACGACGGTCCGTCCGAAGGGCGGCCACTCTCGAACCCAAATGCTTCTCATCGCAGCTCTGGTCGGCTGGCTCGGCGCGGCCTGTAGCGTGGAAGTCCAAATGAAACACGAACCGATCGTCGCCACCTTGAGCGAACAGATCACCTTCACTGCCGAAGCCGATCCGAGCATCACACCAGACTCCATGGAGATTCAGATGTTCGTGGACGGCTCGCTGGTCAAGACCTGCACATCGACCCCCTGCACCTACACCGGCGGCCCCTACGCCTCCCATGAAAACGGTTGGCTGGGCTACCACGCCGAAACGACAGCGGATTTCGATTTTTTGGGAATCGAATCGACGGCTAGCGACTCCGATCTCGGTTATACGGGAATTACGGAAAGCGACTACAGCTGGAAGGACTCCCTTGGAGCCACATGGATCCCCGCCCGCTGGGGGGGGCACAGCACGGTCACCACCAACGTGCTCTTCCAGCGATCCACCGACTACAACTCGGTCAGCATCGCGAATGGACGCGCGGACTTTCTCTCGGATCTCTCGACGAAAATTCATGACATCCTGATGGACAAAGAGGAGATCTGGGGCCACATGGATGACATCAACATCTACGCCTATCGCTGGGCCGGAGACACCTCAAGCGGATGCCCTGGCACCCTTCATGGTGATACCACTTCAGATACCGGTAGCTTCGTCGACGATAATGGCCTCCTGCACGTGACGACCTTCCAGGATTGCACCACCGGCTTCAACAAATTCACGGCCGAGGGTTCAACGGATACCCAGGCATTTCTCCATGAGTTCAGCCATTCGATTTTCGAACTCGCCGACGAGTACGACGGCCCGACCTTCTACTTCGAGGCCGCCAATGAGCCGAATATCTTCAGCACAGAGTCTAACTGCCAGACCGAGCAGACCGACAAGGGCCGCGACCCATCTGCCTGTTACCAGTTCACCAGTCTCTCAGGTGGATGGTGGGGCATCCACACCGGCACGACAGTCATGACCAACGGTCTCGAGAGCCATCCCTGGTCGGTCGAATCGGTCGAGCGTCTGCAATGGTGGTTCGACAACAACTAGCTGTCGCTCAGTCGCTCCCAATGAAAGATCTCTGAAGCTTTCAAATCAAATTTCCGCGGCGAAACACAAAACTACGCGGACACAGAATCAGGAGAAATCCAATGAAACGCATTATTCGAAAAGTCTCTCTTACCACCGCGATCCTCGGGATCTGCATGACGGGAATCGCATCAGCACAACTGACGAGCACCCCCGGAAACTCGGGTGGCGCACTTATCACGACCCCGGATGACCCCACGGGCCTGGCTGCACCCCTCGATCCTCGAGCCCTGGGCTCAGTACTCGATGTCTCCATCGAGTTCGCAAACGGTGCATGGCGACAGGTGGGCGAACCCGAGGTCATCCATTGCCGACCTCCGCGAAACCTTCCCTCGTCGTCCTACTCCTCGGAGATCCGACTGGTCGACGGCAACGGGAAACTGGTTTCAAGCCGATCGATCCCGAACCCCCGGGTGGTTTTGCCCGAGGACCCTCGGTCGAAATGGGACGCACTGAAGAACACTCAGGTGCAGCTCCAAATCGAGATCCCCCACCTAGCGCCAGCTCCCCAGAAGATCGAGTTCTTCGAGACCGATCGGCAAGACGGCCCCTCTGTGGTCATCGACCTCGCAGCGACCCTCGACAACTTCAACCGTTACGGGGGCAAGCGCATTCCGAACTGCGAACTCGGCGACCCGCCCCTGGTCCGAATCGGCGACAGCGCTGTGTACGTCCCCTCCTACACGCTGAATCGCGCCGCCCAGGCGGCCGGCCTGACGGGCCAGGACATGCTTATCGCCCTCGAGAAATACAGCAATAGTCTGGGCAATCACGTCCGAATTCCCGAGGCCGCACTCGACCTGCTCCTCTCGAGCAGGCAGGCCTACCGGAAATACTAATCAGGAATCACCTCCTCGGGCGGCCCGGTGATTGCAGGGCCGCCCACTTCGGAAAAATTCTCTGGGCCGATCCCTCATAGGCCCGCATAGGAAGCTAAGACCGTGAACTCTCAACTCTCGACAATCCGACCGGGAAAGAAAATTCGAACTTTCAGCCGCGCTCTTGCAGTCTTCTTTATGAGCCTGGCCTTCTTCCTCAGTTTGGTGCCCACGGCTTTCGCGCATCCCAAGGACATGACAACCTCCTCCCTGATCGTGTCCCAAGAGGGAATTCGGGTCCAAACCGTTCTTCCCGATGCTCTCGTGGAGACGATCCGCCAAGCCACGCCCGAGAACGCCGCCACCAAGCGCGCCGATCTCGTCGCTCAGGGCTACCAATTCGCCACGGAATCGGGGCCCTGCTCCGTCGCGGATCAACCCAGGGCATGGCATCTCGCCGACATCGACGCCCGGCGTTATGTCGTCGACTATCGCTGCCCCAATGGCCTCCCCAGTACTCTGACGTTGACCTACACCCTGGCCGGCGTAAGCAAATCGACGAATCACGAAAACTTCTTCCAGGCGCAGATCGCGGGCCAGACTCTCGACACCGTTCTCACGGCGCGAGAGAACATCTACTCGATCCCCCTGGAGCATCTCCTGAGTCAGTCCTCCGTGACTGTCCCCGCCGATTTCGCAGGACAAGCAATTCCCACCCCCGGCCCCGTGGATTTCCTGTTCCTCGGTATCAAACATATTCTTGTCGGTACGGATCACATCGTCTTTATCGCCGGACTTTTCCTCCTCACCATGGGGTGGGGGGCGATGTTTTCGGTGATCACGGCCTTTACTGTGGGCCATTCCCTGACCCTGGCACTCTCGGGCCTCGGTTTTTACACCATGACGCCCTGGATCGCGGAAAGCATTATCGCCCTCTCCATCGTCTACCTGGGCGCAGAGAATCTCTACACGCTCTACCGAAATGGAAACGAGGCCGGAGAGCGGGTCCGCTCCGCTGCGCGGCGCCGCTGGGCCGTCGCTGGACTCTTCGGCTTGATCCACGGTTTCGGCTTCAGCTACGTGCTGAAAGATCTCGGTCTCCCCGAAGGCTCCCTCTGGAGTTCCCTCGCGGGCTTCAACCTCGGCGTCGAAATCGGCCAACTTCTCATTCTTTCGATCTTCGTCCCCGTGCTCGCCTGGATGCTGAGGTACTTCAACCCCGCTGCCATCGCCGGGCTCTGCTCCACCAGCATCCTCGCCGTGGGTTGCTGGTGGCTGGCCGAGCGCACCCTCATGGGTTGATCCCGGTCATTTTTGGGCTTGAACGGAACTGACCAAATTTTCATAGGCTTGTCTTCCCCGACCTGGGTCACCACAACGGGAGACTGCCCCTGTGACGAAGCACGTTGCTCTTTTGAGCCTTTTTTCCCTCCTCAGCTTCGGCACCGCATGCACCGAGTTCGTCCCCGTC
>JAPKBZ010000053.1 GCA_028823175.1 Myxococcota bacterium
CCCGACCCTGAGCCCTTCCCCGGTTTACGCCAGGGTTCGCGCGAGGATCAATTGGGCCGCGTAGTAGAGCGGAAGCCCCCAGGCGGCGTTGATGAAGCCGGGAGCGAGGAATCGATCACGGGCTACGGCGAGGTCGGACACGTAGAAGAGCGCCGCCCCGAGCAGCAGGCTGGGGTTCGCTCCGCCGCCCACCGCCCCCGCAGCGCAGACGAGCATGGCGCTGATGACCAGCACATAGCTGCGTACCGCGAGGGTGAGTTCGGGGGGAACCCGGGGGCCGAGCAAGCGGAGCACGCCCGCTGCGGGCAGGCAAAGAAGCACTCCGGTCATAACTGCCCAGGCGGGGTCGAGCCCCAGGCTCAGAAAGGCGGCCAGGTACGCAACGTGGCCGAGCAGAAAGGCGAAGATCCCGGCCCGAAATATTCCGGGTCGATTCTCGGGGATCAGCAATACGTCTCCCAGCCAGCAGAGGAGGAGACCCACGATCAGGGCCGGTGCATAGAAGGCGTCCGCGCTGCCGGCGCCCGCTTCGGTGTGGGCCGTCAAGGCCACTGCGATGAAGCCCGTGGAGGCCAGGGGCTTGGCGAGCCAGATGCCCGCCCGGGAGTTTCGAAAATTGGCCGCCAGGAGCGCGGCGACGGCGAGAATCGTCAGCAGCAGGAACGGTGTCATGGCCACAAGAATAGGCCATGCCCCGAGCGACGGGCGGGAGGAGGCATTTAGCCGCCCGCCGCCTACACTTCCGCTTCGAAAGGGATGGGATGGGTCGGATGAAGCGATTGCTCGAGCGCTTGGAGCGCGTACTCGTACTTGCCGAGCGCGTTCTGGGTGAGGTGGCGCCTCCGGAACTCGGCGCCTCGGATTTCGCGAGTCGCCTGGCTTATCGTTGGGAGCAGAGGGCGGGGGGAGGGCACCTTTTGGCCATCGACGCTCCCGTTCTCTTCGATCTCGACGATCTGCTCGGTGTCGAGGACTCCCTGGCGATCCTCGAGCGAAATACCCGCCAGTTTCTTGCCGCCCAGCCCTACAACAACGTCCTCTTGCACGGAGAGCGGGGAACGGGCAAATCTTCGGCGGTGCGCGGGCTTCTCGGTCGCTATGCGGACCGGGGCCTGAGGGTGGTGGAGCTCGACCGCTCGGATCTCGCCCAGCTTCCCCGGGTCCTTGCCGCACTTCGCGAGGGCAAAGACTATTTTTTCCTGGTGTTCTGCGATGATCTCTCCTTCGCGCCCGGCGAAGCGGGCTATCGCGAACTCAAGGCCGCGCTCGATGGAAGCCTGGAGGCCCGTCCCGAGAACGTCTGCATCGTGGCGACGAGCAATCGCCGCCACCTCGTGCCGGAATTCATGGAGGAAAACAGGCAGGGGCGGCTGGACGAAGACGGCGAGTTGCACCTAGGGGAAGCCCTCGAAGAGAAGTTGGCGCTCTCGGACCGTTTTGGACTGGTGCTGGGGTTCTACAACTTTGACCAAGCGACCTACCTGGCCATCGTTCAGCATTATCTGGGCCGGGCCGGACTCACCGAGATGGATCCGGATCTGCGCGAGGCGGCGCTTGCCTGGGCCTTGGTTCGGGGAAGCCGCTCGGGCCGCACCGCCCGTCAATTCGTCGACGACACGATCGGGCGCCGGGGCCTGAAGAATTCCGAAACTGAGCGCGGCGAAATCAGATGATCGCGAACTCTCGGCCGACCTTGGCGATGCTGGTGAGGGCCTGGTCGAGGTGCTCGCGCCGGTGGGTGGCCATGTAGGAAGTTCGAATCATCCCCTGGCCGGGCGGGACCGCGGGCGTGACGATGGGGTTGACGAAGACCCCTTCATCCTGGAGTCGCGTCGCCATGCTGAAGACCGTTGAATCTTCGCCGATCGCGATGGGAATCACCGGGGATTCCGAGTGGCCCGTGTCGAAGCCAAGGCCCTCGAGTTCACGCTTCATGTAGCGGGTGGATTCCCAGAGTTGTTCGCGTCGCTCGGGTTCCGATTGGATGATTTCTAGCGCCTTGATCACGGCGGCGGCCGTTCCGGGCGGCATGGCGGCCGAGAAAATTCCGGATCGCGCATTGTGCCGGATGAAGTCGATGACCTCCTCGCTGCCGGCGATGAAGCCGCCCACCGTGGCCAGGGATTTCGAAAAAGTTCCCATCACCAGATCCACTTCGCTCTCGAGTCCGAAATGTTCGGGCGTACCGCGACCGTTCTCCCCCAAGACCCCGATGCCGTGGGCATCGTCGACGAAGAGCCGTGCGCCATGGGCGTTCTTGAGCTCGACGATCCGAGGGAGGTTCGCGATATCCCCTTCCATGGAGAAGACGCCGTCGACCACGATCATCTTGCCCTTGTCGGGGTCGGAGCGGGTCAGCTTGCCCTCGAGATCGTCCATGTCGTTGTGCTTGTACTTCAGGCTCTTTCCGAACCCGAGGCGAACCCCGTCGATGATCGAGGCGTGGTCCATGCTGTCGAGAAAGGCCAGATCCTGGCGTCCAAAGAGGCAGGAGAGGACGCCCACGTTGACCTGAAAGCCGGTTGCGAAGGTGAGAACGGCCTCAGCTTTCATGAATTCGGCCAGGCGCTCCTCGAGTTCGACGTGGATATCGAGAGTGCCGTTCAGGAGCCGGGAGCCTGCGCTGCCCGTCCCGTAGCGCATGACGGCGGCGGCGGCGGCTTCCTTGACGGCGAGATGACTCGTCAATCCCAGGTAGTTATTCGACCCCAGCATGATGACCTTCTGGCCGTCGATAGTGACCACAGGATCCTGGGGAGAGGAGATGCTGCGGTAGTAGGGATACATTTCCGCCTGGCGAAGCTCGCGGGAAAGGGTGTAGTCCTTGCATTTCTGCAGAATGTCCACCGGTCTCGTTCTCCTCTCGCGTTCCAACCCGTTTGGGGCCCAGGGGGGGGGAGTTTTCACTCTCGGCGCTGTCTAGCTCGCCCCCGGTTTCATGGCGAAGTGTGCGATCTGATCTTTCGGTTTGCCGTGTGGGGGGCTTTGGCAGAGGAGACGCCTGGATTCAGCGCCAGGGCTTCTCATTCTTGAGGGCCCCAGACTACCCCACCCGATTTGACCCCGTCACGGGTTTTTCGCGCGACTTGCCCCCCGGAGAACTCTAGCGGGGGTATTTAACCGCATGAGGCGAACCCGCGCTATCCCTCGCCCCGGGGCTTCTGTAGATTCCGCGCGCATGCTTGGACCCAGTTTCCGACAAAGAAGATTCGCGGGGAGGCCTGCGGGCTCCCGGCGGTTAGCGGCGTTGCTCCTGCTCGGCCTCGTTCTCGGCCCTGGGATGGGGCGTGCGGTGGACGCCTCCGCCGCGCCCCAGCCGACCGCCACGAACTCCAATGACCCCGCCGCCATCGCCGACCCCGCCGCCATCGCCGACCCCGCCGCCCCCGCCGCCCCCGCCGACTTCGACGACTTTGACGACTTCGACGATTTTGACGACTTCGATCTCGAACTTGAGGGCGGGGACACGGGTATTGCGGACCCCTTCGAGCCCGTGAACCGTGGATTCTTGGGTTTCAATCGGGTTGTGGATCGCTTCCTTTTCGATCCGCTCACCGAGGGGTACCGGTTTTTGGTTCCCGAGGTCGCGCGGCTCTCGGTCAACCGCTTCTTCACCAATATCAACTCCACCCAAAGCCTGGTGAATGACATCTTTCAACTCGAGTGGATGGACGCCCAGCGCACCTTCGTCCGCCTGGTCGTCAATTCCACCGCGGGGATCGGCGGGCTTTTCGATCCGGCGACGCGCTGGGGGCTCGATGGCCACGTGTCGGATTTTGGGCAGACCCTGGCCCTGGCAGGGATTCCCACCGGCCCCTATCTGGTGCTTCCACTCTTCGGCCCCTCGGACGCGCGGGACGCCGTCGGCCTCGGGGTCGATTCGCTCTTTCATCCCACCTTCTTCATCCTGCCCGGCGTCGACGCCCTCTTCTTCAATACGAGTTCGGGTTTCTCCCAGCGCGAAAGCCATTACGAGGAACTCAAGGCTCTCGAGGAGAGCTCGATCGATTATTACTCGGCCCTGCGCAGCGGTTATATCCAGAACCGCCAAGCCCAGGTCTGGGCCCGGCGCGAAGATCGCCGAGCCGATCTTTTGCCCTAGGGGGCTGGTCAGAGGGGGCTGGTCAGAAGACCCGCCGAGAGGGGACCGACCTCAGCCGCCGCCCTTGGTGCGCAGGTCGAGGATCTTCTTGTCCACGGCGGCGGCGAGTTCGGGAAATCCCTTCGCCTTCAGGGTGGTGGAGAAATCCGATCGTCGCAGGGCGAGTTCGCTGACCGTGCCCTTGAGGTAGATGTCGATGATCCGCCAACCGTCGGCGGTCTTTCGCAATCGATAGTTGAGGATGATGTCGTCGGAGTTGGGAATCCGTAGCTCGGTGAGGACAACGAGGGTTTCGCGTTTTGCGGGTTCCTCGCCCAGGGTGTGGAAGGATTCCCCGTCGTACGCGTCGAAATTGCCGGCGTAGTTGGCGGCCAGGAAGCTCGTGAACTTGTCGATCCAGATCTCCTTTTCCGCCGGGGACAACTTCTTCCAGTATCGCCCTACCGACTTGGAGCCCATGAAATTGAGATCGAAGGTCTCCTCGACGATGGGCCGCAAACCGTCGAAGCGTCCCTGGAAGCCGAGCTCCTCCCCCCCCTTCATGGACGCCAGTAGGCCGCCATGCAGCCGCTCCACGGTTTCGGCGGCGGAAGCCCGGGCCTCGGGGGCGGGCTCTCCCACATCGGCCCCGCCCGCGGCGGAGGCCGTCAGGCAGAGCGCCACGAGAAGTGCGGCGAGCCATCGGGGTGGGCAAAGCATGGCGGCATCCTCGTTTTCGTGGGTGTCCAGGAGTCGGTGCTCGACGATCATGTTGAGATGGCCCCCGGGTCGTGACCCGGCCAGCCGGGTCGGCGCGCAGCGTAGCGAAGACGCATCTCTACTCGCCGAGGGCAAATTTTGCCAGGGCGGCGTTGAATCCCTCGGGGTTATCGGTCATCACCGAGTGTCCCGCCTGGGGGACCACCGCGAGCTGTCCCTGGGAAAGCACTTCGTCGACCATCCGGTCGGCGATTTCGGCTCCTAGGATATCGGAAGCGGCTCCCCGGACGACGAGGGTGGGACAGGGGATTTCAGCCAGGGCCTTCCACATGCTCTCCTGGTCGTCGGTGTGTCGTTTTTCGATTTCGGCGGCGTCGAGCTCGCCGGTGTCCCCGCTGACGGCCCGGCGAAAAGCCGAATCCATCTTGAGGATCCAGCGGTTGTCCTCCGGCCGTTGTCGGGCGCCGAATTGCGCCATCCTGCGGATCGAAGCCGAAGTGGCCGCGGGGTAGAGGTGAACCAGCA
Organism: Myxococcota bacterium; assembly: GCA_028823175.1. Taxonomy (GTDB): domain Bacteria; phylum Myxococcota_A; class UBA9160; order UBA9160; family UBA4427; genus JAZXM01. Next base: position 5,327 of record JAPKBZ010000053.1, read on the forward strand.
TCTGCTCGTATTCGGCCAGGGAGCCAAAGCTCGGGTCCGAATTTTGAGCAGCCTCCATGGAAATCCTCATGCTGCCCCGGGTGTCGATTTCCGGGGCGGAGTCGACGATGACAAGGCCTGCGAGTTTTTCGGGGTTGCGTCCGCCGTAGAGCATGGCGATCCGCCCACCCAGGGAGTGCCCCACGACGACGAGCCTTTCGAGCCCGAGGCTGGCCACGATCGCTTCGATGTCTTCGACGTGGTCCTGGTACGCGTAGGCGCCCTCGGGGTGCCAGTCCGAATCGCCGTGGCCCCGCAGGTCGACGGCCATGACCCTGTAGTGGTCGGCGACGGTGGGGATGAAATCATCCCAGATATGGGCTTCGTTGCTGTAGCCATGGAGAAGCAGCATGGGGACGCCCTCCTGGCTCCACTCGAGCAGGTTGATCGAGAGTTCCCCCGCTCCCTGGATCTTTCTCGCCTGAAATGCCATGGCCGAATCGTACCCGAAGACGCCCTGGCTTCGCGACGGCGGAAGCCTCTTGCCCCCTCCGGTGTGGACACCCGTTCGGGCGACTCCTCGGCAGCGGCCGGGTCTCTCCTGAACCCGGCCCGGGCCTGCGCTACTCTGGGCGCCCCCTGGGTTCGCCTCCCAGGACAAGGGCCGATGCGCTCGGTCCCCGAGGTGGCTCTGGGGCGCTTTCGCGACCCGGGCTCTTCAGGGAAGTGCTGTGGGGTCGGGCCCTCCGCGGTGGAGTGGCTCAGTCATGAATCCATCCCGTTCGATAGGAGTACAGCGATGCCGGTGATCGAAACTACAGCCCAACTCGTCGAGGGCACCTACACCCGGATGAAAGAAAGCCTCGAGATCGTGCGAGGCCGCCTCGGCCGCCCGCTTAGCTACGCGGAAAAGGTGCTCTTCGGACACCTCGATGATCCGGCTGGCCAGAAACTCGAGCCCGGGGAGGCCTACCTGCTGCTGCGCCCGGACCGGATCGCGATGCAGGACGCTACGGCCCAGATGGCGCTGCTTCAGTTCATGCAGGCGGGCAAGGACCAAACCGCCGTTCCGACCACCGTGCATTGCGACCATCTGATCGAGGCCTACAAGGGGTCGCGGACCGACCTCGGGACCGCCGAGACCACCAACGCCGAGGTCTACAATTTTCTGCGCAGCTGTTCGTCGCGCTACGGCATCGGGTTCTGGGGGCCCGGAGCCGGAATCATTCACCAGGTCGTGCTGGAAAAATATGCTTTTCCCGGCGGCATGATGTTGGGGACCGACTCGCACACGCCCAATGCCGGTGGGCTCGGCATGTTTGCTTGCGGGGTGGGGGGTGCCGATGCCGTGGACGTGATGGCGGGCTTCCCCTGGGAGGTGCTGCACCCCAATCGGGTCGGCGTGCACTTGAAGGGCGAGCTCTCGGGCTGGGCCTCTCCCAAGGACGTGATCCTCAAGGTCCTTGACGAGTTGACGGTCAAGGGCGGGACCAACCGCGTGGTCGAGTATTTCGGACCCGGCGCTGAATCCATCAGCTGCACGGGCAAGGGAACGATCACGAATATGGGCGCTGAGCTCGGCGCCACCACTTCGATCTTCCCCTATGACCAGCGCATGCATGCCTATCTCGAGGCCACCGAGCGCGGGAATATCGCGGCGATTGCGGCCGAGCAGGCCGACCTGCTTCGGGCCGATGCCGAGGTGCTCGCCGATCCCGGACACTATTTTGACGTCCTCGTCGAAATCGACCTCTCGAGCCTCGAGCCCTATATCGTGGGCCCCCATACGCCCGATCTTGTCCACCCCGTTTCCCGGATGGCCGCCGACACCCGGGAGAACGGCTACCCGGAAGCCCTTAGCGCGGGCTTGATCGGGAGTTGCACGAATTCGTCCTACGAGGACATGTCGAGGGCGGCGGATGTCGCCCGTCAGGCCGCCGCTCACGGCGCGCGCAGCCGGGCCACTCTCTGGGTTACCCCGGGCTCCGAGCAGATTCATCTGACCATCGGCCGGGACGGCCAGATGCAGGAGCTCGAGGCGATCGGGGGAACCGTGCTCGCGAATGCCTGCGGGCCGTGCATCGGGCAGTGGAAGCGGGACGATGTCCAGAAGGGCGATTCGAACTCGATCATCAGCTCCTACAACCGAAATTTTCCCAAGCGCAACGATGGCAACCCCGAAACCCTCTCGTTCATCTCCAGCCCGGAGGTCGTGGTCGCCTATGCCCTAGCCGGAACCCTTGATTGGAGCCCATTGGACGGCGAACTCGAGGCCGCCGATGGAACGCGCTTCAAGCTCGACCCCCCGGCTCCGGCCCCGGAGATCCCCGCCGATGGCTTCGTGATCTCGTACGAGGGCTATGAGGCGCCCGCGAAAGATCGCGGCGGCCTGGATGTGAAAATTTCGCCCGAGAGCGAGCGCCTCCAGCGCCTGTCTCCCTTCGAACCCTGGGACGGTCAGGACATGGAATCGCTCCCCTTGCTCCTGAAGGCGCGCGGCAAGTGCACCACGGATCATATTTCCATGGCGGGTCCCTGGCTGCGCTTTCGAGGACACCTGGACAATATCAGCGACAACATGTTCATCGGCGCGATCAATGCCTTCACGGGTGACCCGGGCACCGGCCTCGACCAGATTTCGGGCGAGGCCGGCGTGGCCTTCCCCGCGGTGGCGCGCCACTACAAGGCGGAGAAGATGCGCTGGGTCGTCGTAGGCGACGAAAATTACGGCGAGGGAAGCAGCCGGGAGCACGCGGCCATGTCGCCTCGGCACCTGGGGGCCGCTGCAGTGATCACCCGGAGCTTCGCGCGGATCCACGAGTCGAACCTGAAGAAGCAGGGAGTTCTTCCGCTGACCTTCTCCGACCCCGCGAATTACGAGAAGATCCTCGAGACCGATCGCATCAGTTTGCGCGGCTTGAAAGCGCTGGCGCCCGATTCCCCCCTGCTGGCGGTGGTGCATCATGCGGATGGCAGCGAGGAGAGCTTTTCAGTCGATCACACCCTGAACGAAGAGCAGATTGCTTGGTTCAAGGCGGGCTCTGCTCTTAATCTTCTGCGGGAGCAGGCGGATTGAGGTCGGCCGAGTCCTCATCGGCTGCCCCCTTCCCGAGCACGACGCGCTTGAGGAACCTTCGACCGCTGGGAAAGAGCAGCGGCAAAGCGAGCAGGGCGAGGATGACCCCGGTGGCGATCAGGACGAGTTTGAGTTCGCCGGCCATGAGACTATTGCCGAAATACGCATAGGTGGCCGCGCGCGGAATGGCGCCCAGCCCGAGGGCCAGGGTGAAAACGCCGAGTTTCATGGGGGTGACCCCAGCCAGGGCGTGATACGCGGTGAGCACCCCAATGGGGTAGCCCGTGGCGAGGGTGACGAAGAGGGCCCCCGGGCGCTCCCCCGCCCGCTGGATCAGGGGCCGGATACGATCGGGGATTGCGCGATGCACCGCGTCGCGCCCGGCCATCCGTGAGAGCTGAAAAGTGATCAGGCCGGAGATCTCGAGACCGAGGGCGCCGTAGAGGGTTCCCCAGGCGAACCCGAAGCAGAGTCCTGCGACGACCAGCACGACCTGGGAGGGAAGCCCGACAAAGCTGCGCCCGGCGACGAGGGCGACGCATATAACCGGGGCAATGGGGCCCATGGCGAGAACCCATTCGCGAATGGATTCCGGGTCGAGACCGATGCCCAAGCGACCGCGAACGAATATCCCCAGGGCGACCAGGCCGATGGCCAGGCCCGTAAAACCAAGCCATTTGCGCGAAGCCTTCGTCATGGGGGTGGCCCACTATAGTGCAGGAGCCACGCTGCCCCGAATCCCGGCGAAGGGTATTGTCTGGCCGTGCCCGCCACGACTCTCGCCATTCTGAACCCCCATGCGGGGAATGTATCCCGGCTCCTCGGGCGGATTGAAAGCCGCCTGCTCGAGTCTTTCTCCGACGCTCCGGGGGGGCTCGAAATCGAGCGTACCCGGGCACCCCGGGACGCCTCGCGGATCGCTCGGGAAGCGTCGCGTGCGGGGGTCAAGCGGCTGATCGTCGGCGGAGGGGACGGAACCCTGGGCGAGGTCGTCAGTGGTTTACTCGCGGCGGGACTCGGCCAGGAAACGGAGATCGGCTTGCTTCCCTTGGGTTCGGGCTGTGATTTTGCGCGCACCGTGGGCGTTCCCCGGGCGCTCGACCAGGCCATCGACGCTCTCCGGAGCGGGCTCTGCCGGCGCGTGGACGCCGGGCGCGTCGTGCACACCGGGCCCGGGGGCGAAGAGGAAACCCGCTTCTTTCTCAACGAGGCGAGTTTTGGTTTGAGCGGTTCGATCGTGGACTCGGTCAACCGCCATCCGGGAAAGCTGGGTCCACGCGCCGGGTTCCTGCGGGCCAGTCTCGGTGCGATCGCCCGCCACCACCAGCCCGACGTGGTGGTGCGGGTCGATGGCAAGGAAGTTCACGCCGGCCGCATCGCCCTGGTTCTGGCGGCCAACGGTCGTTATTGCGGGGCCGGCATGGAGATGGCTCCCGGAGCCGAATGCGACGACGGCCTGCTCGATGTCGTGATCGTCAAGGCGCTCTCCCGGCCTCGGCTCGGGTACAACCTGCCCTCGCTCTACAGCGGGCGTCACGTGAATCATCCCGCGGTTTCGGTGCACCGGGGCACTCGAGTCGAAGCGGAGCCGGTGGGCGGCGATCACGCGCCCCTCGACATCGACGGCGAAGCCGCGGGCGGGGCGCCGATGCGCGTTGACTTGCTGCCCCGGGCGATCGGCCTCTTCGGTTTGCCGGGCCCGGGCCGGAGGCCCTAGGGTGGGCCTCTTCGAGACGATTCGCCGGGCCTGCGCATCGGTCGCGGAAAGCGCCCGCTGGGTGCGGATCAACGAGGCGGGACTTGCGGCCTTGGCCGAAGGGCTGGTGGGCCAGGAGCAAGTGTTCGAAGCCGAGGACCCCGCCCATCATCGACGCGAAGACGACGCGTCTACCCTGGCCTTCGTTCTGACCCTCGACGCGGTGAATTTCGGATCCGGCTGGTTTCCCCATATGCAAAAGCGGCCCGGGGCGTCGGGCTATTTCACCGTGGCAACCTGCCTCGCCGAGCACTTCGACAAAAACGGCGCCCCCCAAGCGGCGGCCCTCGCCCAGATCGAGGCCGACGAGTGCGCGCGCATCTTTGGACAGCCCCAGGCGCCCTCTCCGATCTCACCGCTAATGGAACTCTTTGCCCAATCCTGGCGCGATCTTGGCGGCCGGGTGGAGGGAAGCTTCGGCGGCTCCTTCGCGGGCCTCGTGGAGGCGGCTGACCACCGGGCGGAGCGCCTGGTCGAGATCCTGGCCTCCATGCCCCTCTATCGCGATGTCGAGGATTATGCCGGGCTGGAGGTTCCCTTCTACAAGCGGGCCCAGATCACCTGCACGGACCTCGCTGGGGCCTTCGAAGAATCGGGTCTGGGCCGCTTCGCCGACCTCGATGAACTCACGATTTTTGCCGACAACCTCGTTCCTCATGTGCTTCGCTGGGAGGGCGTGCTCGATTACGCCCCCGAACTGCTCGGCCGTATCCAGGCCGGAGAGCCGATCGCTCTGGGCTCGGCCGAGGAAATCGAGATTCGCGCAGTGGCCCTCCATGCGGTGGAACGACTCAGCGCCGCCCTGGGCGAGCTCGGCGAGCCCATGCCGCCCAGGCGCCTGGACGCCCTGCTCTGGCATCGCGGCCAGCGCCGGGAGATCAAGGCGGAGCCTCGGCACCGCACCTGCTGCACCTATTACTGAGAGGCCGAGTGTACTGAGAGGCCGAGTACTGAGAGGCCGAGGGGTCGCTCAAGGAGCCGGTTCGCGGCGGGTCTCGATGGCGATCAGTCCTCGGGCGAGTTCGTCGATGCGGCCTTCGTCGAGGCCGAGGCCGGCGAGCGCCCGCTGGCATCGCTCCCGGATTTCGTCGTCGGCGATGCCCTGGGGCAATTGGACGAGCAGCCGGGCAATGCGGCCGCCGATTCGAAGCAGGGCGGGGCGAAGATCTTCGTCGAGGGATGCCGGGGGGCCGAGATTCGGGGGGCGAGGCTCCGCGAGGACCCGGCGTTGAATGGCCTTGGCCGCCTCGATTTGGGCGACGAAGAACTCGCTTACGGCGGCCGGGGGGAGGGCTTGTGCGGCGGGAACCGCCAGCGCCCGTTCGCTCTCGCGGACCCGGGTGAGGGCGGCCTCGAGAACCCGAATCTCCCGGGCGGGAACGGCGACGGGAGATCCGCTTGCGCGCTTGGCCTCGGCGACCGCGGGCATTAGGGCCAGGCGTTCGGCCACGGCAGCGAGCAATCCCGACAGCACGGGCCGGGGGGGCGTCGCCGCCTCGGGCTGCTCACCGAGATGGTGCGCGCGCCACTCGGTCAGGCGCCCGCTGCGCTCTTGGGCGAGGAGCCAGCGATCGAGATCCAGGGCCAGCTCGGCGTTTTCAACCCGGACCCAAAGCGCCTTGCGGTCTCGGGTGAAGGGGCCGAGGGTGCGCAGGTCTGTCCTTCCCGCGCGCCAATGGGGGGCTTCGAGGGTGTCGGTGATGACCGCATCCGCGCGGCCCGCGTCGAGCTCCGCCATCACCGCGGCGTTCTGGTCGGTGGGGAGGAGCACGGCCCGGGGAAAGCGCTTCCGGGCGGTTCGCTCGAGGTGGCCCCCCGCGTTGACCGCGATGCGCAGACCCGGTCGCTCGAGGTCGCGGAGCGTCGCCAGGGGGCCGCTGGAGCGGACCAGGGCGACGGCGCCGCTCCCGGTGATGGGAAGGCTGAAGCGGCCCGTGAGGGAGCGCTCTGGGCGCACGGTGATGCCACCCATGGCCACGTCGAATCGGCCCGCCCTCAGGTCGTCCAGGAGGTTCGGCCAATCGAAGCGGACGAAGACCAGCTCGAGATCGCGATCCTCGGCGTAGGCCCGGGCGATTTCGGGAGCGAGCCCCCGAAATGTGGTCCGCCCGTCGGCCCCGGGGCTCGCGATGCTGAATGGAGCGTAATCTCCGCTCGTTCCGACCCGCAGAACACCCTCGGATTGGCCGATCGCGACGAGGGGGGCGAGTACGCCCAGGGCGATCGCGACCCCGCGAAGTGCGCGGTGAACCCTCGATCCGAGCCCTCGGGCCTCTTCCCGAGGGGCGACCGGGGGGCGGATGCTCGGTGCGGGGATTTTCCGGTGATTACCGCCCCGGTGATAATTGACCCCGAAGGGCAGTTCTTCTAAGGTCACGCCCCGGCGCTCTAGGCCGCCTCCCTCCCAGGAGTCGCTGCTCTGGCCCCTTCTCGAGTGAATTGCCCGGGCTTTGTTTTCCGGCGCCTCGGTTTTCCCGATTTGACCGTACCCGAAAGCGGTATGGAGGTTCAGCAAGATGATCAGCATGGATGAGATTGAATCCGGCCTCTTCGTGACCCATAAGGGGACAGGCCTACGGTATAGCGTCGTCGATAGCGAGGATGGCGAGGTTTTGTTGTCGCCCGAGCAGGAGGGGCTCAAGGACCTCACCGTGGTCCTCGAACTCTTCCAGTCCGAGTTCATTTCGAGCGACCAATTTCGCGGAACGGGCGGGCGCAAAGGGCGCGGCGGCAAGGGACGCGGCCGCAGGCGCACCGGCGCCACGCCGCCTCCCGCGCCGAGCGGGCCGAAATGCAAGGGCAAGATCAAGAAGATGGTCCGGGATCGGGGCTTCGGTTTTATTCGGGGCGACGACGGCAAGGAAGTCTTCTTTCACCGCTCGGGATTGAACGCGGCGGAATACGATGGTCTTTCCGAGGGCGATCTCGTCGAGTACGTGGTTCAGGAAGGTCCCCGAGGCGCCCGGGCGGAGAACGTCCGTGGGGCGACCGCCGGCGAAACCGCCGCTTAGTCGGGCATTTTCGGCTTAGCGGTAGCGATGGACGATGGGAAGCCTGCGCCCGCGCCCGAATGCCTTGGGCGAGGTTCGCAGAACCGGGGGTGTCTGCCGGCGCTTGTATTCGTTGCGATCTAGGCGCTCTGCCACCCGAAGCGCCTCCTCGCGACTGCAACCTTCCGGGGCCTCCAGGCTCTCCCTGTTGCGTCCCCCCTCGATGACCTGCTCGAGGATTGAGTCGAGAGTCTCGTAGTCGGGGAGATCGTCGCTATCGAGTTGGTCGGGAGCGAGTTCCGCCGAGGGGGGCTTCTCGATGGTATTGATCGGAATTCGCTCGACCGTGCGGTTCGCGTAGCGCGCGAGGTCGTAGACCTCGCGCTTGTAGACATCGCCGAGCACCGCGAGGCCGCCCACGGTATCGCCGTAGAGCGTGCAGTAGCCGACCGAGAGTTCGCTCTTGTTGCCCGTGGCGAGGACGAGCCGGTTCTCCTGGTTGGAGATGGCCATGAGGGTCGCCCCGCGGATGCGGGATTGGATGTTTTGTTGGGTCAGCCCGTAATCGTCTTTTTGGCCGAAGAGCGAGCCGAAGACCCCGAGGTAGGCCTCGTAGAGCGGCGTAATGTTGACCGTGCGAAACTCGATGCCCAGGCTGTCGGCCAATGCGGCCGCGTCGTCGATGCTGTGCCCTGAGGAGAAGGGACCGGGCATGGCGACGCCGCTCACCCGCTTGACACCCAGGGCCTCAACGGCCAGGTGGGCGGTGACGGCTGAGTCGATGCCCCCGGAAAGTCCGATCACGGCGCCGGGGGGGAGATTTTGTTTCAGGAAATAATCCCGGATGCCCAGGACGAGCCCGGCATCGAGTTGTGCAATTCGAGAGCCTTCGGCGACCTCGTGAGCGAGGATGCCCTCGCTTTCGTTGGGGAGGTCGATGACGGCCATGGCGCTTTCGAAGAGGGGAAGCGAAGCGATGATGCGGCCGTGCTGGTTGACGGCGAAGGAGCCCCCATCGAAGATCAACTCGTCGTTCCCGCCGACCTGGTTGCAGAAGACCAGGGGCATCGAGAGGTCGGCGGCAAGGGAGGAGAACATTTCGCGCCGCATACGCGGCTTTTCGGCATGCCAGGGCGATGCCGAGGGATTGACGATCAGCGACGGCGCGTGGGAAGCGATTTCGCCGAGGGGGTCGAGGGGGTAGTTGAGTTCCCGGGACCAGGCGTCCTCGCAGATCGCGAGGCCAAGGCGGGTGCCGAGGCTCGGAATTTCCAGCGGCTCATGTTGGTTCCCGGGAATGAAATGGCGCTTTTCGTCGAAGACGTCGTAGGTGGGCAGGAGGGCTTTGGCCCGGGAGCCCAGGGTCTTTCCGTCGGCCAGCACCACCGCGGCATTCTGAAGCCCCTGAGAGGGGCGGGGAGACTCGCCCAACACGGCTCCCAAGACGATGACAATATCGCGGGAAGCGGCCTCCAGGGCCCGCAGCTCCTTGAGCTGGTCGCGGACGAAGCCATCGCGCTCCAGCAGGTCCATGGGCGGATACCCGGTCAGGACCATTTCGGGAAGCACGACGATGTCCGCACCTGCGGCCCGGGCCTTCTCGGCCGCCTGCTCGACCAGCCGACGATTCCCTGAGAGGTCGCCGACCGTCGGGTTGACCTGTGCCATTGCCAATTTCATGGTCGCGAAAGCATACCGTGCCCCGCAGTTCCTGCCGCCGCCGGATTCCCAAGCCGAGGGTAGAGGAGTGGCGCCGGGGCCTGTATTGTTCCGCTCCATGAAGAGCGATCGAGAGCGAGAAATCATCGGCCCCGCGTCGAGCTATTACGTCTCCCAACGCCTCAAGCTCCACTATGTCGATTGGGGCAATGAAGAGGCGCCGCCCCTTTTGTTGATCCACGGCAACAAGGACCACGCTCGGAGCTGGGATTGGGTGGCCCGGGAGTTGCGTGATGAGTATCACGTGATCGCTCCGGACCTGCGGGGCCACGGCGACAGCGCCTGGGCGATCGGTGGCCACTACATGATCAACGAGTTCGTCCTGGACATCGCCCAGTTGATCTCGACTTTGGGCCTGCAGCCCCTGACGATCATCGCGCATTCGCTGGGGGGCGCCGTCGCGCTCCAATATGCGTCGGTCTACCCCGAGCATATTCGCAAGCTTGTGGCTGTGGAGGGTCTTGGCCCACCGCCGAAGATGATCCAGGAGCACATCAATGCTCCGAGCTGGAAATTGATTTCGAATTGGATTGACCAGGTCCGAAAACTTTCCTCCCGGCAGCCGCGGCGCTACCCAGACATCGACGCGGCGGCCCATCGGATGCAGGAGGAGAACTCCTTCCTTTCCCCCGAGCAGGCCCACCACCTGACGGTTCATGGCGTGGCGCGCAACGAGGACGGAACCTTTTCCTGGAAATTCGACAACTACACCCGGGCCTTCTATCCCCAGAGCTTTCAGCCCGAGCAACGCAAGGCGATGTGGAAGCGGATCACCTGCCCCACCCTGCTGATCCGGGGCAGTGAGAGCTGGGCGGGCGATCCCGAAGAGGACGGTCGGGCCGATGCCTTCCAGGATGCGACCCTGGTGAACGTGGAGGGGGCGGGCCACTGGGTGCATCACGACCGCTTGCCCGAGTTCCTCGCCCTGGTCAGGGATTTTTGCCGAGATGAAGCGGGCTAGGCCGGCGAAGCGCGGCTCAGGGTATTCGTTTCACGGGAAGTAGACGTAGATGGCCTCGCCGCGACAGGCCGGACGTTTGGCTCCCTCGAGTTCCCAGCTCAGGCTTAAATTGACCCGAGCGGCACCACCCGGGACCCGTCGCACACCTAGGATGCGTCCTGAAAGCCGGAGTCGGGAGCCGGCCGCCACGGGCTCCTTCAAGCGCAGCCGGTCGATCCCAGAGTTGATGATCTGGCTGCAATTGTCCACCGAAAAAATTTCGCGGAGCAGGACAGGCGCGAGGGCGAGGGTGAGGTAACCGTGCGCGATTGTGTGCCCGAAGGGCGACTCCCGGACGGCGCGCTCGCTATCCGTGTGAATCCACTGGTCGTCCCCGGTCGCCCGGGCGAAGGCGTCGATCCTAGTCTGATCAACGGTGATCCATTCGCTGGGCCCGATCGGCGTGTCGATAAAATCCGGTAGGGCTTCGATATTGGGCACGACGAGTCGGTCGGGCATGGTGAGGGCTGTCTCCAGCAGTGGGCTCGCGCCGTGATGCGCCGCAGCATAGGCAGTTCGTCGTCCTGACGCCCGGCATCCAGACGCCTATACTCTACCTGCTCGAAAGGCTAAGCAAGTCAATGGGCTTCGGCCCAAAGGGGGCCCCGCCGTGAAAATGACTGCACTGAAGACCACTCTCGCTCTAGTCGTTGTTGCCGGGGCGGTCGGAGCCACTTTTGCGGCCCATTATTTCTGGCTGGCGGCCATCGGTTTGGATCCCTCGGCATTTCCCGCCGGCCAGACCATGCAGAGCCTGGGCGAGTTGCTCTTCCCCGGCCTCGATGTCGCCCTGGCCGGGGTGATTCTTGCCCTCGGGAGCCTGTTGGCGATTTCGTTGGTGGCCTTCTTCCTAGTCCGCTCCCGGCGGCGCGAAAGCCTTGGGCAGGTGGATCCCACTCGACGCAATTTTCTGAGCGGCAGCCTGGCCGGGGGAGGCGCGGCCCTGGCCACCCTGGTGGCGGGTGGCGGCGCGATGTTGGGGCGGAGTTTCTATGGCGTCGGCCAGAAGGAGGGCCGGGGCTGGCAGGGGCCGCTGACCCAGATCTTCGGGGGGCAGGTCCAGAAGACGCATCCCGAGTGGAAGGATGCCTGGCGCGGCAGTCGGGTACAGGCCTATGGCCGTCTGGGGCGAACCGAGTGGCCGGTTTCGGATACTGTCCTCGGGACCGGAGCGATTCGGGGAGAGCTCGGGACTCAGATCGTCCGTGTGGCCCTGGAGCGGGGGGTCAACTACATCGACACCGCCCCGGACTACTCGTCGGAAGGCAGCGAAAAGGCGGTAGGGGAAGCGATTCAGGGCTTTCCCCGCGACTCCTTCTTCCTCGCCACCAAATGGTGTACTCCGGTGGGCCACCTACCGGCGGGAACCCCGGTGGAGGGCTACAAGCAGGCGGTGGAAGACAGCTTGGCCCGGCTGGGGACGGATTATGTCGACCTTATTCACGTTCATTCCTGCGATGAAGTCGATCGCTTGCTCGATCCCAATGTGCACGAGGCCTTCGCCCAACTGAAGGCCGAGGGCAAGGCGCGTTTTCTCGGTTTTTCTTCGCACACGCCGAAGCTTCAGGATGTCGCGAGCGCGGCCATCGACTCGGGCAAATTTGATGTGATGATGGTTGCCTACCATCACGGAATCTGGCCTGGCCTCTCGGCTCTCATCGAGAGGGCTCGCACCGAGCAGGACATGGGCGTTGTGGCCATGAAGACCCTCAAGGGCGGTAAACATCACGGCCTCGAAGATTTTCGGGAAGAAGAGGATTCCTACGCCCAGGCCGCGCTTAAATGGGTCCACGGCGATCCCCATGTGTCGTGCGCCGTCATCTCCTTCTTTGATCTTCAGCACGTGGACGAGTATCTCTACGCATCGGGCAAGGTTCCCGAAGCGGAAGACCTCGCCGTGCTCGAAAAATACGACCGGCTTACGGCGGATACGTATTGCGCCCCGCATTGCGGCGTGTGTCTCTCGAGCTGCCCCGAGAAGGTGGGCATCAACGACGTGCTCAGGCACCGAATGTATTTTGAGGATTATCGATCCGAGCGCCAGGCGATCGAACTCTACGCGGCCCTGGACCGCAACGCCTCGGTTTGCGCCAGCTGCAGTGCGCCGTGCACGGGTTCGTGCCCGCTCGGGATTCGGATTCAGGAGCGGATGGTGGGCGCCCACGCGCTTTTGAGCCCGACAACAGCGGCTTCGTAGCCCCGCGCGCAGGGCTTCAGGAAGCGTCGAGCAGGCGGTTCAGTCGCGCTGCGAACTCAAAATCCAAGGCCGAAACTCCGCCGGCATCGTGGGTGGTGAGCTCAATGCTGACCCGGTTGTAGACGTTGCTCCACTCGGGGTGATGGTCCAGGGTCTCGGCGATCATGGCCACTCGCGCCATGAAACCGAAGGCCGCGCTGAAATCCGGAAATTTCAGATCCCGCCTGAGCTTGCCCTCGGCCAGGGCCCAGCCGGGGCAATCCGCCAGCCTCAACGCAATGGCTTCGGCTTTCAGCGCCTTGGGTCTTTCCCGCGTCATCGCGTTCCTCAGTCCTGGTTGTTGCGAATCGCTCGGGTGAAGGCGTCGAAGAGTGCGCTTCGAATCTGCTCGCGGTCGACGGTGCCATAGACTTCCCGAAAGGCTTTGAGGGGGATGATGCCCTTGGCCATGGAGCGGTGACCTCCGCCCACTCCGAGGCCCTCGACCACCGCCCTGACGACCTCGCCCGCCGCTCGTACGTAGCCGACGTTGCGAACCGAGAAGACGAGGTTGCTTCCGACCTGGCCAACAGCGATCGCCCACTCGGCCCCCTCGGCCTGAAGCGCCATGTCGGCGACCTGGGGGATCACGTCTTCGCGAACGCGGCCGAGTACGAGCATGTGAATTCCGTCGCGCAATTCGGCCTTGGCAAGTGCCCGGCCGAGCGCTCGCAAGCCGTCGAGGGGCAGGGCGGGCCTTTCGATGCGGCGGAGCAGCGCAGGGCTGTGGGAGGCGTGGAGGTAGGCAAAAGACATCATGTCCTTGCGGCTTGTCTCGCGGCCGAGATATTGGGTGTCGCTCTTGATGCCGTAGAGCAGCGCCGTGGCCAGGCGAGGACCGACTTCGATCTTGCTCGCCCGCAGATACTCGGTGAAAATCGTCGCGGTGGCACCGTAATTCGGCCGGATGTCCCGGATCAGGGCGTCGTATCCCGTGCGCTCGGGGTGATGATCGATCACCGCGTCGACTTTGAGGAGGCGTTCGGGGGGGGGGTCTCCGAAGACGTTGGGTTGTACGTCCACCAGGACCAGTCCGTCCATTTCTTCGAGTTCATCGGGTGAGATCACGTGGACCTCGATGCCCAGCGCTTCGACGAGGGCGCGGTTCTCGGGGCGCGTGATCTCACCGAAGGAGATCAGGGGAGCCGTCGTCCGCTTGCGTCCCAGAATCGCGCGCAATGCGTAGCCGCAGGCAATACCGTCGGGGTCCGGGTCGGGTTGCAGCAGGATCCCGACGCGCTCACGGCTATCGAGCAGGGTTCGCAATTGGACCACGCGCTGAAGGTTGGAGAGGTGGTCGAATTCGTCGTCTACGTCGTCACGAATCAGGGTCTTGAGGCCGGTTCGCCGGACGCAGGCGTGGTGGGGAAGGTCTTCGTCACTGAGCAGATCTGAGAGCACGAGGATGGGGACGTCGGGGTCGACCTTGGCGATCTCGCGGATGGCGGTTCGGGCCCAGGGCCCGTCATCGCTCGCCAGGGCGTACTCGTCGGTGGCCAGGGGGGTGAGTTTCTGGAAGGCGTCCTCGGAGAGCCCGCCCTGAAGGGCACGGAAGCCGGGCGGACGCGCGCGCGACTCGTTCTCCCGAGGCACCCAGAGGAGTTCCTCGTTGGGTCCGGCGCCAATCCGGTTCCAAAGGCGAGCGGTCTCGGCTCCATCGCAAACGATGATGCGGCGTCCCACACGTCCCCCGTTCATTGCTGTTGAAGGCTTACCTGGCGGTCTCATGTCGGTGCGGCGTCTTCCCGCGCTGCGCTGGGGCGGCGGCGCTCGCCGAGACCGACGAATTCTAGCCCTGTTTTGAGCGTTGGGCTTGAGGCTGGGGCGCGAGGGGGGGGGCGCCCACCGGAGAGCGGATTTAACTCTTCGATCCCAAAAGTGATTTCCCTCCAGCGGCGCTATGGTGACAGCCCATGTCGAGGCAGGGCGAGCCGCCGGAATCCGAGAGCGAAGTGATCATCGAGGTCCCCATCGAGGAGAGCCTCGACCTGCATTTCTTCCGTCCGGCGGATGTCCTCCGTATGGTGGATGCCTACCTCGACGAAGCCGTCGCCCGGGGCTATCGCGAGGTGCGCCTGATTCACGGCAAGGGCAAGGGGGTACAAAGGGCCCAGCTGAGACGCTATCTCGACGGCGACCCCCGGGTAGAGAATTTCGAGGAGGCCCCTCCGGCCCGGGGAGGTTGGGGGGCGACCCTGGCGCGTTTGCGTTCTGGGGAGCCTGGAGGGAAGCCGGGTTGAGCGAGAGTTCTCATAGGCCCCAGCACGTCTTTGTCGGGGATGTTCAGGGGTGTGCAGACGAGTTCGACGAATTGCTGGGCCGCCTTCGCGACAGCTTCGGCGACGAGTTCGTTCTCCACTCGGTGGGCGACCTGGTGAACCGAGGCCCGGACAATCTGAGGGTGCTCGAGCGCATGCGCGAGTTAGTGGCCGCGGGCCGCGGGCATCATGTCCTCGGAAACCACGAAATAGCCCTGATTTCAATGGCTTTGGGGCTTAGGCCGCTGGGGGAACGAGACAGCATCGGCGATGTGCTTGAGTCGGCGGAGGCGCCGGATTGGCTCGAGTGGTTGCGTGGCCGTCCCCTGGTGGAAGCGGGAGAGCTCGCGAGCCAGGCCTACGTGATGGTTCACGCTTCGGTGGCGCCGAACTGGTCTGCGCAGGATTGCCTGGAGCGGGGGAACCGGGCGGGGGCTCGGCTGGCTGGGGCTGACCTCGACGAAGTTCGCGCTTTCCTGTCTCAGAGCCCCGCCGAGGCGAGGGCGGATTCGGCGCGCGACGTACTCGGCCGCCTGATTTCGTGCCGATCCGTCCGGGGCGAGGCCTGGTCGTCGAAGGAGCCCGCGGATTCTGATCATCAGCCCTGGCATCGGGTCTGGCAACGCGAAGAGCACGACTATGGGGTCGTCTATGGGCACTGGGCTCGTCAGGGGCTTCATTTGGCTCCGGGCCTCCGCGGACTCGACACGGGTTGCGTGCATCACGGCCGAGGCCGGGATGGCTGCCTCACCGCGTGGCTCCCGGCCGGCGCCCGCCCCTTCGATACCCCGGAGCCGACGCTGTGGCAGATTCCCGCGCGCCGGCGCTATTACCCCTATTAAATCCCGACCGCCTCGCGCCGGGTGACCGCCGGGTCCGGGCCCGTTGGCCCCTGGGGAATGTCGCTTGGACGGGCGCAGAGAGGGCCGGGGCGGGCTAGCATCCGGGGCCATTATTCGCCCCCGCATCGGGGGGCACCCCGCCCCAGGAGTTTGAATGCCTCTCGTCCTTGTTCCCGAGCCCTACCGCGGTCCGACCCAGGGCCTTGGAGAAATCTCGGTCGAGGCCCGCGACGTACGAGGCGCACTGCTTGAGGTCGAAACCGCCTACCCCGGCTTCGCCTCGTTGGTTTTGGATGCTGGGGGCGAGGTGCACCGCTTCGTGAAACTCTTCGTGAACGAGGAGCAGATCAACTCGGGCGCCTTGGAGACAACCCTGTCCGAAGGCGATCGTCTCGGAGTTCTCGCGGCGATCGCGGGTGGGTAGAAACACATTGTTATTCAATTGATGTTCCGGTGGGTGTTCCCCCGGTTTCCAGTTTCGAAGTAGTTGATACCAGCAAAGCAAAGGAGCAAGACCCATGGCCGGAGAAAACGATCGCGTGATCTATGTCGATATGACCGATCAGAGCGTTGCCATCCAACCCTTTCCCCAGGAATGGAAGCTGCTCGGTGGGCGAGCGCTCTCGGCGCGGATCCTGCTGGAGCAATGCGACCCGGCATGCGAGCCCCTGGGTCCCGACAACGTTCTCGTGATGGCGCCGGGTGTTCTTTCGGGCACCACCGCGTCCACCTCGGGTCGCATCTCTATCGGAGGCAAGAGCCCCCTGACCAACGGCATCAAGGAGGCCAATGCAGGGGGAAACCCCGGCCAGGATCTGATGAAGCTCGGCTATCGGGCACTGATCGTGAAGGGTCAGCCGGCGGATTCCAGCAGGCGCTACGGCCTGCGGGTGGAGCAAGAAAGCGTCACTGTGGTCGAGGCCGACGCAGAGAAGGGGCTTTGGAACTACGCACTCTGCGAAAAGCTGCTGGCGGACGAAGATAAGAACGCCTCGGTCATCTCCATCGGGCCGGCTGGGGAAGGCCTGCTTGCGGGAGCCTCGGTGGCCTGCACGGATCAGGATCGGGAGAGGCGCCCGGCTCGCCACGCCGCGCGCGGTGGGCTCGGTGCCGTGATGGGGTCGAAGGGTCTGAAGTGGGTTCTGGTTGATCCCCAAAAGGCCAAGACACGGCGGCCCGAGGATACCAAGGCTTTCATGGCGAAGAACAAGAGCTACTCGGCGGATTACCTCGGCGGCGCCCAGATGTTCCAGACCGGCACGAGCGCTTTCGTCCAAACCGCCAACATGCTCCACACCTTCGTCTACAAGAATCGGACCGAGGGTCAGTCGCCGGATGTCGAGGCGCTCGATGGCGCGCGAATCGTCGAAAAATTCGCGGAGCGCGGTGGCGGCATGCACAACTGCATGACCGGCTGCATCGTGAAATGCAGCAATATCGTCCACAACGCCGCCGGGGACTACGTGACCTCGGCCCTCGAGTTCGAGACCATCACCCTGTTGGGGGCGAGTTGTGCGATTAGCAGCCTCGACGACGTGGCTGAACTCGATCGGCTCTGCGATGAACTGGGTCTCGACACCATCGAGACGGGCGCCGCCATCGCTGTGTTGATGGACTCGGGCAACTTGGATTGGGGCAACGCCAAGGAGGCGAAGGATATTATTCGCAACGTGGCCGACGGTAGCGAGCGCAATACGGCCATCGGCAACGGCGTCGTGGCGGTGGGCAAGCTCACCGGGCACGCCCGGGTTCCCGAGGGTCGGGGCCAGGCGATTCCCGCATGGGATCCGCGCCCTCTCAAGGCGACGGGCGTGACCTATGCGACCAGCGCCATGGGCGCCGACCACACGGCAGGGCTGATCATCAACCCGGGCCTGGCTCCCGAGGATTTTGCCCGGGCTTCCCAGGAATCCCAGATCGTCAACACGGCGACTGATTCCTCGGGGTTTTGCCAGTTCCTTCAGGCGACCATCGCCGACATCGCCGAGTTCTACAGCGCTTTCTACGGTGAGGAGGTCACCAAGGAGCAGGTGGCTGACATGGCCTGGGAGTGCATGGAGGACGAGTGGAAATTCAACGAAGGGGCCGGTTGGACTGCTGAAGGGGATAAGCTCTCCGACTGTCTCGTCGAAGAGGGGATTGGCCCCGACGGCGTCTTTAAATTCGATGTGGGCGCCGAGACCATCGCGGCGGCCAAGGTTCGCTTTGAGCCGACGGATGAACTCTATGGTACGCAGGCGTCGGCCTGATATCGCCCTGTCGCGGGCCGGAATGACTGAACGGGCAGGGGCTCAAGGCCGCTGCCCGTTCGCTGTTCCCGGCGTCCGCTTCGTGTTCCTGATGGAGTCTGCTTGATGGTGCGCGACGTTCGTATGCGCGGCTTTGCCGAGCGAGCCGATGTCGCGGAAGTGGACGTCTTCCTCGCCGAAGAAGTTCGGACGCTGGCCGCCGAAGAGGTCGAGTTGCTCGACTGCACGGGTCGAGTTCTCGCCGAGGGTGTGGACTCGACATTCGACGTGCCCGGTTTTCCCCGCTCGGCTATGGACGGCTACGCGCTTCGGGGGGAGGAGAGCTTTGGGGCCTCGGAATACGCACCGATTCCCTTCGACGTGCTGGGTACGGCGCTTCCCGGGGCCGCTTTCGAGGGCCGGGTCGATCCGGGTCAGGCCGTTCGCATTATGACCGGGGCGCCGATTCCTCTCGGTGCCGATGCGGTGGTGATGGCGGAGGTCTGTTTGGAGTCCCCCGGTGGTGATCGGGTTGAGGTTTCGGAAGCCGTGCCTCCCAAGAAAAACGTGGGGGTCGCAGGCGAGGACATTCGCAAGGGAGACCCCGTGCTGGCAGCGGGGCGCCGAATCCGACCCCAGGACGCCGCCCTGCTCGCTTCCATCGGCCGCCCTCGGGTCGCCTGCATCACTCGGCCCCGGGTCAAGTTGGTCGTGACGGGCAACGAACTGCTGCCGGCGGGGAGCGTCCCGAAGGGTGTGTGCATCGTCGATAGCAACTCGGTGATGTTGCGCGGCTTGGTAGCTCGGGACGGAGGGCGGCTGTTGCCCTTCGAAATCTTGCCCGACGATCCCGCGCAGATTCGCGCCGCGATGGCGGATTCCGAGGCCGACGTGGTCCTGGTGTCCGGGGGCAGTTCCGTGGGGCAGGAGGATCACGCTCCGCGGCTCTTGGCCGAACTCGGGAGCCTGGATTTTCACGGGATCTCCATGCGCCCCTCGAGCCCCACCGGGCTGGGCCGGATCGGTGGTGCTTTTGTGTTTCTGCTTCCTGGCAACCCGGTGAGTTGTCTGGCCGCCTACGAATTTTTCGCGGGGCCTGCCTTGCGCGCCCTGGGCGGCCGGCCTCGGGCCTGGCCCCACCGCCGCATCCGCTTGCCCCTGGCGCGCAAGATCGCGTCGTCTATTGGCCGCACCGATTATGTGCGGGTCGCCATCGAAGCGGGCCGGGTGCTTCCCCTGGCCACTTCGGGTGCGTCAATCCTTTCCTCGACGGTTCGCGCAGCGGGGGCGGTGATCGTGCCCCGAGGCCATGAGGGGATGGCGGAAGGAGAAGAAGTTGAAATTCTTCTCTACGACGAAGACGGCATCGCCGCCGGCCCGATGCCACCATCGGAGCGTGCCGAATGAAGCAACAACAATTTCTCGATGTCCTCGACCGAGACGAGGCCGACGAGCGCTGGAACGCGGTCATCGAGACCGCCCAGTTGCCGCCCGAGGTGGTCGCGCTCGAGGTGAGCCTGGGTCGTATCCTGGCCGAGGACGTGCGGGCCACGGTGGACGTTCCGGGATTTGACCGTTCGAATATGGACGGCTTCGCGGTGCGCGCCGAGGACACCTTCGGGGTGTCCGAGGAAGAGCCCGCCCGGTTGCGACTCTCCGAAGAAACGATTCCCACCGGCGTCGTCCCTCAGGGTTCGGTGGAGGCGGGCACGGCCATGCAAATCGCGACCGGAGGCATGTTGCCCCGGGGCGCCGATGCGGTGGTCCCGGTGGAGCATACGGACGTCGAGGGCGCCGAGGTCCTGGTTCGAAACCCCCGAACGCCCGGGGGCGCCGTGTCCTACGCGGGGACCGATATGGGTCAGGGCGAGACGGTGCTCTTTTCCGGGACCCGCCTGACCTCCCGCGAAACCGGCGTCCTGGCGGCGGTGGGGCACTCGAAAATCCGGGTGGTGCGCCGCCCAAGGGTGGCCGTCCTGTCGACGGGGGACGAGATCGTTCAACCCGGTGAGGCCATGCGCCCGGGCTTCGTCTTCGACAGTAATGGGCGGATTCTCGCCGACGCTATCCGGGAGTTGGGGGGTGAGCCGCTCTTCATGGGAGCTATCCCCGACGATCTCGATACGGTGCGGGGAGCGCTTCGCGAAGCTCTCAAGGATGCGGACATGGTGCTTCTTTCGGGGGGAACGTCCAAGGGAGAGGGGGATCTGAACGCGCTCGCCGTGGCCGAACTCGAACCCGGCGTGGTGGTTCATGGGGTCGCTCTGAAACCCGGCAAGCCGATTTGTCTGGCGGCGGCGGGACAGACTCCGGTGGTGATTCTGCCCGGCTTTCCCACCTCGGCCATCTTCACCTTCCACGAATTCGTGGCGCCGGTGATCCGCCGGATGGCGGGCTTCCCCGGGCACGAGAAGCGCGTTGTCTCGGCCCGCCTGGCTCAGAAGGTTCTCTCGGTACGGGGCCGGCTCGAGTACCTGCTGGTGGGCCTGGTTCCCGATGCCCGTGAAGAGATGGCGGCTTACCCGATGGGCAAGGGGAGCGGAAGCGTGACCTCCTTCAGCCGGGCGGACGGCTTCGTTCGGGTAGCGAGAAATCGGGAGATCGTCGACGCCGGTGAAACTCTCGAAGTCACGCTGATCGGGCACGACCTTCAGGTGGCCGATCTGGTGATCGTCGGCAGTCATTGCTCCGGGCTCGATCTGCTGGCATCGGCTCTCTCGAGGGAGGGGCTGTCGGTGAAATTGCTCGCAGTGGGAAGCCAGGCGGGGCTTGCGGCCGCTGGCCGCGGCGAGTGCGACCTTGCGCCGGTTCATCTCCTCGACCCGGCGACCGGGGAGTACAACGAGAGTTTTCTCACTCCGGGGCTCCGGCTGCTGCGTGGCTACGGCCGGATGCAGGGGGTCGTAACCCGGAGGGACGAAGAGCGGGACGTCCAGGCGCTGCTCGCCGATCCGTCGCTTCGGATGGTCAACCGAAACCGGGGGGCGGGCACGCGGATTCTGATCGATCAATTGCTCGGGAGCGAGCGACCGCCCGGCTACGGTTACGAGCCGCGATCCCACTATGCGGTCGCCGCGGCGGTGAGCCAGGGCCGCGCGGATTGGGGCGTGACCATCGAGACCATTGCCCGACAGTCGAATCTTGGTTTTCGTCCGCTTCGCTCGGAACACTACGACTTCGCCGTTCCGGAAGGGCGCTGGGAGCGTCCGGCGGTCAAGCGCTTTCGCGAGTTGCTGGCTCCGGGCTCCGAGTGCAGGGAAGCGCTGGCCCGAGAAGGATTCGAAGGAGTCTGAGAGCCATCGACGACCTCAGCGCTTCTAATGGGGTTGGAATTCGGCGGGCCTCCCCCGATTTTGGCTCAACTCGCGGCCCGCTTCGTGTCGATGCATTATTCAGACCAGACGAGAGGTGGGTGTTGACGAAGGTGGGTTCTTGGAAATCAGGACGATGACAGAGGGGCTGACCGGAAAGCCGGCCGGGGTCCGAAGAGACGGGCTAGGGCAGCGGGAGGCCCTGGGCGAGGGCTTCCACGAATGCGGTTTGCCTCGGCATTGCGTGCGCGATAGCTTTTGCAGTCCAAAGATGAACAAGCCCAGTCCACCAGCCCAGAGCGGACCAAGTTCCCGCTCGCGTAGATACCCTCCACGCATCGAGAGAGTGCTTTCGGGCGTGCTCGTTTCGGAGCCCGTGCGCGGGCCCAAGTGCGGGCGTGTCGGCCGCCTTCGCATCGCTGGAGGCGTGCGCCCCTCGCGCCTCGGAAGCAGACCCACCGGGTCTCCTCCCCTGGTCCTCCAACAATTCTCGCCGGCTGATCGCCTCACCCCCTGGAAGGAATCCGCGTGACCATCGTCGCCTCGATCATCGCCATCGTGGTTTGCATTGTCGTATCGGCTTTTTTCTCGAGCAGCGAAACGGCGCTCTTCCGACTTCGCTCGCACGAAATGGAAGAGGAGATGCAGGGCTCGTCGGGTCCAGCCGCAGTGGCGGTCCGCGAACTTACGTCCTCGTCCTCGCGCCTCCTCGTCACGATTCTGCTGGGCAATAACATCGTGAATATCCTGGCCGCGTCCCTGGCGGCCGCGCTGGCCGTCCGGCTTATAGGTTTCGACATGGGCGTTCCCGTGTCTACGGCGATCATGACGGTGCTGCTCCTGATTTTTGCGGAAATTCTCCCCAAGGCCGTGGCGGCTCGGCATCCGCGCGGGGTTGCGATATGGGTGGGCCTACCGCTTTATATTTTTCATCAACTCCTTCGCCCGGTACACGCGATTCTCGATCGCATTATCGACCCCATCGTCAGGCGGGCCACTGGGGGTGTCGACAGCAGCGAAGGCCTCTCGCCCGAACAGGTCCTTCGTTTTGCTCGCGAGGTGCGTGACGAACAGGGAGAGGGTTCGCCGCTGGCCATCATGGGAGCGACCTCCGAGGCAGCGGATATGCAGGTGACCGACATCATGGTTCCCCGTACGGAAATCGAGGCCTACGCCCTGGATACCCCCGCCCATGAAGTATTGGAGGCGATGCTGGCGAGTCGCTACACCCGGGTGCCGGTCTATCGCGAGGACATCGACGACGTTCTCGGAATTGCCCACCTCAAGGATCTCGTCAAGTTGGTTACTACCGGGGGAGAGGACCTCCAGAGCGTTCTCAAGCCGCTTCTCCGGGTTCCCGAACGCAAGCCTATTCTCGGATTGCTGGCCCAGATGCAGGCCGCCTTCTGCCATATGGCTCTGGTGAAAGATGAATTTGGGGTGACCCAAGGTCTGGTGACCCAGGAGGATATTCTCGAGGAAATCGTCGGTGAGATTCGGGACGAATTCGACTCCGAGGAGTTGTTCACGATTCGTCAGCGCAATGACGGAAGCTACGAAGTGCTCGGCCGGGTGACCGTGCTCGACTTCAACCGTGAGTCGGGCTGGCAGGTGCCCGCCGAGCGCGGCGATACCCTCGGCGGCCTGATGTTCAACACCTTGGAGCGTGCGCCGACCAAGGGAGAATCGGTGACGGTGCCCGGTTACGTGATTCGCTGTGTTGATGTTTCGGGCAGCCGAATCGCGCGCGTTCATGTCTGTGAGCAGTCCGAGTCCGAGTCCGAAACGGGGAACGGCCGGAGCCGGGATTCGAGAGAACGTTCGGACTAATCGCTCAACGGACCCTTCGCAGGGCCTGGGCCTTGATGATCGCGTAGACCTGCGTGCCCGGGGATAACCCGAGGCGGCGAAGGGCGCCGGGCGTAAGCTTGGCGACCAGGGGCTCCCCGGCGTCTAGGTGAACGAGAACATCACCCTCGGCTTCGTCGACCCGAAGAATCCGGGCAGGCAGAATATTGCGCGCCGAGATGCCCCGCGGCTCTTCCAGGGCAATCAGGATCTCGTGAGCGGGGCACCCGATGGAAATCTGCTCCCCCGCAGCCACTGGCCAGGGGACGATGAGTTCGAGCCCCGATGCCGTCGAGACCCGGGGTTCATCGCTCGGGGCCGAGCCCCGGACTTCAAGCAGGTTTTCCATTCCCAGGGCTTCGGAAAGGGGAAGGACCGCTCGACTCCAGAGAACTTCGCGCGGCTGTCCGGCTTCCACGACTTTTCCCTGGTGGAGGACGGCGACCCGGTCGCCGATCAACATCGCCTCGTCGGAGTCGTGGGTGATATAGACGAGGGGCAGATCGAGTTCGTCCCGGACCCGCATCAAATAGGGCAAGACCCGCGCGCGGAGCGCGAGATCAAGAGCGGCGAGGGGTTCGTCGAGTAGGAGCGCTTTGGGGCCGGAGGCGAGGGCACGGCCCAGGGCCACCCGGCTCTGCTCGCCGCCCGAGAGCTCGTCGACACTGCGATGGAGGAGGGAGCCGAGTTCGAGAACCTCGATCGCCCGGTGCATGGAGATGTCGGCCTTCGCCCCGGCCCGGCGCCGGCCGAAGGCGAGATTCCCGGCGACGTCGAGGTGCGGAAAGAGGGTGGGGGCCTGGGGAACCCAGCCAAGGCCTCGTTCTTCGATGCGCGTGCGAAGGCCCCGCTTGGGATCGTCGAGCCAGCGACCGTCGAGACGGATGCGCGTCGACGCCAAGGGGTGGAGCCCCAGCAGGCACTCGAGCAGGGTGCTCTTGCCCGATCCGCTGGGTCCGAAGAGGACGAGGACGCGTTCGTCCCACTCCAAGTGGACGGAAAGCTCGAAGCCCGGCCGGGCAAATTCGATTTCGACGCCAGAGGCGGTCATCGACGCCTCCCAAGCCAGCTCTCGGCCGCCCACATGCTGGCCAGGGCCAGGGAAAAGGAGACCGCGCAAAGCGCCAGGGCTCCGGCATCATCGCCCCACTGAACCCGCGACCATATGCCGAGGGAGAGGGTTTCCGTTCGCCCAGGGATGATGCCTGCGACCAGAGCAGTCGCGCCGAATTCGCCGAGGCCCCGGGTGAAGCAGAGCAGGGCGCCGTAGAGAATGCCCCTCCGAGCCAGGGGGAGACTGACCCGGACGAAGGCCCGGACCCGGGACAGCCCCAAGCTCCGTCCCACTTGGGCGTAGCCGGGGTCAACGCTCTCGAAACTTTGTTCACACGCTCGGACGAAGAGCGGAAACCCGACCGTGGGGGGGGGCCGCGGGCCCCCCCCCACCGGGGGAAACCGATTGGGGTGCCGC
>JAPKBZ010000006.1 GCA_028823175.1 Myxococcota bacterium
GAAGCAGAAGAAGCAGAAGAAGCGGCGCCCGAGGCTGGGGCCGAAGAAGCTGTTGGCATCGAGGAAGCTGCGGCCAGCGAAGAGGCTGGTGAGGAAGCTGAAACAACTTCAACGGATGGGTCGGACGAGTCGTAGTTCGGGGTACGGGGTACATGGCCAAAATTAGGGCATACAAGCTCGCGGAAGAACTCGGGATCGATCGGCATGATTTTGTCGACCGAGCAGCAGAGGCGGGCGTCGTTCTCAAGAATTCAATGGCTTCTCTCGACGAGGAGCAGGAGGCCCAGCTACGCCAGAAACTTGGTCAGCCCGAGGAGTCTGGCAAGCTGGTGGTGGAAAGCCGGGTTGAGCGCAAGGGGGGCAAGACCGTCCTGCGCCGCCGGAAGCGGGTCAAGGTCGAGGAACCGCCGCCCGAGCCGGAGCCCGTTGTGGAGGCAGCGCTCGAGGCCGGTGAAGAATCGTTGCCGGAGTCCGAGGCGGTTGTCGCCGAAGGCGTGGCCCCGGAAGGCGCGGAGGCTATTTCCGAAGCGCCCGAGGAAGTGGCGGCAGAGGCCGAAGTCCAGCAGCCCGCCCAGGCTCCCCAGCCTGGCGCCGCTCGTCCCGGGACGGAAACTCCGGATCGAAGGCCGGCCACGGCCAAGCCGGATGCCCAGCAAGCGACCCCGGATCGCAAGGGGCGCCAGCGAAAGCGGGTCCGCGAAGTGGTGAATCTGCAGGAGCAGGAGCGGTTCACGCAGCAGATCACCGGGCGCGGCGCTCAGCCCCGCCGCACTGCCGACATGGGACCGCGCGCAGTCGTCAATCCTCGACGCAAGCGACGCGACAAGTTGGCCGTTCCGGCCGCGCGTCCCCCGGCGGACCAGAAACGCGTCGTCAAGATCGCGGGTGAGATCAGCGTCGGAGAGCTCGCAAAACTCCTGGGGGCGAAGGCGGCTGCGGTTCAAGGCAAGCTGATGGCCTTGGGAATCATGGTTTCGATCAATCAGCGTGTTGATTTCGAGACGTGCCGGAACCTGGCGACGGAATACGGCATTGAGGTTCAGGATGTCGGCTTCAAGGAAGAGGCCTTCATTAATACGGGTTCGGTACCCGCCGCGAGCGAGGAGATCGAACTTCCCGGAACACTCGAAAATCGTCCGCCGATCATCACCGTCATGGGACATGTCGATCACGGAAAGACCTCCCTGCTCGATGCCATACGGAACGCCAAGCTGAATGTGGCGGATAGTGAGGCGGGCGGAATTACGCAGCATATTGGTGCCTACCAAGTAACTACGGGTGAGAAGAAGTTGACCTTCATCGATACCCCAGGGCACGCGGCCTTCACCGCCATGCGCGCTCGGGGAGCCGCTGTGACCGATATCGTGGTCCTGGTGGTGGCTGCCAATGATGGCGTGATGCCCCAGACCGTCGAAGCCATTGAGCATGCCCAGGCGGCAGGCTGCCCCATTGTGGTTGCGGTCAACAAGGTGGACCTTTCCGACGCCGATCCTGAAAAAACCAAACAGCGCCTGACCGAGCACAACCTGGTTCCCGAAGACTTCGGCGGTGACGTGATCTGCGTCAATGTTTCGGCGAAAACAGGGGAAGGCATCGAGAATCTCCTGGAAATGCTCGCCCTGCAGACCGAGGTCATGGAGTTGCAGGCCGCCGGGGATCGCCAGGCGAAGGGTGTGGTTCTCGACGCGCGACTCGACAAGGGACGGGGGCCGGTGGCCACGGTTCTGATCCAGGACGGCACCTTGAAACGGGGTGACGTCATCGTGGTCGAGTCCGAGTTTGGCCGGGTCCGAGTGATGGAAGACGACCTCGGCAACAAGGTCACCGAGGCGGGCCCTTCCATGCCAGTCCAGGTTCTCGGGCTCTCCGGGGTACCGTCGGCGGGTGCGGGCTTCCATTCCGTGGAAAGCGATCGAGTTGCCAAGCAGATCGCAGCGCACCGGGCGGATCAGGAGCGCGGCAAGATCAAGGTGGCGCCTGCGAAATACACCCTTGAGGAATTCTTTGCCCAGGCGGGCGGAGAAGGGCCCAAGGAACTGCCGATCGTTCTCAAGGCGGATGTTCAGGGCACCTGCGAGGCCGTGCGGGACGCTCTGAATCAACTCTCGACGGAGAGTGTGCGGATCAAGATTCTGTCTGCGGGTGTGGGGGCCATAAACGAAAACGATGTAATGCTGGCTTCGGCGAGTGGTGCGGTCGTGGTGGGATTTCATGTGCGCCCTGACCCCGCAGCGAGACGAGCAGCCGACGGTCATGGGGTCGATCTGCGAACCTACACGATCATCATGCAACTCCTCGATGATATTACGGGCGCCATGGTGGGTCTGCTGCCGGCGGTTCGGAACGAGAGCATGCTCGGTCGAGCGGAAGTTCGTCAGCTCTTCGTCGTGCCCAGGGTGGGTACGATCGCCGGTTCGATGGTGGTCGAAGGCAAGGCTTCGCGTGATGCCCACTGCCGCCTGGTTCGTGACGGCACACAGGTCTTTGAGGGCAAGATGGGCTCCCTGCGTCGGTTCAAGGAAGACGTGCGGGAGGTGCCCAATGGAAACGAGTGCGGTATCGGAATCACGAATTTCAATGACCTGAAGATTGGTGACGAAATCGAAATCTTCGAGGTCGAGGAGGTGCCGGCCACTCTTTGAGGCCGGGAGGTTAGGAGCCCATGAGGGTTGGTGCGGGCCTGATCGAGTTGCACGTCCACGGTTCTCAGTCGTTGAAGCAGAAGCGAGGCGTCGTCAAATCCATCGTTCAGCGCCTGCGCAACCGATTCAACATCTCGGTGTCCGAAGTCGGTGGCCAGGAAACATGGCAGCGAGCGGTGCTGGGCCTGGCGGTGGTCGGCGTTGATGACCAAGGGGTTAGGAGTCGTCTCGGGGCTGCGGTGGAGTTCGTCGAATCCCTGCATTTGGCCGAGGTCCGCGATTCGGACGTAGAGGTTCTCGAGTTGGCGACTAAGGATTGGAACGCAGAAAAATCGTTTCCAGGGGACGATCCGCTTCCCTGGGAGAAAGAGTGATAGGTGTCGCTAAGAAACGAACGCATCGCCGAGCAGGTTCGCTCTGAACTCTCTCGCCTAATTCGTGAGGAGGTCACGGATCCGCGGATTTCGCTGTTGACCCTGACCCGGGTTAAGGTGAGCCCCGATCTTTCGACGGCAACCGTCTTCTGGAGCCCCCTTGAGCTCGATGACAAGGCCGAAACGAGTGAAATGGGCCAAGGGCTCGAGTCCGCCGCGGGTTTCCTGCGAAGCCGACTGGCTAAGGCGCTTTCCTTGCGCCGGACGCCGGCGCTCTCGTTCCGACACGATCGATCCATCGAGGAGGGGTCGAGGACACTCGCGCTGATCCGCTCCTTGCCGGAATTAGCCAAGGAGCCCGAAGGCGAAGGCTCAGCGACCGACGAAGAGAAGGGGAAGGAAGAGGGCTATGGGCAAGAGGAATAGGCGAGGCGGGCGAGAAAGGCCCGGGCCGGCCGGATTCCTGGTGGTCGACAAGCCACGCGGGCAAACTTCCCACGACGTGGTGGATGCGGCGCGCCGCTGGTTGGGGATCCGAAGGGTCGGTCATCTGGGGACGCTCGACCCCCAGGCCACGGGCGTGCTGCCCCTGGTCGTCCGAGGGGCGACAAAATTGGCGCCCTTCTTTGGGAGCGGGAACAAGACCTATGTGGGGACCGTTCATCTGGGAGCGGTCACCGATACCCTCGACGGCGAGGGCGAGGTCGTGAAGCGCCACGAGGGGGCGCTGCCCGACGAGGCTGCGGTCCGCGAGGCTCTGAAGGGCTTCGTGGGGGAGATCGAACAGATTCCGCCGATGTACAGCGCCGTCAAGCGCGACGGTGTGGCTCTCTACAAGCTCGCCCGTCAGGGCGAAGAGGTCGAGCGCGAGCCCAAGAAGGTGATCGTTGACTCCCTCGAACTCACTCGCTTCGACTCGCCGGACGCTGAGATCGCCGTGAAATGCGGCAGCGGGACGTACGTTCGGAGCTTGGCCCACGACCTGGGGAGCGCCTTGGGGTGTGGGGGATACCTGGCGAGCTTACGAAGGCTCTGGAGCGAGCCCTTCGGCATCGAGGTGGCGCACAGCTTCGAGGCTTGCGAGGAGGCGGCTCGGGCCGGCAAAATGGACGATCTGCTGATTTCGCCCGAAAAAGGTTTGGATTTACCCGTGATTCGCCTCGCCACCCAGGGGGTGCGCCGAGTGGAAAACGGGGGAGACATTTCCCCGGGGACATTGGAGCGCTCGAAGCCCGGGACCCGGGTATCGGCCCTCAACGAAGAGGGGCGTATGATCGCCGTTCTGGAAATCCGAGCCGATCGTCGCCTCTGGCCCGTACGGGTTTTGCCCGCTTGAAGGTATTCTTACGGAAAGCCGGGGCAGAGGGGATTGCACTTCCCGGGGGTGTCTGCCAAACTCACGCCGATTCGGATCGAGGGGATATTGAGTCCCACTCGCGGAGGGGAGCCGAGGTTCCCCGCCACTCGAACCGACCCGTAATTGTTTTTGGCCCCGTTGCGGGGCACGCGGCGGGATCCGGCGCTGGTCACTGAGCCTCGGGAATGTTGCCGGCGGCTCGGATCCGAGCCGGACTCAATTTTATAACAAGATCAGAACAAGCATAAAGCCAAAGGAAAAGAAGTTGATCTCGGCTGAGACCAAGCGAAATACCATCGACGGACACAAGCACCACGACAAGGACACCGGTTCGCCCGAGGTCCAGGTGGCTCTGCTCACCGCTCGGCTCACTGAGCTCGCGGAGCATTTCAAGTTTCACAAGAAGGATCATCACTCCCGTCGCGGCCTGCTAAGGATCGTGAGCCAGCGGCGGCGCTTGATCGATTACCTCAAGCGAAAGGATTACGCGCGCTACCAGAAGCTCATCGAGAGCCTTGGTCTGCGGCGATAAATTGTCGGCGAGTGCTCCGATTAGGATCGGATGACTCGAGACGACACCAGGAGCCTGTCCGCCCGGGGGGTAGGGCAGGCACGACCCAAAGCAACCGGCGATGCGGTTTGGACGTGTTTCGGTGGGGTGCGGGAGTTGGTCATACGCGAAGCGGCCCGAGGGCTTATTCGCGCATGAGTGATCCTGCATTCCGGCGCAAACTCTCCTCCGCGTGGCCACCCCACAAAATTCGGAATCCCATGAGAGGATTGCCGAAGAGGAGAATATAGGATGCCTTATTGGTTTGAACCGACGACTGTCACGATGGACGTGGGCGGTCGAGAAATGAAGATTGAGACTGGCCGCATGGCCAAGCAGGCGGCTGGTTCCGTCTTGGTGAGCTACGGCGCGACCTCCGTGCTCGTAACGGCGGTTCATTCGAAGCCGCGACCGGGGATCGATTTCTTCCCGCTGACCGTGGATTTCGTCGAGAAGTTTGCCGCTGCTGGCAAGATTCCCGGCGGCTTCTTCAAGCGTGAAGGCCGTCTCTCGGACCGCGAGGTCCTGACCTCTCGCTTTATCGACCGTTCGATTCGGCCGCTTTTTGCCGATGGCTACAACGACGACACCCAGGTGACGGCGACGGTGCTCTCCGCGGAGGCCGACTCGTCCGCCGACATGTGTGCATTCGTTGGCGCCTCTGCGGCCCTGTCGATTTCGGATCTTCCCTTCCTTGGGCCGATCGGAGCCGTGAGAGTTGCCCGGGTGGACGGCGAATTCCTCGTCAACCCCACCCCCGAGGCGCTCGAAGGCGCCGATCTCGAACTGGTGGTGGCCGGCACGAGGGGCTCGGTGGTTATGGTTGAGGGCGGTGCCCAGCAGGTGCCCGAATCCGAAATGCTCGCGGCCCTGAAATTCGCCCATGAGAGGATTCTCGAGATCATCGGGACCATCGAGGGTCTCCAGAAGCAGGTCGGCAAGGAGAAGATCGTTCCTCCCGTCGCCGCCGATCTCTCGAGCTTGGAGGCCGAGATCAAGGGCAAGGCCGAGCAGCGCCTGTCAGATGCTTTCCAGATTCAGGGCAAATTCGAACGCAGCTCAGCGGTCAAGGCCGTGGAGAAGGAAGTCATCAAGGGGTATGTCGACGACTACGCGAACGAGAAGGTGAGCGTCGATACTCTCGCCGGCTGGGAAGATCGCCGGACGGGTCTCTCGACCTTGCGTTCCAATGTCGGTCAGATCCTGCACGATCTGGGCGGTAATCTGATGCGCGAGCGAGTGCTCGCGACGGGTGAGCGGATCGACGGACGCAAGAATACCGAGATTCGTTCCATTGCTTGCGAGGTGCGGGCCGTTCCGCGCCCGCATGGCGTGGCCCTGTTTACTCGAGGTGAAACCCAGGCCATGGTGAATTGTACCCTGGGCAGTGGCTTTGATGAGCAGACCATCGACGGGATGAACGGTCGTTTCAAGAAGACCTTCATGCTGCACTATAATTTCCCTCCCTTCTCGGTGGGCGAGGCTCGCCCCTTGCGGGGCCCCGGTCGCCGCGAGGTTGGCCATGGCACCCTAGCCGAGCGGGCTGTCACCCCGGTGCTGCCTGCGCACGAGGATTTCCCGTACACGATTCGCATCGTGAGCGAGACCCTCGAATCGAATGGTTCTTCGTCGATGGCGGCGGTCTGCGGTTCGACCCTGGCCATGCTTGACGCCGGTGTGCCTCTTCGGGCCCCGGTGGCGGGCATCGCGATGGGGCTGATCACCGATGGCGATCGCACGGTCATCCTTTCGGACATTCTGGGCGACGAGGATCACCTCGGCGACATGGATTTCAAGGTGGCCGGAACCGAGCAGGGGATCACCGCTCTCCAGATGGATATCAAGGTGACGCAGATCGATTGGGATATTCTTGAGACTGCCCTTGCCCAGGCGAGGGATGGTCGACTGCATATTCTTGGCTGCATGAAGAGCGAAACCGAAGCCGAACTGGGAGGCCTCATGCCTCGCACGGAGCTGCACGAGTTCGCGCCGCGGCTTGAGGTACTGACCATCAAGCCGGACCGCATTCGGGACATCATCGGGCCTGGGGGCAAGGTGATCCGGGCCATCCAGGAGACCACTGGGGCCAAGATCGATGTCGAGGATTCGGGTCGGGTATCCGTCTTTGGTCCCGATGGGGCCTCGGTTGAGCAAGCGCTGGCGATGGTCCAGGAGCTCACCCAGGAAGCGGAAATCGGGAAGGTCTATCTCGCCAAGGTCAAGCGCGTGGTGGACTTCGGCGCCTTTGCCGAGATCTTCCCCGGAACCGACGGCCTGATCCACATCAGTCACCTCGCCGAGGGGCGGGTCGACAACGTGACCGATGTCGTCTCAGAGGGTGACGAGGTCCTCGCGAAGTGCATCGATATCGATCCCGCAGGACGAATTCGGCTCTCTCGCAAGGAAGCCCTGGCGGACGCGGCGGCCGAGGCCGAGTAAGGGCGGCCCCATGAGCCAAGGCGTCCAGGTTCGGCTGCTCCGTCAGCCTGGAGCAGAAGGTCTACCGCTGCCGGAGCCCGCTACGGCGGGCTCCGCCGGCGTTGACTTGAGGGCGGCGATCGGAGCCGATGTTGTGATCCGTCCGGGGGAACGCGTATTGGTACCCTCGGGTTTCGCGATCGAATTGCCCCCGGGCTACGAAGCCCAGGTGCGGCCTCGCAGTGGTCTCGCCCTGCGCCACGGCATCACGCTGCCCAATGCCCCTGGAACCATCGATGCCGACTATCGAGGCGAGATCAAGGTGATCCTGATGAACCTCGGCGACGGCGATTTTACCGTGGCTCGAGGGGAGAGGATCGCGCAGCTCGTCGTCGCGCCGGTGAGCTCGGTCGATTGGACTGAGGTCGACGCTCTGGACGAAACCAAACGCGGCGAAGGGGGCTTTGGCCACACCGGACGGTGATGAATGGCGCCCGTGGAAGGGGCGAAGAGAGAGGTTCACCGGGGTATGTCTCTCGCGGCGAGCGGCTGGTGTATGCTTGGGCCGTGACTGAAAATATCAGCGATCCGGAAGAAAGTCGGCCGGAGCCCGGCAGCAGCGTGCATCCGCAGCCGCCGACGCCACTTCCCGAGAAGAAAACTCGGAAGCCCCCGGGCGATCTTGCCTCCAGGCTTCTGACGGCTTCCGTGCTGATCCCCGGGGTGCTCTATATCATCGTTGTGGGCGGCTATCCCTACCTGGCGACGGTGCTCGTCTTTGGTTTGCTCGCCCAGCGCGAGTTCTACCAGTTGATCGAGGGGAAGGGCGCGCGCCCTCTGACGACCGTGGGCCTCTTCTTCGGGGCTGCGGTGATCAGCGTGGCCTGGCTCAGCAGCGAGTACCACGCCATGCTGCTGATGACCGCCTCGCTGCTCGTGCTGATGGTCGGGCAGTTGGGCAAGGCACGCATACAGGAAGCCTTGGCCAGCATTTCAGGGACCTTCTTCGGCGTGTTCTACGTCGCCTGGCTTCTCTCCCACGCGGTGCTTCTGCGCTTTTTCTATCGCTCCGCCGCCGACCACTCCTCGGAACAATCGCTTTCGGCCGTGGGTCTGGATCCCAACTCGGGTATTTTTCTGACCATTTTTTGCCTGGTGGCGGTGGTCTTGTGTGATGCCGGTGCCTATTTCGCAGGACGTGCCTGGGGGCGGCGCAAACTCGCACCGGATATCAGCCCTAATAAGAGCGTTGAGGGGGCCTTGGGGGGCATCGTTGCCGGGACCCTGTCGGCTCTGGCGACCAAGGCGATCTTTGGGGTCTTCTGGCCCGAGCAGTCCGCAATTTTATCCTGGACGGCGGCATTTGTGATGGCCGGGGTGCTCTGCGTGGTGGGAATCATCGGCGATCTGGTGGAGTCACTTCTCAAGCGTGATGCCGAGGTCAAGGATACGGGTGCGCTTCTGCCCGGCATGGGAGGCGTCCTCGACCGGATTGATTCTCCGCTCCTGGCTTTCCCCGCGATGTACTACATGATGCTGGGCTATCTGTGGTTTCGACTCCTTTGAGCGCCAGCGCTCAAATAGGAGTCGTGCTGCGCCGCTCGGGCTGACGCCCTCTAGATTCCCAGATTGCTCCGAATCCGGGAAATCGGCTCCGAAAGATCCGGCGTAAAGCTGAGCCCGCTGACCTGCTCGTAGGCACGCACGTAGCGACGGGCGGCTTCGCAGCGGACCTCGTCGCTCAACTCGGGAGGCGTTCCCTCTCCCTTGTAGCCTCTTTCGCCGAGCCAGAGGCGGATATACTCCTTGTCGATCGCCTCGGGGCTTTCCCCCTTGGACATGGCCGAATCGTAGCTGTCGGCATACCAGTAGCGGGACGAATCGGGGGTGTGGATCTCGTCGATCACGACGAGATCGCCGTTTTCGTCGAGGCCGAGTTCGTATTTCGTGTCCACGAGGATCAGGCCCCGTTCCTTGGCGAAATGGGTTCCTGCTTCGAAGAGGGAGCCGGTGAGCGCCTCGGCCCGGGCGTAGAGCTCGGCGCTCATGACGCCGTTTGCGACGATCTCGGACTTCGTGGTGACTTCGTCGTGAGCTCCCATCTCGGCCTTTGTGGTGGGGGTTAGCAGGGCCGTTGGGAGCTGTTCGTGCCGTTTGAGCCCGTCCGGCAGATCGTGCCCGCAATAGCGGCGATCGCCCCGGTCGTAGGCGGTCCAGATCGATGTGCTGGTCGAGCCGGTCAAGTAGCCGCGGTAGACGAATTCGACCGGGAGCAGGGCACACTCGCGTACGATGGAGACGTTCGGGTCGGGAACGTCGATGAGGTGGTTGCTGGCGAGGTCGCTCAATTTCTGGAACCAGAAGGCAGCCATCTGGTTCAGAACCTGCCCCTTGAGGGGAATGGTCCCGAGCACGACATCGAAGGCGCTCACCCGGTCGGAAACGACAATGGTCCGCGTGTCGCCCCTGACGTAACTGTCGCGCACCTTCCCCTCGAATTTCGTTCCGAGATTGCTGAAATCGGTGCGGTCGAGGGTGTGGTCGCAGAGTTCGAGAAGTTGCTGGTCATCGAGGGCCAAAGGTTCTCCTCCGGACGGTCTGGGGGTTTTGGGGGCGAGCTCGGCCCCACATTATGACAGGCATTTAAGCCCTCGGTCGGCCTGTGGGCAAGGGTTGGAGCTCCCTTTTTCCGAGCATTTCCGTCGATCCTGGTCGAGTTTCCTGGAATCCCGGCTCGCGCTTGGAGGTGGCGCGAGCAGCCGGCTCTCGGATAGACTCGGTTTTCGCGCTATTCCGGTGGAGCCCCTCCGGATTGACCCTTGACTCATCATCTCGAGGCCCCCTTGCAGGTAGTTTTTTTGCTTCGTGTCGGTTTTTCCTCCGACGCGAGCCCGTTCCAGGTTCGACCCTGGAAGGCGAGGGTGCTGGTCTCGGGAGGAGGATTCCGTTGAGCGATTCCGAGCAGGCCGTTCGGTCCAGGCTTCCGATTACTCGGGAGGCCGAAAGCGAGCTGGCCCGAGAGCGGGAAGCGGACCACTTTCACGACGAGTGCGGGGTCTTCGGGATCCACGGCCATGACGAGGCCGCGCATATCACGTATCTCGGCCTCTACGCGCTCCAGCACCGGGGGCAGGAGAGTTGCGGCATCGTGGCCTCCAACGGCGGAGAGCATACGGCCCACCGTGCCATGGGGCTCGTGGCCGACATCTTCGGGGCCAAGACTCTCGACCGACTCAAGGGGCGCCACGCCATCGGGCACGTGCGCTACTCAACAGCCGGTGAGAGTCTGCTCAGGAACGCGCAGCCCATCTGCGCGAATACCGACGGCGGCCCCGTGGCGATTGCCCACAACGGCAATCTGGTCAACGCTCACGCGATTCGTCAGGAACTGGAGGGGCGGGGTGCCATTTTCGGCTCCACCTCGGATAGCGAAGCCATCCTGCACCTCTTGGCGCGGTCACGTGAAGGGGCCATGGAAGATCGTTTTATCGATGCGATCTCCCGGGTGAAGGGTGCCTTCAGTTTGATCCTGCTCACCGAAGACGCCATGATCGCCGCCCGGGACCCCAGCGGTTTTCGTCCTCTCAGCCTGGGCCGTCTGGATGGCGCCTGGGTTCTTGCGAGCGAGACCTGTGCCCTCGACTTGATCGGGGCAACATTCGAAAGAGATATCGAGCCGGGGGAGGTGGTCGTGATTCGGCGCGGCCGGCTCAGGAGCCTTCGGCCCATGGACCGCTCCGTCGAGGAACGCTTCTGCATCTTCGAGTACATCTATTTTGCGCGTCCGGATTCCAACTTGATGAGCCGGAACGTCTACGCTTTCCGCAAGGAACTCGGCCGAGCCTTGGCGCGGGAATTTCCGGTACCGGCCGACATGGTAGTGCCGGTTCTCGATTCGGGAACGGCGGCCGCCCTGGGATACGCCGAGGAAGAAGGTATTCCCTACGAGACAGCCCTGATCCGCAATCACTACGTGCGCCGAACTTTCATCGAGCCCGCTCAGTCGATTCGGAATTTTGGGGTCAAGGTGAAGCACAACGCCATTCGGTCATTCCTCGAGGGCAAGCGGATCGTGCTGGTGGACGATTCGATCGTACGCGGGACGACCCTTGTCAAGATCGTTGCGATGCTGCGGACTGCAGGCGCGCGCGAGGTACATATTCGAATTTCCTCCCCGCCGACTATCGGGCCCTGCCATTATGGGATCGATACGCCGACCCAAGAGGAGCTCATCGCGTCGAACCATACAATCGAAGACATACGCGAGATTATTGGGGCTGATTCGCTCGGCTATCTGACTCAGTCCGGCCTTCGGAATGCGGCGAAGCACGAGTTGAAGCTTGGGATCTGCGACGGATGTTTCACCGGCGAGTACCCGATCCCGGTGGAGAGCGAGCGGGAGGTGCCGCAGCTCTCCCTCTTCAGGGCCATCGAAGACGAACCCGAAACCAGCTGACGGCCTCGCCTTCGAAACCGGGTGCAGGAGCCGAAAGAGCGGAGGCTTGTAATGAGCGATCGTGGAAGGCTCGATCTAGATACGCTTCGACGTAAGATCGAGGACGGCAGTATAGAAACAGTTCTCACGGTTTTCCCCGATCTCTACGGCTGTCTGATGGGGAAGCGAATCGTTGGGCGTTTTTTCCTCGAGGAGGTCGCCGACGGAGGAATGCACGCCTGCGACTACCTGCTGGCCAGCGACATCGAGATGGAGCCGACGCCCGGTTACACGTTTACGAGTTGGGAGACCGGCTACGGAGACCTGCGGGCAGTGCCCGATTGGTCCAGCCTGCGAGAGGCCGCGTGGCTGGATCGTACAGCGATCGTCTTCTGTGATGCGCTCGAAGAAGAGCGCGATGTGCCCATTGCTGTGGCACCGCGGAGCATCCTCAAGGCGCAACTCGAAAAGGCAGCGGGCGCGGGAATCGTTCCGCATTTCGCCAGCGAACTCGAATTTTTCCTCTTCAAGGAAACCTACTCCGGTGCCCGGAAAAAGCACTACCAGGACCTCGAATTAAGCCAGTCCTACAACGAGGACTATCACGTTCTCTCCGGAGCCTTCGCGGAGCCGGTCATCGGCGCAATCCGCCGCCTTGTGGATGCTTCGGGCGTGCCCGTGGAGTTCAGTAAGGGAGAGGCCAGTGCCGGGCAGCACGAGATCAATCTCCGATATGCCCAGGGCGTGGAGATGGCGGATCGCCACGTCATCTACAAACTGGCGGCGAAAGAGATAGCCGCCGCTCAGGACGCGTCGTTGAGCTTTATGGCCAAATGGCACACCGATCATGCGGGTAATAGTCTGCATGTTCATATGAGTTTTACGGACCCAGAAGGCGCTTCACTTTTCTCCGGGGACGGGGAGAAGATTCCGGGAACCGAGGCGCGGCCGACGGATACTTTTCGCCATGCCGTGGGTGGGTTGCTCGAGCACGCCCGGGAACTCTCGATGCTTTTTGCGCCCAACGTAAATTCCTATAAGCGCTATGTCGAAGATACGTTCGCACCGACTCGCATCGCCTGGAGTTACGACAACCGGACGGTGGGATTTCGGGTGGTGGGTCACGGTCCGAGTCTCCGGGTGGAATGTCGAATTCCGGGCGGCGACGCGAATCCCTACCTCGTCTACGCGGGGATGTTGGCCGCGGCCCTCGACGGAGTTGAGCGGAAAGTCGACCCTGGCCCCCTTTTCGAGGGCAACGGCTACGAGGCGCAAGATCTGCCCCGGGTTCCCCATACCCTGGGAGAAGCCATCGAGGCCTTCGCGTCCAGCGCGTTCATACGAGGAGCCTTCGGAGAAGAGGTTGTCGAGCATCTGGCCCATTTTGCGCGCGCCGAGCTTGCGGAATACCAGCGAGTGGTGACGGATTTCGAGAGGGCCCGATTCTTTGAGCGGATCTAGCGGCGCTCGCGTTCGCCGGGTGCCCGCCCTTCGAGTCTCGGAGGGTGTTGAGGGAGATCCGATAGCATGACGATTTGGGAGAGATGGAGTTGAGTTCGCTCGAAGGAAAAATCGCTTTTATCACGGGTGCAGGGAGTGGCATCGGGCGTCAGAGCGCGCTGCTGATGGCCGGCGCTGGCGCCCGGATTGTTGTGTGCGATCGCGACGAGGAGGCGGGACAGGCGACGGTTGGCATGATCGAGGGCAAGGGCGGGGGGGCCTCCTTGGTCGTGGCGGATGTCTCGGACGACGGGCAGATGCGCGCGGCGATCGATTCGGCCTGCAGCGAGTACGGTGGTCTGCACGTGCTTTTCAACAACGCAGGCATCTTTCCGGACGGAGATGGTTCGCCAGTGGATACGCCCCTGGATATTTGGCAGTGGGTTATCGATGTGAATCTCAAGGGCGTTTTTCTGGGATGCAAATACGGCATTCCGGCCATGCTGGAGAGCGGTGGAGGCTCGATTATCAATACGGCCTCTTTTGTGGCGGTGATGGGAGCAGCGACCTCGCAAATTGCCTACACCGCGAGCAAGGGGGGAGTGCTCGCCATGACCCGGGAAATTGCCGTGGAGTACGCACGCCAGGGCATTCGAGCGAACGCGCTTTGTCCGGGCCCGGTGAGGACACCCCTGTTGGAAGAGTTTCTCTCGGATCCGGAGGTGAAGGCTCGGCGCCTCGTCCACATCCCGATGGGGCGGCTGGCGGAACCGGAGGAGATCGCCCAGGCGGTTCTCTTCCTTGCTTCGGAGGCCTCGGCGTACGTAACGGGTACGACCTTTCTTGTGGATGGTGGAATCAGCGCGTCCTATGTGACTCCGGAATAGTTCCGAAAATGGAGCTCACCACACCCGAGTATCTGGTGGCCTTTGTGACCGTGGCCGCCGGCGCGACTTTGCAGGGCTCGATTGGCTTCGGACTCGCCCTGGTGGCGGCGCCGGTTCTGGTGATGGTGGACCCTGCATTGGTTCCGGGGCCTCTGCTGATCGTCGGGCTGCCCTTCATGCTTATGCTGGGCTGGAAAGAGCGCGCCTCTGTCGACTATCGGTCGATGCCGGTTCCGATCATCGGGCAGGTGGTCGGAATGCTCGTCGCCCTGGTGCTTCTTCACTTCAGCGATGCGAGAAGCCTTTCGGTGATCGTCGCCCTGGTGGTGCTGCTGGGGGCGGGGCTCTCCGTGTCAGGGTTGAGGCCCCCTGTGAACAACCGAAGTTTTCTCCTGGGAGGGATTTTGGCGGGGTTCATGGGGATGACCTCGTCCATGCCCGGTCCGGCTCTGGCGCTGGTTTACCAGCATGTCTCTCCGGCGCGAATGCGGGGGACCCTGGCCCCTTTCTTCATCGTCGCGAGCGGAGTGGGTCTCGTCGGGTTGGTCGCGGTAGGGCAGATGGACTGGCAAGGGGCGCTCACGGGGTTTTCATTGGTTCCGGCCACCCTGCTCGGCTTTGTTATCTCCATCTGGACGGCTCCTAGGATGAAGGACTCCTTTACCCGACCCGCTGTCCTTATCTTCGCGGTCTCCGCTGCCTGCGGACTTCTCTATCAGTCACTTTGACGCGATGAGATAAATACCTTCCAGCTCGCGAATCCCACCAAGATCCAGAGGCAGAGGGTCACGATGTTCCGGGGAAGGTCGGAAGTCTCGATTTGGGAGGAGTCGGGGGGTGCCGTTTGAGTCCCCACCCCACCCGGGAAGACGAGCGCGATGATTTGCTCACGGTAGTAGCTGAGGTCCGCGAGCCACGTCACGTCACCATAGAAACTGGTTTCTTTGGGGCGATCCGCCTGGGTAGCCACGCTGAAAAGGAGCCCCGAGAGTGTCCAGGGGGATTCGGGGTCGCGAGGATTGGAGCGGGCAAAGACCGCTCCCCCTGAATCACCTTTGGCCGCCACCGCTTCCTGGCGAGTGCCCGAAACGGATTCGATGCGGTCAAAAAAAATCGGCATGGCCATCGTCTCTGTGCCGCTCATCTCGACCATCCCCGGCTCTTCCTCAATAATATTGGTTCCCCAGCGCTTGGTCTGGTCCGGCTTCCAGCGAAAGCCGTCGACGATCCCCTGGCCTTCGGTGGTCAGGCTCATGCGCTTAGCTCGGGAGGAGCCGGCCGCCACGAGCACAACCGCCTGACCGACTCTCGCCGGGGAGGTCGCAATGGTGAGCGCGGGGAGGTTCGGGTCGCCGTCGATTCGGAAGAGCAAAAGGTCGGCCTGGCTACCATCGGAGTTCGTTAGCTGGGTGGGGGAGCCGGCGATGGGGTCGAAGCGCTGTTCGCCGAAGGTCACGATGCTGGCGCCTGCGTGCGCGGCGGTCAGAACCCAGCCATTCCCGAGGTAGACCACCGATGGGCTTCCAAGGTGCTGGCCCACATTATGCCAGCCCGGGTCGTTCTCGGGGGACGTGGTGTTCCCGGAGCCGTCACCGGCATCGAGGATTAGGGAAAGTGCGGGGGCTGGGAATCCAAGGCAGAGCGCGAGGAGGAGTGCGCGTAACAACATGGTTCGGGCCGCAGGGTGTTGTGGGTCGCGAAAAGAGAGCATCAATCGTAAGTTTCTTCCGGCTCGTCGATTTGGGTTCGGCGTTGCGAAGGGGGCGCTCTCTGTCAGACCGTCTTGAGGACGCTCAGCTTACCACGGGGCTCTTCGAAAGTAGGGTGTCGGTGCAAAAATTCGAGTCGTCCTTGTCAGGATAGTCGAGATTGAAGTGCAACCCACGACTTTCGAGTCGGTGCTCGGCGGATCGGATGATGAGCTCGGCCACGGTGGCGAGGTTTCGAAGCTCCAGGAGCGGCGATGTGATCCGGAAATTCCAGTAATACTGGTTGATTTCCTCTTGCAGTACATCGATTCGATGGTGGGCCCGGGCAAGGCGACCATTGCTTCGAACGATGCCCACGTAGTTCCACATAAACCTGCGTATTTCGTCCCAGTTCTGGGTAATGACAACGGCCTCGTGGCTCTTGCCGACCTCTCCGTGAACCCACTCGGGGGCCTTCATCAACGGGGGGTGGTCGTCGAGGCGTTGGATGGCCTCGGTGGCCGCCGCATCGGCAAAGACAAGGGCTTCGAGGAGTGAGTTCGATGCCAAGCGATTTGCTCCGTGGAGTCCGGTGCAGGTGACCTCGCCGGCCGCAAAGAGGTTGGGGATATCCGTTTCGCCATTGAGATCGGTCCTGACCCCGCCACAACAATAATGCGCCGCCGGGACCACGGGGATCGCATCCCTGGTCATGTCGATGCCAAAACGAAGGCAATGAGCATCGATGTTGGGAAACCGGCGTCGAATAAAATTTCCGTCTTGATGAGTGATGTCCAGGGTTACGAAGTCTTCGCCCGAGCGCTTGAGTTCGTCATCGATCGCCCGGGCGACAATATCACGAGGGGCAAGGTCGCCCATCTCGTGAGCCTGACGCATGAATGGCTCGCCTTCGCGGTTTCTGAGGATGCCCCCTTCTCCTCGGACGGCTTCGCTAATCAGAAAGGATTTTGAGTTCGGGTGATAGAGGCAAGTTGGGTGGAATTGCATGAATTCCATGTTGGCGATGGTGGCCCCGGCCCGATAGGCCATGGCTACCCCATCCCCCGACGCGATGTCCGGGTTGCTCGTGTAGAGGTAGACCTTTCCTGCCCCTCCCGTGGCCAGAAGCGTGACGTTGGCAAGAAAGAGATCGACCTCTCCGGTAGCGGAGTCGAGGGCGTAGGCCCCGAGGCAGCGATTCGTTTCGTTGCGTTCGGCCCGGTGGGAAGTCAGAAGGTCGACGGCGGAATGGTCTTCGTAGAGAGCAATATTGGGATGGGCGGAGACCCTTTGCAGCAGGGAATTTTCGATCTCACGGCCAGTAGAATCCTGATGGTGGAGGATTCGTCGCTTCGAGTGTCCCCCCTCTCGGCCGAGGTCGTAGCCGAGGCCGTCAGCGCCCGCCTGTTCGCTGCGATCAAAGTTGACTCCCCACTTGAGGAGATCATCGATCGCTCGGGGGCCACGTTCGATGACGAAGTGCACGACATCTTCGTCGCAGAGCCCGGCGCCGGCGTAGAGCGTGTCCTGCACGTGTGCGTCGAAACTATCCTCGGAGTTCATGACCGCAGCGATGCCGCCCTGGGCATAGTTGGTGGCGGATTCCGACGCGCGTCTCTTGGTCACGATGGCGACCCGGCCTCGGTCCGCGACGCGCAAGGCGAAGTGGAGGCCGGCGACGCCGCTGCCAATGACCAGGAAGTCAAATTTCATGGGTGCTGCCATGGCGAACCCTGATTCCTTGGGTGGACGGGGGGAGCGAAAAACTCTGGGAAAGGGAGACTGAAGCAGGCCCCGAATCTTTTCGGGAGACGCAGGAGACCCGTCGCAGTCTATCCCCACCCGCCGAGGCTATGCAAACCTTCGACCCCCGGGGTGAGCCCAAGCCGGCGACGGGCCTACGGGCTTCCTCTAGCCCTTGGCCGGGGTCTGGGCGAGCGGGCTTACCCGGACCGGGATCTGGGCCTATCATCCCGGCTGCCGAGATTTGAGCGTTCTCTCCATCCCGTGGTATCGCGCGGGCTTCGTCTTGCGAGGGGGGGAGATTTGGAGAGGGCTAAGGGTCGCTCGGGAGCGCCCGAGGGACCCTGGGAGAGAGAATGACATCTGAGCAGACTAGCCAGTCGGGAGTCAAAACGGCGTCCTCGGGGGCCGGGACCGAAGCGCGTTCGGCTTTTGCTGGGATCCAGGCGAATTCCACCGAAAAATTCTGGAATATGCCGAATTCCGTCACGCTGCTCCGCATCGCGGTGGTTCCGATCCTCTTCTTCATTCCCACGGACTGGGGGATGACCCGGACGGGCAGTCAGGTGATGGCCTGGGCATTCATTCTGGCGGCCCTGTCGGATATTCTCGATGGCTGGCTCGCGCGGCGCCAGGGCGGCGAGCAGATGACCCGGGTGGGCAAGTTACTGGATCCTCTTGCTGACAAGTTGCTGGTGACCACTTCGCTGATCATGTTGGTGGCCTGCGGGCGAATCCCCGTGTGGGCCGTGGGAATGGTGGTGGTGATCGTGGCGCGAGAATTGGCGGTGACAGGCCTGCGAAGTATCGCCTCCTCGGATGGGCATGTCGTTGGGGCCTCCTGGCAAGGGAAACTGAAATCCCTGGTCCAAAACTTTTCGGTGGGTGCCCTCCTTTTTCACTATCAGACGATCGGGCTCCCCGCCCACAAAATTGGTCTGACGCTGCTCGCGTTCGCGACAGCACTCACTTTGTGGTCGGGCTACGTGTATTTTGCTGATTACTTTGGGTGGAGTAGACCGATACGACCCTAGGGGGCTCGTGGCCCGCTCGGAGGCGCCCGAACTACGGCCAGCTTCAAGATCCTGATATTCAAGAGGGGACCGACCCCGGGTAATTCGCGACGAAGAGAGTGAGGACCGACGAGAATGATCAGCAGCGCATTGCGGGAACTGGGCGCGAAAATCGACGACCGAACCGCGCGTATCGGTGTGATCGGGCTGGGGTACGTCGGGCTGCCCCTGGCGGTTGAATTGGCGGCTGCCGGCTTCGAGGTTGTGGGATTCGACATCGACTCGGAGAAGGTTCAGGCGATTGAAGCCGGAAACTCATATATCGGCGACGTTTCCAGCGAGGAGCTTCGCTCTGCTCGTGAGGCCAATCGATTGAGGGCGACGACAGATTTCGACGAGCTTCATGACGT
The DNA here is from genome assembly GCA_028823175.1 of Myxococcota bacterium. Taxonomy (GTDB): domain Bacteria; phylum Myxococcota_A; class UBA9160; order UBA9160; family UBA4427; genus JAZXM01. The sequence continues at coordinate 18,958 of JAPKBZ010000006.1, forward strand.
CCAGATCGTCAACGTTTGCGTTCCGACGCCGCTGACGAAAACTCGTGATCCCGATGTCTCCTTTATGGCGCATGCGGTCGAGGAGATTCGGAAACGACTTCATCCGGGGGAGCTCATCATTCTGGGAAGCACCACTTATCCGGGGACGACCCGGGAACTCTTCGTTCCGGTTCTCGAGGAAACCGGCCTCAAGGTCGGCAAAGATTTCTCTCTTGCTTTTGCGCCCGAGCGTATCGACCCGGGAAATACGCGATTCAAGGTCAAGGATGTCCCCAAGGTGGTGGGGGGGGAAAGCCCAATCTGCACCGAGTTGGCCTGCAAGGTCTTCGGTACGGTCTTCGAGACCACGGTTCCGGTCAGCTCGACCCAGGCGGCAGAGATGGTCAAGCTGCTCGAGAATACCTTTCGGGCGATTAATATCGGGCTCGCCAACGAAGTTGCCCTGATGTGCGAGCGCCTGGATCTTGACGTCTGGGAAGTGATCGAAGCGGCAGCTACGAAGCCCTACGGCTTCATGAAATTTCTTCCCGGGCCGGGGTTGGGCGGGCACTGCATCCCGGTGGATCCCAGCTACCTCTCGTGGAGGATGAAATCTCTCAACTTCTCCGCTCGTTTCATCGAGTTGGCAACGGAGATCAACAGCTCCATGCCGGCCCACGTAGCCGACCGGGTCGCGGATCTTCTCAACGATGCGCAACGCGCGGTGAACGGCGCAAGGGTGCTCGTGCTCGGTGTGGCCTACAAGAGCGACGTGAACGACCTGCGCGAGTCTCCCGCGCTCGATGTCATATCGATCCTGGCCGGGAAGGGCGCCCAGGTGAGCTACCACGACCCCTTCGTGGCCGAATGCGAGATCGAGGGCACCCTCTATAAGGGCGTGGAATTGAGCGACCAGGCCCTCGCCGAGAGCGACCTCGTCGTGATCCTGACGGACCACAGCGGCGTGGACTACGGGCGTGTGATCGACAGGGCGAACCGTGTCTTCGACACCCGGAACGCGACAGCAGGCGTCCCGGACCCGGCGGGGAAGGTGGTCAAGCTCTAGGTTCCCCCAGGGGAAGTCGGAAGGCTTTTTTCCGGGTAGTTGACTCCGGGCCTTGGGTTGCTTAAACCCTTCGTCCCGAAGCGATTTTAGGCACGAGTAGCTCAGCTGGTAGAGCATAACGTTGCCAACGTTAGGGTCGCCGGTTCGAATCCGGTCTCGTGCTCCAGCAACGAAAAATGCCCTCGGCGATCTCGCTGGGGGCATTTTTTGTTCGTCGTCCTCCGCCCTTGGCGTGCCTCCCCGGCCCGGCTCGTACCGGGAACCGCCTGGGGGGGGGAGGCATTTGAATGGGGGTCAGGCTGTGGCTAAAATCGGTGACATGATTCGAGGGAATGTTTATCTCGGCGGCGGGCTGCTGACGCTTTTTCTCCTGGGGATCGGCATCGGCTGGTGGAGCGCGGCCCGGCCGGCTCCCGAGAGTGCCGTGGAGGGATCTCGCCTTGGGGGGGCCTCTGCTCTGGGCACAGAACCGGCCCGGCTGCTCGAAGGGGCGGATGAGGCGGACTCCTCGCCAGACGCCGCAAACCGCGCCCTGCTCGAAGCCCTGGCGGCGAGCGACGCTTCGCTTCCCCAGGCAAGCCTCCTGCGCCTCATGGCCCGATTCAGTCCGGACCCAGAGGCCATGGTGGCGATGATTATCGATTCCATGAGCGCGGAAGAGTTGACACTTTCCCTCGCGAGCCTGAGCCGGATCGCGCCCGAGAAGCTTCAGCAGCTCTCGGACCCGAAGGCGTTCACCCAGCGATTGGCCCAATTGGCAATGCAAGACTTGTTCAATGTGGGGCGCGACGACCCACCGGCTCCGCAGAGCGTTCTTTTCTCGGAGGAGGGAAGCGACGCCGATCTGGCTAGCCAGGCCTTCCCGACCCTGCTCGGGGAGGGTCGAATTCGGGCCACGTTCCCGATGGAGGGCTACGAGGGAAAAGAGGTATTCGTCAAGTGGGTGCGCTTGGACGACCCGAAAATCATGTTGTTCAACCACTATCCCATCCGCTCCGGGGCCGACTTCAATTACGTTTGGCTCGAGCCGGGCGACGGTTGGGAAAAAGGCGAATATCAGGTCGATTTCTACACCGCAGATGAGTCGCTCTCGCCTCTGTCCGGCGGGCGGTATCTCATCGACTAGTCGAGGGTTGACTCCCTACGTGTTTCCCCACAAGCTTAAGCCCCTCTGGTCGCTGCACTGTCACCCCGGGTTGCCACGCCGACACCGGGCTGCCTATGCTTGGACATGGCGCAGTTGCTCAACTGGGCACTAACTGAGGCGGTATGGGGACAACACCAGTTCGCAAGGCGGGACAAGAGGTTCCGGAAAGGAAAGACGTCGGGCTCGGTGAGCGTCTGACCGACATGGCCTCGTGGTCTGCGGCACACAAGAGCCTGCTGGTTTCTGTGGCAGTTCTTGGACTGTGCCTCTACGCGACCGGCCTTCTCTATTTCGCACGATTTAATCCCGAGCAATTTCCTTTCATCGATCCCAGAGTGCTCGGGTACCAGATCGACTTCTCGTTTCTGACGATCGGGTGCTGGGTTCTACTCGGCGTTGCGTCGTTCGTCGTGCCGGCCCGCCATTCGAACTCGGTGTTCTTCGAGCATGCTCCGATCCAACTTTTCGCGATCAGCAACGTGTTTTTCGCCTATCTCTATGGCTTTTTCACGGACCCCTACGGCTTCGTCACGCTGATCGGAGGGATGCTGGTCGGTATTCCCCTATTTGGGACGGCTCCGACCCGGCTCGGGTTGGCTAGCTGGCTTATGATATTCGTCGCTTTGAGCCTCCTTGAGCAGATGGGCGTGATTCCCTACGCACCGCTCTTTAGCCACTGGCCGGTGTTGGACGGCTCCTTGTCGACCTTTTGGGCGCTGGGAATGGGGTCGGTCAACGTGATCGGCGGATTGCTCTGTTCCTTCTTCGGCTTCTTCCTGCTTTCGAGGATGAGAGAGCGCGATCAACTTCTCAAGAAAAACGAGGGCGAGCTGCTGACCGTAGTGAATACACTCAGGCAGACGTCATCGGATCTGGAGGACTCGCGTCGGGAACTCGAATTGCGTGTCGACGAGCGAACCCTGGAACTGAAAGTGGCGAATCGGAACCTTGAGTTCGAGATCGAAGCGCGCGAGAGAGCTGCGGTCGAGTTGATCAGCATTCGAGCAGCGATGGAATCGGCGATCGAAGGCGTCGCTCTTGTCGGGACGGGTGGCCAGGTTGAGAGCGCCAACGCCGCTTTCATCGAAATGCATGGGACCACGGCCGAAGAGATGATCGGGTCGTCAGCAAACGTGTGGATCGCGGAGGCAAATAGGCCGGAAATGGTGCGGGCCGTTCTTGATATAGCGAGTGGAGGGAAGGCGGAGATTAATGTTGCTGGGTTGCGTTCCGAGGCTTCGGATTTCCCTCAATTTATAGCCGCCGTGAATATCCCCGGCGGAGAGATGGGCCAGCACTATCGGTTCGCTCGAGACGTGACTCGTCAAACCGAGCTCTCCGCCCAGCTGAATCAGGCGATGAAGATGGAGGCAATCGGTCATCTCGCCGGGGGGATTGCACACGATTTCAATAACCTGCTGATGGCGATTCTTACCGCCAGCGGGCATCTCCAGGATTTTTTCCAGGATTCCAGCCAAGCCGGCGAGGAATTGGAGATGGCGGATATGATCACCATGGCGGCGACGCGGGCAGCAGCGCTGACCAGTCAGTTGCTCGAGTTCGCCCATGCAAGGCCGTCGGCGACCACTACCTTCGATGTCAATGAAAGTTTCAGGAACATGTTTGATATCCTGAGGCCCGCCCTCGACGAATCAATCCAGGTGAATTCAAAATTCTGTGAGGAGCAGCTCCTTACCGAGGGCGATGCTTCTCGTTTCGATAGCGGGCTACTCAACGTGGCGCTGAATGCGCGTGATGCCATGCCGGACGGCGGCACGCTGAGGGTACAGAGCGCAGTGGTAGAAATCGATCCGAGCGATTCGCGTTTCGCCAATTTCAGCCCGAGCACTACGCGACAAGCGCGGATCGAATTGGTCGATGATGGCTGCGGCATGGAGCCGTCTACGGTGGAGAGGGTCTTTGACCCGTTTTTCACGACCAAGCCGGCCGGAGAGGGGACGGGTCTCGGCCTCTCCGTCTTTAGCGTCTACCTGCGCGAGGTCGGTGGCGCCATGACCATGGAGAGCGCGCCGGGCGAGGGGACGACGTGCTCGATCTACGTTCCCCTCTCCCAGGGCGACTTGAGCATCGAAGAAGACTCGCCCCGAACCGTCGATGGCCGGGGAAACGAGGTGATCCTCCTGGTCGAGGACGAGGATCTGGTCGCGGTAGCCACGACCCGGCTGCTTGTTCGACGAGGTTATCGCATTGTTCGGTGCGCAAACGGCCTCGAGGCGCTCACGCTCTTTCGCGAGCGAGGAGCGGAGTTTGACTTAGTCCTGCTTGATTATCGGATGCCGGTCATGGGCGGAGCTGAAACCCTGGAGGGCTTAAAAGAGTTGTCGCCCCAGATTCCTATCGTCCTGATGAGTGGGAACCTCTCGCCCGCCGAACTCGCGGATCTGGAAGACAAGGGGTTGGATGGAGTGATCGGGAAACCCTGCTCCGGCGATGCTCTGTCGGCAAAAATCCGTGAAACCGTGGACGCAGCGGCTTCGAGGAAATGACCCTTGCCGCCGTTGGGAGAATGGCCGGGGGGCGAACTCGGTCGTTGGTTCGTTCCTAGCTTTACGCCCCGGCGCTCATTCTTGCCAGCGTACGCGCTCAGCCCCTCGCCGAAGTAGATCGCCGGAAATAAGTTTCGATTTTGATTGGCGCAGTGGCCCAGTTTTGCGAAAATCCCGCTCGCGTTCACCCTGAATAAAAACGGAGTCTAGATGTCTCGATCCACGGTTCTGCTCACGGGTGCTTCCGGGAGTATGGGTCACGAAGCCTTTCTCGAATTGCGTCGGCGGAGTGACGCCCACGCGACTCGCCTGCTGCTTCGCCCATCGAAAGTCAACAAGAAGATGTTTGCACCCTATGCGGGCGAATCCTGGCTGGAGATTGTCTGGGGAGATTTGACCGATCCCGGTGATGTGGATCGAGCTGTCGATGGAGTGGATTTCGTATTGCATCCGGCGGCGATGATTTCTCCTGCAGCCGATCGCAACCCCGAGCTCGCCCAGGCGATCAATGTCGGGGGTACGCGCAATCTGGTCGATTCAATCCTGCGTCAGCCCGACGGGGCGGAACGGATCCGTTTGGTGGGTGTGGGGTCCGTGGCTCAATATGGCGATCGTCTTCCGCCCAACGAGATGATCCGGGTGGGTGATCCCCTGATTCCCAGTGTCCATGACTACTACGCACTTACGAAATGTGCAGCCGAGCGCTTGATCGCGGAGTCGGGGATAAAAAACTGGGCGAGTCTTCGCCAGACGTTCATCGTTCCTCCGCAGCTGTTGGGGTTGCTCGATCCGATTCTCTTCCATCAGCCCCTCAATCAGCACATTGAACTCATTACGAGTCGGGATGCAGGGTACGGGTTAGTTCAGTGCTTGGGGACCTCGGATGATTTCTGGGGGCGCATTTATAATATGTCCGGGGGCCCGAGTTGCCGAGTCGTTTACGAGGGTTTTCTCGCCGATCAATTCGCCGCCGTGGGGCTCGGCGATTATCGGAAGATCTTCGACCGAAATTGGTTCGCGTTGAAAAATTTCCACTGCGGTTATTTTGCGGACAGTGAAGATCTGAATCACCATCTCGGTCATTTCCGGGACACCCTCGACGACTGCTACGCGATGGTGGAGGAGGGGTTGGCGACCTGGATGAAGTGGGGGGCGCGAATGGCACCGGCCCCGCTTCTCAAGGTTCTCGCGCGCCGATGGGCAGAACCCCTGCAATGGATCGCCGAAGACAACACGGCCTATATCGAAGCCTTTTTCGGGTCGAAGGAGGCCTGGGCGGCCATCCCGGACTGGGACGAGGCGGGGGCCGGGCAGGGCATGGAGGGAACGCGATGAGCGAGTCGACGATGGATATCCAAAATCTGGCCGCCTACGCGGAATCCCGAGGTGGCCGGTTGCTCTCGCCGGAATTCGAGGGGATGCGGAAGGCTCACCATTGGGGCTGCGCCTTCGGGCACGAGTTCGAAGCGACACCGTGGATCTTGATCCACGGTGGCTATTGGTGCCCTGATTGCTTTCCCGTCGCAGAGGAAAAGGGCAGCTGGGATTGGGATAAACAGTCCGAAGTCGATCCCCTCTTGGCTCGCTTCTACCGAGGGTAGGTACAGAGATAAACACAGCGAGCGGGCCGCCCCATGGCTCCCCTTCGATTCTTGCATCTGTCGGGGCTCGCGGCTGGGTTGAATCTGGCGATGAGTGGCTAGACTCAGAGTTCGAAGACCCGTTGGGGAAGCGTAAGAGGCGTTCTGGAAAATTTCGAGACTGCATCAAATCCCTCAACGATCAGGAGAAATTTTGTCCCCGCATCCGCTTCGAGCCAGCGCCGCTTTGGTCGGTATCGGCGAAACCGATTACGTGCGCGGAGCGGACGAGACACCCGTCCAGTTGATGTTGCGGGCCTCAGTCGCGGCCATCGAGGATGCAGGACTCGAGGCCTCCGAAATCGACGGCATTATTCCTCCTCCCGGCTATACCTCGGCCGAGGAGTTGGCCGCGAACCTGGGAGTCGAGGATCTCCACTACGCCGCCACCGTGCACCTGGGCGGGGCTAGCCCGACGGCTTCGCTCCAGAGCGCAGCCATGGCCATTCATTCTGGCGTGGCGAAGAACGTGCTTGTGGTCGTGGGTTGGAACGGGTTTTCGGCCTTTCGCCCGCGACCCGGGTTGAAGCCGCCGCGATACGGGCTGGATCCGGGTTCGGTGGGGAACGTCACCATGGACTACTACCTCCCCTATGGTGCGCGAACCGCCGCCCAGTTCTACTCGTTTATCCTCATGCGCTACAAGCAGATCTACGGGATTCCCGACGAGGCAGCGGCGGAGGTGGCCCTTGCATGTCGGGCCCATGCTCAGTTGAACGAGAAGGCCCTGATGCGCGGTCGACCCATGGACCTCGAGGACTACTTGGCATCTCCGTGGGTCGCGGAGCCCCTACGTAAATTTGATTGCTGTCTCGAAACCGATTGTGCTGCAGCGGTGGTGATGACATCGGCGGAGCGCGCGGCTGATCGGCCCCACACGCCGGTGTTCTACCTCGGCGGCGCCGAGGGGCACCCCTATCCCGCCGACGACATCACCAACCGTCCCGACCCCTTCAAAGTCGGGCTCTGCCACGCTGCTCCCCGGGCCTTCGCGATGGCCGGGGTGGATGTCGGCGATATGGACTTCCTCCAGATATACGACTGCTTTACCTATGTGGTTTTGTTGCAACTCGAAGCCCTCGGACTCTGCGGCCGAGGGGAAGCCGGGGATTTCGTCCAGGGCGGTCGAATTCGCCTGGGGGGCGAGATGCCCGTGAATACCCATGGCGGATTGCTCTCCCAGGGGCATATGTGGGGGATGAATCATGTCGTGGAAGCCACTCGGCAGCTGCGCCACGCAGCCGGCGCAGCCCAGGTGGAAGGCGCGGAGTTGGGCCTGGTCACGGGCTGGGGAGATTTTGGGGATGGCAGTATCGCGATCTTGGGCCGGGGAGACTGAGATGACCCGTTCCGCCCCAGGCCAGAAAACGGAGACCCACGAATGAGCGCCCCCGCAAAATTCATTCCCGACCCCGATGGCCGAAACGCGGATTTCTATCGGCACCTGGCCGGCGGAACGCTGCATTTGCAGCGCTGCGAAGGGTGCTCACAAGTCTTCCATCCCCCTCGCTTTCGCTGCGCTCGATGCGGCTCCGATGCTCTGGCCTTTGATCCCTCGCCGGGCAAGGGACGAATATTCTCCTGGACAGTGACCCATCGCCCGGTCGATCCGGGCTGGGCCGCCGAGGCGTTGCCCTACGCAACGGTGGTCATCGAGATGGAAGAGGGGATTCGCCTGGTGGGCGGCTGGCGGGGAACTCTCGAGGAGATTCGCCTCGATCTGCCCGTTTGCGCCGAAGTCGAGCCCGCGAACGAGAGCTTCGGACTTATCTACTTCGCCCCCGTCGAGCAAGGGGACTAGCCGTGGATTTCAGCTGGGAGGATGAGTACGTCGAATTTCGCCAGGCCTTGCGAGAATTCATCGCCGAGCGGCGCACGCCGGAACTCCTCGAGGAATACGCCCGAACCTACGGGGGCGGCGGCGAGCTGATCCGCACCTTCCACGAAGCCATCCACGAGCGTGGCTGGATGCGGATGTGTTGGCCCAAGGAATATGGGGGCGAGGGCCGGGATATGCTCTACCAGTACATATTCGTCGAGGAGATGGAATATTGGGGCATGCCCTACGGAAACCTCACTTTTACCTCGATTGCGCCGTCGATTCTGGCCTTCGGGAGCGAGGAGCAGAAGCGCGCCTTGCTGCCCGGTATCTACCGCGGGGAGTATTGCTTTGCTCTCGGCTACAGCGAGCCCAACGCCGGCACCGATCTCGCCTCCCTGCGTACCCGGGCCGAACTCGATGGTGACGAGTGGGTGATCAACGGCCAGAAGATCTGGACTTCCCTGGCCGATGTTTCAACCCATCTCTGGCTGGCGGTGCGCACGGATCCCGCCGCAAAAAAACACGCGGGCATCTCCATCATGATCGTTCCCACCGAGACCGAGGGAATCACGATCCGCCCGCTGCCGACGCTCTACGGCGGGCATACGAACGAAACCTTCTACGACAATGTCCGGGTTCCGGTGGGCAGCGTCGTGGGTGGGGTCAATCAGGGTTGGCCCATCGTCATGCACGCCCTCAATCACGAACGGGTCGGACTCGCCGCCACCGGCGCCCTGGCGCGGATCTACGATCAGTTGGTGGGGCACCTCGCTGAGGCGTGTCCCGAGAGGCTTGCCGATCCGGTGGTCCGCCGCCGGCTGGCGGAATTGCAGCTCGATCTCCGGGAGCATCGCGCCTTGGCGCTCCAGAATGCCTGGATCATCTCCCGGGGCAGGACGCCCATCGCCGAAGCGTCGATGGCGAAGGTTTCGGGGACCGAGTTGCGAACCCGGTTGGCGAGCGCCGCCATGGATCTCCTGGGGCGCTACGGGGGGCTGAGCGCCGAATCCGGCGAGCACGCTCCTTTTGCGGGGCGCGCCGAATTCAATTTCAGGCTCTCGCCGATCTTTCGTTTCGGGGGCGGAACGAACGAAGTCATGCGTGACATCATCGCAGCCGCGGGCCTCGGTCTGGCTCGCTAGGAGGAGTGGGAATGAATCTCGATTTCAGCGAAACCCAGCAACTCCTCCAGGAAACCGTTTCCGGCTTTCTCGAAACCGAGGCGCCCTACGATCGCACCCGAAAGCTCGAGGCCGAGCAGGGCTGGGACGCCGAACTCTGGCAGCGCGTCTGCGAGCAGGGTTTTCTGGGTTTGGCCTTCGACGAAAGCCTTGGCGGGGGAGGGGGGAACCTCCTCGAACTCGGCCTCCTGGTCGAGGAATTCGCCCGGCGGGCCGTCATGGTGCCGATTCTCGAGGTGGCGGTGGCCGGCCGGGCCCTGCAGGCGGATCCGGCCCTGGCCGGTGACTGGGTGCCCCGGGTTCTCGAGGGCGACGTGGTGCCGGTGCCTGCGATCCTTGAGTCGGCAGATGATTTCAAAAAAATAACGCTTGAGGTCGGTCCCGGCGGATTGCTTTCCGGGGCAAAATATTTTGTGGACTATGGACAACACGCGACCCATCACCTCGTCGCCGCCGTGGAGGGCGAAGACTCGGCCTTCTTCCTGGTGGAGACGGGGGCTGCAGGCGTTGAGTGTGAACCCCTGCTCTCGGTGGGGCGGACCCCGGTGGCCGTGGTCCGCTACTCCGGTGTCCCGGCCCAGCGCGTGGCGGCCGTCGGACAGGTCTCCGGGACCGTCGTACTCGCCCGGGCGCTGGCCGCTCTGCAATGTGTGGGATCAATGCAGACCTCCCTCGATATGACCGTTGCCTATGCGAATACCCGGGAGCAATTCGGCCAGCCCATCGGCCGCTTTCAGGCGGTTCGTCATCATTGCGCCAATATGGCGAGCCGAGTGGTGAGCGCTCGGCTTCTTGCCCTTGAGGCGCTGTCGGCCCTGGATCGCGGCGAGGATGCGGGGATCCGGGCGGCGGCGGCCAAGGCGGCGGCCTCGCGTTCGGCGCCCGAGGTTCTGATGCTCGGTCATCAGGTGCACGGCGGGAACGGGGTGATCGAGGAGAATGATCTCTATTTCTTTACGCTGCGGGGCAAAGAACGCTCGCTCGCCTGGGGAACCGTCGAGGAATGTCTCGCCGTGATGGCCGAGGATATTCCCCGGGAAGTGGAGTGGCTCTGAGGCCCCCCGCTCTTCGCTGCCGAGGGGAAGGTTTCCTCAGCTGAGAACGCCGTCGAGGACGAGCTGAATATAGTCGGCCTCGCTGAGTCCGAGCACTTCGCGCACGATCTCCTCATTGTGCTCGCCCCACATCGGTGCCCGAGAGATCTGGTGCTCGACCCCGGCGAAGCGAATCGCTTCGCGGTCGACGGGGAAGTCGAGATCCGGCGCCAGGGGATGCTGGATCCGCTGGTAATGCGCGCGAAGTTGGGGGTCGCGTTCGTAGGTATCCCGCAGGTTTTCCACCGGCGCCGCGGCGATGCCCGCGGCCTGGAGCCTTTCTGCCAAGACGAAACGTTCATTTTCTGCCGTCCAACTCGCCATCAGGGCGTCGAGTTCGTCCTCGTTCTTCTTGCGGGCTGTGTGCTCGGCGAAGCGCGGGTCTTCGGCGAGTTCGGGGCGTGTCATGGCGCGGCAGAGCGCGCGCCACTCTTCGTCGCCCTCCACCGCCAAAGCGATCCACTCGTCTTCTCCCTGGGCGGGGAAGAGGCCGTGGGGGGCGTAGGCGGGGTCGCGATTGGCCGAGCGTTGGGGCGCCTCCCGGGTATGGGCGTATTGCATCCACTCGGGGCCGACCAGGGAGAGCGTGCCCGAGAGTTGCGAAAGGTCCATGGCCCGGGCCTCGCCGGTCTGGTCGCGAAGGCGAAGCGCGGCCATTGTGCAGGTGGCCAGAAGGTAGGGGGAGGTAAAATCGGGGTAGGCGACGCCGTAGCCCCGAGGACGCTGATGGGGGAAGCCCATGAGCATGTTGAGCCCCGCGGCCCCCATGACGGCGTTGCCCGTGGTCGGCCGCTGGCTCCAGGGACCTTCGGCATGGGTGCCGGGTAGGTTGAGCAGCACGATGTCGGATTTGCGCGCACGCAGGGTTTCGAAACCGAGGCCCATACGGTCCAGGGCGCCGGGCCGGAAATTGTTGGTGACCACGTCAGCCTGGGCGATCAGATCGAGGATGATCTCCCGACCCCGAGGCGAGCTGAGGTCGAGGGTCAGCGAGCGCTTGCCCGCGTTGGCACCGTTGAAGAGCCCGCCGAGGTCCGCATGGGGCTCCCCGTCCGGCCCCGATTGTTTTCGCATGCCGTCGATACGGCGACTCGATTCGACCCGAATCACATCGGCTCCGAAATTGGCGAGTAGCCGGGTGCCCAGGGGACCGGCCAGAACCCAACAGAAGTCCACCACCCGGATGCCGTCGAGGGCTTTGTAGGGATCGAGGGCGGGGGTGGGGCTCGCCGATACGGGCGCCTTGGCCCGGGTGGTCTCGAGGACCCGCGCGCTGTCGGCGCCGAATGTCGGCGCCGAGCGAAGCGCAACGCCTCCGGTCACGGAGTCCACCGGACTGCGGGTAAAGCTGAATGTTTCCCCGAGAAGCTCGTGCTTCACGCCGACGAATTGCTGGTTCCCGCTGAACTGAGGATGGTGCTCCATGCTGGGGAAATCCATAATGGGCAGGCAGATGGTCTCGGCCTCGGCGGCGCGGTCGGCGAACGCGTCCCGGTCGTAGCGCTCGGCGAGCTCGCGCAGGACCTGGGCGACGGGGTTGCCCTCTCGGGGCGCATAGATTTCGGCCCAATGATCGTCATCCGGAGAGAGTTGAGTGGGGGTCTTTGCCTCGATCGCCCAGTCCCGGAAGTTCGCGAAGCTCACCGGGCGAACGAGTAGGCCCACCCATCCCCCGTCCCGGCATTGCAGCGCATTGGAGAGGCCAGGCCGTCCGGGAATACGGCCGAACCACGACCAGAAAGTCGGGGTGGCGGACTGGATCGCCGCCATGCTGGCGGCTTCTTGGAGGGCGACTTCGAGGTGGGCACCCGGGGCGCCTGACCCCCGCCTTTCCCGGGCGGTCAACGCCGCCATGATCCCGGTGGCTGCGGCCAGGCTCGCCATGGAGTAGGCCGGGCGTCCGCTGCCATGCCAGGGCGGACCCCGGCGCTCTCCGCAGAGCCAGAGCAGGCCGCTGGCGGCCTCGGCGACTAGGTCATTGGCCCGCCAATCTCGCCACTCGCCCTCGGGACCGAAGGGGGTGATCGAGGCGTGGATCAGGCCGGGGTTGAGCGCCTGGAGGACTTCGGGAGCCAGGCCCCGAGCCGCTCGCTCGGAGACCGGTGCGGTTTCGATCAGCACGTCCGCGCTGGCCACCAGACCACGAAAATCGTCTTGGTCCTCGGCGCGTGTAGGATCCAGGGCCACCGAGTGTTTGTTGGCGTTGAAGTAGAGATGCGCATACGCGCGCTCGGGGTCGGCTCGCTCGCCGGCGAAGGGGCCGCGATGTCGGATCGGCGCGCCCATCCCAGGCTCGACGAGGATGACCTCGGCGCCGAGGTCCGCGAGCAGGCGGCCGGCGAAGGCTGCCGACGCATCGGCGAGATCGAGAACCCGGATGCCGGATAGAGCGCCGGCTTTCACCCCGGGCCGCCGCCGGCCAGGGGAAGGATCATCTTGCCCCTGAGCAGGGTGCGCTCTTCGCCCTCGACGCTGAGTTCGCAGCCGACCTGATCCCCGGTCACCTCGACGACCCGGGCGGAGGGCACGATATGGCTATCGGCGTAGGTTTGCCCGACCCAGCGGACGTCGAAATGGGCCCCGTGCAAGAGGCACTCGGGCCCCCACACCTGCATTAGCCGCGCCTGGAGAAAGGACAGGACATGCGACCCCCCGGCGATGGGAGCCGCCAGGCCCTCGCGTTTGGCCACCGCGGGATCGGTATGGATGGGGTTGTCGTCTCGGCCGGCATCGCGTTGCTGCATCATGGCGAGGGTGACCTGGGCGCGCTCGCCCGTGATCACGTCGCCGGGCTGGGCCTCGGCCAGCCGATCGAGGCAGGGGTTATGCGTCGCCGCAGAGGCATCCGGGCCCGGTCTCGCATCGTCGTGCTCGGCGATGCCCTCGTAGGCGTCCTCGAGCCCGGGTTCGCGCCGGTAGGAGAGCAGCCCGGTGGTGCAACTCGAGACCAAGAGTCGGCCGTCCTCGCCGACGGTGGTCGATCGGGTGACGCCGTAGCGCCGCCCCTTGCGCGAGAAGCGTCCGATGGCTTCGCCTGTCACCCGCACGGGTTCGTCGATACGCATGGGGGCATGGAAGGTGACCTGTTCGCGGACCCAGACCCCGCCTTCGATGGCGCCTCGGATTTTTTGGCCTCCGCTTCGGGGGCGCCGAGGCTGGCGGGCCAAGAGATGAAGCGTCATGGCGGTGACGACATCCGGGGGAACCAAGCCGAGAGCGACCAGGGCCTTGACTCCATCGGCGTGGGGGCCGAGACCGAGGATCGATCCTTCGCAGACTCCGGCCGGAAGCGGGCCATCGACGGCGGTCAATTCTTGGGGCAGGGGGGGGCCACCGAGCATAGAGGGAGCCTATCTCAGAGTGGCGCGCCCTGCGCCGGGATGCCTGCCCATTCCGGATGGGATCCACTAGGGTTCCCGGCCAGGCGAAGAGCGGCCCGCTTCGAGCTGCAGAGGAGATTGAGCGATGCCCGAGACAAACTCCCCCGAGCGCCACCTCTTGGTCGAGGAGGAGGACGGTGTCATGACCCTGATCATGAACCGCCCGGAGGCTCGAAATGCCCTGAGTCCCCAAATGCTGATTCAGCTCTGCGAAGCCTGGCATGAATTTCGCGATCGCGACGACCTGCGGGTGGCGATCCTCACGGGGGCCGGGGAGACGGATTTCTGTGCGGGTGGAGACCTCAAGCTCACCATGCCCCTGATGACCGGGGCGCGGAAGCCCGAGGATAAATGGGACCATCAGATCCTCGAAAATCCGGGCCAGTTTACCGACGCCATTTTGCGCGGCTTTGAGCTCTACAAGCCGGTGATCGCCGCGGTCAATGGGAACGCTCTAGGCGGTGGCACGGAGATGACCAATGCCTGCGATCTGCGGGTGGCCTCGGAGCACGCGGTTTTCGGAACGCCCGAGGCCCGGGTCGGCCTGCTCCCCGGCGGCGGTTCGATCAGCCGTTTGCCTCGGCAGATCCCCTGGGCGAAGGCCATGGAGATGCTGCTGATCGGTGATCATTGGAGCGCCCGGGATGCCCTCGAAATGGGCTTGCTCAATTACGTGGTCCCCCACGCGCAGCTCCTTGCCAAGGTCCATGAACTCGCGGATAAGCTGGCGCGCAATGGACCGCTGGCGGTTCGCAAGATCAAGGAGGGCGTGATGCGAGGCAGCGGATTGAGTCTCTCCGAAGCCTTGAAGATCGAGGACGAGGTCTCCGCCACGGTGATGATGTCCAAGGACGCCCGGGAGGGGCCGCGCGCCTTCAAGGAAAAACGCGCTCCGCGCTTCACGGGGGAGTAGCGCATGCGTCGCGGCTGGGGTCGCTGGCGAGGCTACATGGACGAGATCGAGGTGGTCATGCGCCAGGCCGCCGAGCGACTCGAGGAGGCCGAGCGACTGATCGCCGAGGCCTGGGAGCGCGGCCTTTGGCACAAGCGCCAGCGCGAGAGTGTCGAGACCGAGATTGTGCGCCGGGCCCAGGATATGCCCTTCCTCGGAGGGCTGATCGCGCACGCCCGCCAGTTGGGGGAGAACGAGCGTCTCGAGCCCCCGGATTTTATCGGCCGCCCCTGGCAGGAGGGAGAGGAGAGGGCCGAGTTGACTCCCGCCCTGCGTTTTCCCGAGCACCCGGAACTCGAGGCGGTGCGGCCCGTGGAGGGATCCGCCGCGCCGGCTCGGTTGAGGGCCGCCGAGCGGGCGCTCAGCGAGCGCAGTCGTTCCATGGTGGTGCTCCTCGATGACTTGGTGAATCCGCGCAACGCGTCCGCGGTGCTGCGCACCAGCGAGGCGTTGGGGGTGCAGGAGGTTCATATCGTTCAGCAGGAGGGCCGAGCGGATCTTGAGCGTACGGTGACCATGCTGGCCGAGCGCTGGCTCGATCTCTTCTGGTACCGGGATATCGAAGCAGCGGTCTCGGCCCTGCGCGCACGCGGTTACCGGATCCTGGTGAGCGACTACTCGTCCGGGGCCGAATCCCTGGAGGACGCTCCCCTGGCAGAACGGGTCGCCGTGGCCTTCGGGAGCGAGCAGCGCGGGGTCAGCCCGGCTCTACGCGCCGCGGCCGATGGCTTCTTCTTCCTTCCTTCGGTGGGCTTCACCTCGTATCTCAACGTCTCGGTGATGGCCGGCATTTCGCTTTATACCCTCGATCGGCGCATGCGGGCCGAGGGATTCTGGCGGGCCATCTCGGTCCAGGATCGAAGCCAGCTTCGACGGGCCTGGTACGCGGCCCTCGCCAAGGGAGACGTCCGGCGCGCCCGGGAGTTCAAGGGCTGGCTCGACAATCCCCCCGAGCCGGCCCCGGCCCGGGGCTCCGAGTCCGCCCGTCGCAGGGAAGAGTGAACCCCTCAAGGCGGGCTACCATTGCGGTTCAGGAGGAAGTGCATGTCAACGTATAAGTCGGCCCCGGCGAGAGGCGGCCCGCTCGACGGCATCCGGGTGCTGGAGGTGGCGACCTTTGTCGCTGCGCCCGCCGCGGGGGCGCTGCTCGCCGAACTCGGCGCCGAGGTGATCAAGCTGGAGGTGCCCGCCGGCGAGTTGTTGCGCCATACCCGGCCCCGGCACAACGGCTTCCGCTCGGATTTCGAGGGCTCGCCGCAATTCGAGATGGAAAATCGGGGCAAACAATCCCTCGCCCTGGATCTCAATAACCCCGCCGCCCGGGCCGCGTTGCTCGAGGTCATCGACGGGGTTGATGTGGTGCTCACCAACATGCTTCCCGGCCGCTGTCGGCGTTTTGGGATCGACCCCGAGAGCTTGCGGGAGAAGCGCCCGGAACTGATCTACGCCTCCCTCACCGGCTACGGGAATAAGGGCGACGAGGCCGATTCTCCGTCCTTCGACTACGCGGCGCTTTGGGCGCGCACGGGCATGATGGATCTCACCCGGGACCCCTCGGCTCCGCCGGCGTTCCTGCGACCCGGGGTCGGGGACCATTCGGCAGCGCTCTCCCTGGTCTGCGGGATTCTCGCGGCTCTGCGGGTCCGAGATGCCGGAGGCGGGGGGCAGGTTGTCGACGTTTCCCTGCTCCAGACCGGTCTCTATCTCCAGGGCAACGATCTCTCCCAGACCCTGGCCACGGGCAATCCCGCGCCCATGCACGACCGCTCGGCGCCCCGCAATCCGCTCTGGAACCACTACGAGACCCGGGACGGCCGCTGGGTGATGCTGGTGATGATCGAATCCGGCCGCTACTGGCCGAGCTTTACCCGGGCCATCGGCCGCCCGGAACTCGAATCCGACCCGCGCTTCGTCGGGCCGGTGGAACGCTATCGCCAGAACCGCGAGCTCGCCGAGATCCTTGATGCCGTCTTCGGCGCCCACACCCTGCTTGAGTGGGAGCAGAAACTGGCGGGCCATTCGGTCATCTGGGCGCCGGTGAGGCGCTTGGAGGAAACCCGGGACGACCCCCAGATTCAGGCCATGGGGTATTTTCGCACGGTGGAGCATCCCGAGTTGGGAGCCTTTGAGACCGTGGGGCCGCCCCTGTCCATGTCGGCGCATCCGATGCCTTCGAATGCCCCGGCCCCTGGGCTGGGTGCGGATTCGTCGGCAGTGCTTCGGGCCGCGGGCCTGGACGAGGCAAAAATCGAGGCGGCGCTCTCGGCGCCCGGTCGGGAGAGTGAGAGCGTGACGAAAGAGGGAGAGGCATGAGCGAATCCGAGGGGCCGGGCTTCGTCGCCGGGCTGAGAGAATCGATTGGTCGGTTGGGATCCGCCTGGGTGGCGCGAGATCCCGTCAACCCGGCGATGATCCGCCACTGGTGCGACGCCATGCAGGATCACAACCCCGTCTATACGGATGCCGACGCGGCGGCTCGGTCGATTCACGGGGGGATCGTGGCACCGCCCGCGATGCTGATGGCCTGGTCGATGCGCGGTCTCGAACCGCCCAGCGATGGACCCGACAACGCCGAGGATCCGGGGAGCGGTGTCTATCGTGCGCTGGATGCCGCGGGCTTCACCTCGGTGGTAGCCACCAACTCAGAGCACGATTACCTGCGTTACCTGCGACCAGGCGATGAACTGCACTCTTCCCAGGTCGTGGAGGACGTTTCCGAAGAGAAGAAGACCGGCCTCGGGGTCGGCCATTTCGTGACCACCCGCACCGAGTATCGGACCCAGCACGGAGAGAGCGTGGGTCGCATGCTCTTCAGGATCCTCAAGTTCAAGCCGGGGACGGGTCGTATGGCCCAGGCTGGGGGGGAGGAAGCCGCTGCGCGGCCCATGCGTCCCCAACCGGGTATCAGCCGGGATACGGCTTTCTTCTGGGAGGGGCTCGAAGCGGGACAGTTGCGGATCCAGCAATGCGGGGCGTGCTCAGTCCTTCATCACCCCCCGATGGTTCGCTGCCCCCAATGCGGAAACTATGACCTCGGCTGGGTCGAGGCGAGCGGCCGCGGAACGGTTTATAGCCACGTGGAACCCGTTCACCCCGCTTTCGCCGCCTTTGATCCCCCCTACGTGGTGGGCCTCGTGGAACTCGAGGAGGGGACCCGACTCCTGACGAATATCGTCGATATCGATCCCGAGGCGGTGAGGGTGGGGATGCCCGTGGAATTGGTGATCCGGCGGGAGAATTCCCAGGGATCGCTGCCCCTCTTTCGCCCGGCTCGCCCCGCCCGCAACGAGGTGAACCGGGCTCGGGATGCGGTTGCGGTGGGGGATGAACTGCCCCCATGCCCGATCCCCATCACCACGACCCTGATCGTCTCGACGGCGATTGCCTCCCGGGACTACCAGGACGTACACCACGACCGGGACCTGGCCATCGAGCGGGGGTCGCCGGATATCTTCATGAATATCCTGACCACGTCGGGCCTTTGTGCGCGCTACGTGACGGATTGGGCAGGGCCCGAAGCCGTGATCAAACGGCTTTCATTGCAACTGGGTGTGCCCAATTACCCCAACGACACCATGACCATGTCGGGCTCTGTGCGCTCATCCGAAGCGGGCCGAGTCGAAGTCGATATTCGCGGTTATAACCGCCTGGGCAACCACGTGACGGCGAGTGTCGAACTCGAACTTCCCCCGGCCGCCGATTGAGTCCGGTGCGAGCAGGGTAGGGGGCTTTCCGGAGCCCTTCAGAATCGATACATAGCGCCGAAATTCAGAGCCAGGAAATAATTATTCCAGACCTGGCCGACCCCCCAGACAAAGGTGGTTTCGGCCGTGAGCGCCCAGTGGTGGCTGATGTAGTAGTCGACGCCCACGCCCTGGCGGAAGGCCCAGTCGATCTTGGTTGAAGTCGCGCCGGGCGGCCGGGCCCACATGGCTCCGGCCCCAGCGATCAAGTAGGGCTGAACCCGGTCTTCGGCGAGGAAATACTTCAGGTTCGCGCCCAGCAGCCAGTTGCCGTATTCGATGCCCTTGGTGCTGGGGACCCAGCCAAAGTCGATTTCCATGGCGAGCCTCTCGTGCTCACGCCAGCCGATCCGGAAATCGAGGGATGGGTCGGGTTGCCAGCTCGGGGTTTCGGCGCCGGGAAAACCTTCGTTGGAAGTGCTCAGGGCGAAATAGCCTCCCCCGCTGAGATAGAGCCCCGGTCGCGAGTAGTTGGCGGCATGCTCGGGATCATGTGCCTGGGCCGAAAGGCTCAGGCTGACTGCGATTAGGGTGACGAGCAGTGGGGCGATTCGGATCATGAGTGGTTTCCTGGCTCGGGGATCGTGGGACGGCTTGTCGAACTCGGCAGAGTGTTTTTCGCCGCCGGCCACGTGCCGCCGCTGTTGGAATTTGACCTATAGTAACCGAAGGATAGCTCCCCGTTGGAAGTGTCCACCGCCCCTCGGGCAAAGGGTGGGCGGTCTGGGAGAAGTCCGGCGATTCTTTTCTTGGGCCGGGGGTTGGGCGAGGAGGGCCAGAGTCGCCCAATTTCCCAAAACTGAGGCATGGGCCCCACGTGCGGCCGATTAGGCCACTAGGGCAAGATGGAGGGCGACACATGAGCGAATCAGGCATTGAGGGTTGGGACGAGGAATTCGATGTCGTCGTGATCGGCTCCGGAGCCGGAGCGATGACCGCTGGCATCGTTGCACACGACCGAGAGGCCGATGTGCTGTTGGTCGAGAAGGCCGAGCGCTACGGCGGTTCGTCGGCGATGTCCGGCGGCAGCTTGTGGGTTCCCCAGAGTCATTTCATGGCAGAGGCCGGCATCGAGGATACGCGCGAAGAGGCCCTGTCCTATCTCCAAGAGATCACGGCTGGCCAGGTCGATTTGGCGAAGCTCGAAGCCTATATCGACCATGCACCCGAAGCCCTGCGCTACCTCGCCGACCACGCGGACCTGAAGATGTATTCGATGCCCGCGTACTCGGACTATTATCCCAGGGCGAAGGGCAGCAAGCCCGGCGGAAGATCCCTGGATCCCGAGACCTTCGACGCGCGGAGTCTGGGCGATGACTTGCTTTCGATGCAGGATCAGAACGCCCAAATGCTGGTAATGGGCCGACTCTTTATGACAATTCCCGAATCGCGGACCATGCTGACTCGCGCCCCGGGGTGGGTTCGGCTGATGCTGCGCCTGATGGTTCGCTATGTGCTGGATATGCCCTGGCGCTTCAAATCCAAGCGCGATCGTTTCCTGGCCATGGGGAACTCCCTGGTGGGGATGCTGCGTCAGGCCATGCTAGATCGCGGGATTCCTCTCTGGCTCGAGAGCGGTGTCAGCGACCTCGTCTCCGAGGAGGGTCGCGTGGTCGGTATCGTCGTCCAACGAGGAGGCCAACCCGTGCGCGTGCGCGCCCGCAAAGGCGTGGTGGTGGCCGCCGGCGGGTTCGAGGGAAACCAGGCCATGCGCGAAAAATACCTGCCCGGCCCGACCCGCGTCGAGTGGACCTGCGCAAACAAGAAGAATACGGGCGACCTGATCGAATTGGCCCGGGATCTCGGTGCCGGTGTCGAGTTCATGGACGAGGGTTGGTGGGGGCCGGTGACAGTGGTGCCGGGAGAAGCCAATGCGCGCATGCTGGTGATCGAGAAATCCCTGCCCGGCAGCATCATGGTCAACAAGGCCGGCAGGCGATTCGTGAATGAAGCCGCTCCCTATATCGACGTCGTCAACGCCCAGTACGAAGACCACTCGGACGAGGCACCCTGTATCCCGTGTTATCTCGTCTTCGATGCCCGCTTCCGCAAGAGTTACCCGGTCGGCCCTCTGCTCCCGGGAGCCCAGCAACCCGATATCCTCATCACCAAGATGTTGCGCGATGGCTACCTCAAGCGAGCCAACACCATCGCGGAACTGGCCGTGAAGTTGGGCGTCGATACCGCCAACCTGGAAGAAACCGTCGCCCGCAACAACGAGTTCGCAAAGACCGGTAAGGATCTCGATTTCGGTCGCGGAGATACGGTCTTCGATCGCTATTATGGCGATGAGAAGGTCGAGCCGAACCCCTGTCTGGCGCCCATCGAGACCGCTCCTTTCTACGGGATGGAGTCCTTTCCCGGCGAGCTCGGGACCAAGGGCGGGATTCGGACGGATGCAAGGGCCCGGGTTCTGACCGAAGAGGGTGAAGTGATCGAGGGACTCTATGCCATAGGGAATTGCTCTTCGCCGGTGATGGGGCGAACGTATGCCGGCGCGGGCGCGACTCTGGGACCGGCCACGACGTTTGGTTATCTCGCCGCCCGGGATCTGACGGCCGACTAGAGTCCCTTGGTTCCAGCGCATTCGAGCGAAGAAATGAGAGGGAGAGCCATTGCGAGTTGAAACAGTGATGCTCGGGCCCGATACCGAGCAGTATGCGGGTGATGGGGTCAAGCGAGCCAGTCTCGAGGAGATCGGCTTGGCGGCTCGGCGGCTCGAGGAGATCGGCTTCGACGGTGTCACGGCCCCCGAGGCGGGGCATGACCCCTATCTCCCCCTGGCGATTGCCGCGGAACACACCGAGCGGGTGAAGTTGGCCACCAACGTGGCCATCGCCTTTCCGCGCAGCCCCATGGTGACCGCCCAACTGGCCTGGGATCTACAGCACTACTCCAATGGGCGTTTCTGCGTCGGCCTGGGAACCCAGGTCAAGCCCCATGTTGAAAGGCGTTACGCGAGTACCTGGACGGGGCCTCCCGGCCCCCGGCTCCGCGAATATATCGAATGCATGAAGGCGATCTTCGACAGCTTTCAAAACGGAGCCCGGGCGGATTTCAAGGGGGAGCATTACCAGTTCACCCTCTGCCCGCCCTTCTTCAATCCCGGTCCGGCGGAGCATCCCGATATCCCGATTCAGATTGCCGCGGTGAACCCCTATATGGGGCGCCTTGCCGGGGAACTCTGCGACGGGCTCCGCCTGCACCCGATCGCGACCTTCCGATTTACCGAGGAGGTGCTTGTGCCCGCCATTGCCGAGGGCGCCGAGAAAGCCGGGCGCAGCCCCGATGCTGTGGATTTAATTGGCGCGCCATTTCTCGCCCTGGCTCGCGACGAAGAAGGGGTGGCGGCGGCCAAGCTGGATCTGAAACAACACATTTCCTTCTACGCTTCGACGCCCACCTATCACTCGGTCCTTGAGTTTCACGGCTGGATGGATGCCGCGGCAGAACTCCATCGGCTATCCAGGGAGGGGAAGTGGAAGGCGATGCCTGGCGTGATCAGCGACGAGATGCTCGACGAGTGGGCGATTATCGCCACCGCCGACGAGTTTGTTGACCGAGTCAAGCAACGCTGCGACGGGCTCTACTCGACGATCCTCCTCGATATCCCGCCGGATTTTCGAAGTGACGACGATTGGTTGCGGGAGACGGTCGCTCGGCTTAAGTAGCGGCACGCCTGTGGGAATGAAAAACGCGATATCGCGATAGGGCAAGAGCAGCGAAAGGGAGAAGCACGATGGGAGTCGAGGATCAATTCAGCTTTACGACGGATGAGGGTGTTGGGATCATCACCCTGAACCGGCCGGAGCGCATGAATGCGGTTAATTGGGATCTGTGCGCGGCGATATCGGCCAAGCTCCGTGAGCTGCGTACGAATGATGATGTTCGGGTCCTGGTGCTGACTGGGGCCGGTGGTAATTTTTCATCCGGTGGCGACGCCGAGTTCCTGAGCGGCAACGACGAGGGCCGCCCGATTCCGGGTCTTACGGATACGCCTCTCGAGCGCTATCAGCGCAAGACACCGGCCGGGGCCTTCGCTGAGATGACCAAGTGGATCATTGAGGTGGACAAGCCCGTGATCGCCGCAGTGGAGGGGGTCTGCATGGGAGCGGGTCTCGCCTACGCTCTGGCCTGCGATCGGCGTTTCGGGTCGAAGACTGTTCGCATGAGCGCCGCGATGGTTCGCCTGGGTTTCGGTCCCGATTGCGGGATCAGTTGGTTCCTCCCCCGGGTTACCCGGCTCCCCACGGCGCTCCGCATGATTACCACCGGCGATATCCTCGAAGCCGAGGAATGCCACAGGGAAGGGCTGATCGACGAACTCGTCGAGGAGGGGGACGCCCTGGAGGCGGCCATGGCCTATGCAAAGAAGCTCGCTCGTGGCCCCAGCGTGGCTATCGACCTTGCCCGGCATTTCGTCTACAAGTCGCTGACTTCGACCGCCGACGAGATGTACGACTACGAGGGCGTCGCCGCTGTTATGTCGGCGATGACCGAAGACGCCCGGGAGGGGACCCAGTCCTTTCTCGAGAAGCGCCGGCCCAAGTACAAGGGGCGCTAGTCGCTTCGGCCTGGGAGCCGACACGAGCTCAGCTTCTTGGCGGAAGGGCGAGGCGCTATTTGGCCGATCCGGTCGATTGAGCTCCTTTTTGTCCGCTATGCTCGGCCCCGCGCTCCGCTGGCTCGATGAAGAGGGCGCCGAGGGAGCGAGCATGTCCGGAAATTTCGAGTCGAGCTGGAAGAAATGCAGCGCCTGCAAGAAGTCGATTAATTTCAGTGCAGCGTATTACGTCTGCAACGTCTCGACGTGCAACCGAAAGCGCACCGCCCTCCAGTTTTGCGATGTGAGCTGCTGGGAAGTCCACCTGCCCGTGGCCCGGCACCGCGAGTCCTGGGCCGAGGAGAGACGGGCACCGAGCCAGGCCGAGGCCCAGCGTCAGGCGGCGGCCGAAGCCAGCGGCGAACGCAAACCGCGTCGCATCATCGCCGACCGGCCGAAGCCCGAGCGGAGCGTCGGCGCAGGGGCTAGCGGCGGGACGGCGCCGACATCGGGTCCGCCCCGGGAAGTGCTGATCGTTGCCAGCCGCCTCAAGGAATACGTCCGGGCTTCAGCGGGGTACAAGACCAGCGAGGGAGTGCTCGGCCCGCTCTCGGATATCGTGCGCGAGATCGCCGAAGAGGCGATTCGAAACGCCCGGGCCGACGGCCGCATGACCGTGCTGGATCGCGATATCCCCAAGCGATTTCGTTCCTAGCGCTTGAGCACTGCCGCAGTCCCGTTGCCGCCGAGCCCGATGCTCTGGGCCATGCCGATCTTCGCGCCGGGGACTTGGCGTTCGCCAGCCTCACCGCGCAATTGCCAGGCGACCTCGCAGATCTGAAAGAGCCCCTGGGCGGTGGTGGCCTCACCGAAGCAGAGGAAGCCGCCGCTGGGATTGATGGGCATGCTTCCGTTGGGCAGGGTTTCACCCTTGTGGAGCAGGCTCTCGGATTGCCCGGGTTCGCACATCCCCCACTCCTCGGGGAAGGCGAGCTCGTAGTAGACCGTGTTGTCCTGGAGTTCGACGAAGTCGAGATCCTTCGGCCCGATTTCGGCGGCTTCAAGAGCCTTGGCCACGGAGATCCGGGCCTCGCTGTGGTGGGTGCGGCCCGGGGAGGGGACGCAGCCGAGGCCGCGCGGCAAACCGTCGTCGAAACGCGCGGTGGCCACGGCACTCGAGGCCGCCCAGACCGGGTTGCTGGCCTTCTTGCGGGCGTACTCGGCGGAGCAGAGCACCACGGCGGCCGCGCCATCGCTCACGGGACAAATCTCGTAAAGCCGCAAGGGATCGCTGACCATGTTCGAGTTGAGGACATCTTCGAGACTGAAGAGTTGACGGAAGCGTGCGTTCTCGTTGTGGGTGCCCACTTTGTGGGCCTTTACGGCGACGGCGGCCAAGTCCTCGTGGCTCGTGCCGTACTCCTCCATTCGCTGTCGGGTCAGTAGGGCCCAAAATCCGGGTCCGGGCAGACCGACGCAGCGCTGACGAAGATATTCCGGGTCAGTCTCGTCCTCGAGACCCGAGGTTTGGATGAAGCCCTTGGGCATTTTTTCGCCGCCGACGACGAGCACGACATCGTGGGCCCCACTGGCCACCATCATGTGGCCCACGTTGAAGGCGTTGGCGCCCGCCGCGCAGCCCGCCGAAAGGTTGTAGACGGGCAGGCCCGTGGAGCCCATGTCCTCGACGATATCGTTGCCGTTCAGCCCCCAGCCCTTGCCGCCGGAAAAACGAGAACTGGCCGCGGCCACGGCCCCGACTTCCTTCCAGTTGACGCCGGCGTCGGCGAGGGCCGCGTCCACCGCGACCCGGCAGATCGAGTTCAGGTTCTTCTTGGGGAATTTGCCCCAGGGATGCATTCCGATGCCGAGAACGGCGACTTCACCCATTGGCTGGTGCCTCCAATCTTTATTTGGGGCGCCCTGAAGTTAAGGCAGGGCTCCCGGCCTTGATCCGGATACGCCGCGGTCAGTTGATCCGCGAGCGGTGAAAGCTCAGCGCGGTTCGAATTGCCAGGAAATCACCTCGTGCCCGTCCTGGCCTTGGCCGAGGGGGGCAAGGACCAGTTCCACCGGGCCACCGACCTTCACGGACGCAGGATCCTCGACGTGCAGGCGCCCGATCACCCGCAGGCCATCGGTCTCGAGGTCGACGAGGCCTACGGCGTAGGGGCTATAGGGGTCGGAGGCGACCACCGGCGGCGGCGGCGGATAGTTCTGGACCGTGACGCTCCAGAGGGTACCGTGCGGCCCGAAATGCGCGGGTTGGATATCTGAGTGGTCGCAGTCGGGGTTGTGGCAGGCTTCGCTACTCGGGAAATAAGGGGCTCGGCAGGTCTCGCAGCGGGAACCCAGGAGGCGCGGCCCGTCGGAGGTCTCGACGAAAAGATCTTTGGCTGCGTGAACGGGAGATGAGTCGGTCATACCTTCTCCGGAGTGGATCGCTAACGAGCGTTGGCCGCCCGAATCAATTCGGGCAGGATCTCGAGGGCGTCTCCCTGGATCCCGTAGCGCGCGTGCTGAAAAATCGCGGCGTCCGCGTCCCGATTGATGGCAACGATGGTGCCTGCGGCCGAGCATCCCGCCATGTGTTGGCTGGCGCCTGAGATTCCTACGGCGATGTAGAGATTCGGACGGGTAATTCGGCCGGTCAAGCCCACCTGGTGGCTCGAGTCCACCCAGCCCTCGTCGACGATGGGTCGCGAGGCGCCGGGCAGGCCTCCGAGCGCCGCGGCCAGTTGTTCGATCAGCTTGTAATTGTCAGCGCCTCCCAGCCCTCGTCCACCGGAAACGATGATCTCTGCGTCATCGAGACGCGGCCCATCGAAGCTTGCCTGCTCGACGATCTGGATGCGTTCTTCGACGCTCGAGAGATCGACGGCGAGGGTCTCAGGGCTTACTGCGTCACCTTCGGCGGGCTCGGGTACGACCGCGTTGGCGATGAAGGAGAGAATGCTGCCGCTGCTGACCTCGTAGATCACCCGGGTATCGCCGCCGTAGGCCGAAGCCGTGATCTGGTAATTGTTCGCCACCGCTTCCACCGAAATGCCGTTCATGACGACGGCTTTGCCCAGGCGCCCGGCGACCCGGGGCGCGACGACTCGGGCCTCGTTGGTCTGGTGAAGGATGAGGGTCCCAGGCGAATGGGTTTCCCAGTAGGCAGCGATGGCCTCTACGCAGGCGTCGCTACCGGCGGGGTCGAGTTTGGGGTCCGTCGCATGCTGCAATTTGGCGACGCCGTATTTTCCGGCCAGCTCGGGCGCGCTTTCGGGCAGGGGGCCGAGGACGAGCCAGGCTAGCTCCGTGCCCAGAGCACTCGCCATGCCTCGGCCGATGTGCAGGACTTCTTCGATGCCCTCGGGCAGGCCGTCTCGGCCGGTGCTCCAAGTGCAGACAACGATGGCATTTTCCGACATGGTCGTTCCTTCCCGGTTCGATTAGAGGATGCTGTCCGCTTTGAGTCGCTCGATGAGTTGGTCGGCGACCTCGCTGGGTTCGCCCTGGATGAATTCGCAATTGCCCTGGACCTCGGGCACGAATTGTCGGGTGAGCATCACTCGGGGTTGGAGCTCCGCCTCTCCCAGGCCCAAGTCCGCCGGGGTGGTGACCGTGGGCTTGACCCGGCGTGCCTTGACCTTTGCCGAAGCCGTGGGGTAACGGGGATCGCCGATCTCGTTACTGATCGTCACTACCGCGGGGCAGGCCACTTCGACCACTTCGTCGCCCTCGGACGTGACCCGGGTGACCCTCAATTTGTCGCCCCTGAGTTCCAGGGCCCGGGCGAGGGTGACCACCGGCATTCCGAGGCGCTCGGCCACTAGGGCCGGGACGACACCCTGGTCGTCATCCGAGGCCTGGCGGCCGCAGAGAATGATGTCGGCTCCTCCGGTTTTCTCGATCTGGGCGGAGAGCAGGGTGGCCACCGCGTGGTAATCGTGCTGCCCGGGATCAATGGGGATGGAGACGATTTCCTGGGCGCCCAGGGCCGCGGCGTGCTTGAGCATCTTCTCGGGTTCCGGCCCGGCCGACACCACGGTCAGGGTGAAATCCGCTCCGGCGTCGCGCAGTTGCAGGGCAGCCTCGATGGCTTGCTCGTCGTAGCCGTTCATCAGCCTCGGGATCGCGGTCTGGGTCAGGGTTTTTCCGTCGGGGCCGATTTCGAGACGGCCGGCCACGGCGTAGTTATTGACGGCATCCGGGTCCATGACTTCTTTGACGCAGACGGTAATTTTCATGTTCGGGGCTCCCGTTGGGATGCGGCTCGAGCCGCAGAGCCTTGGGTTGAATGCGGGTTGAGGCCGTTGAGGCAGTTGAGGCAGTTGATGAAGGTGAGGTCGGGGAAGAGCCAACCGCTCGCGGCGGGCTCTATTTGTTCTCGATCAGGAAGAGGCTCTCGGCTTCGCACCAGACGGATTTGAAGGGGTAGTCGTTCGGCTTGTGGGTGAGTTCGATCATTTTGTACCAGCGCCAAGGCGGGTCGCCTTCGTCGTAGTATTCTCCGGTCAACGTCCCCGTGAACTCCTGCCGAGCCGCGTAGTGGCTGCCCATGACTAGGCCGCCGCCGTCGCATTCGGCCCGCCTTCCGGCTCGTTCCGGATCCAGGCCCGGCTCGGTGCGCGTTGCGGGCGAGGATGTCAATCGGGCAGGCCCACAAGATCGTCGAAGACCCCAAGAGCCTCCTCGACCATATTCGAGACGATCTGCCTCGCGGGCAGCATTTCTGTGACGAAGCCCACGCCCTGGCCCGCGGCCTCGGTCATGAGATCCGCTCGCCGTGCATCGTTGGCGCCCTGGATATAATCCGAGCTGAGAATCATCTGGTAGGGCGAGGTTAGCGGCCGGGGCGCCTCGGGATTCTTCCACTCTTCGGTCCAGGGGCATTTGAGAACCCGCATGGTGAAGCCCGAAATTGAGTCCGACCAGACCGTATCGGCGGCGGTGGCTTCGATCAGGCGCTCCTTGATGATCATGTCGATATCCGACTCCCGGCAGGCGAGCCAGAGCGTTCCGGTCCAGACGCCCGAGGCCCCGAGGCAGAGAGCCGCGGCCAGGTGTCGGCCCGTGGTGATACCGCCCGCCGCAATAATCGGTGTATCCCCTGCGATGGCCGAGACCTCGGCCACGATCGAGAGGGTTCCCATATCACCGGTGTGGCCCGCCGCATCGAAACCCTGGGCGATGATCGCATCCACGCCCGCCTCGAGCTGTCGCTTGGCCTGCCGCGTACGGCCGACCAGCCCCCAGACCAGGCTGCCCCTCTCGTGGGCGGCGTCCAAGAGAAAGGCCGGGCTGCCGAGCCCCGAGGCGATGACGGGCACGCGCTCTTCGAGGACAACCTCGAGCTGGGCCCGACCGAGGGCCTGACTGAGCCCGCCCCACTGGTGGAGGTCGACGGACTCCTTGGGCATGGGGACGTCGTATTTTTGCATAATCATCTGTTCAAATTCACGATGAGACTCGGGGATCTTGGCGCTGATCTCGTCGAGGCTCGTCTCAGCGGGCGCGGAGGCCGGCAATACGAGGTCGATGCCAAAGGGCTTGCCGTCGATCCGCTCGCGGATCCACTTGATGTCGGCCTCGATTTCTTCCGGGGTGTGCATCGCCTCACCGAGAACCGCAAAACCGCCCGAATTGATCACAGCAACTGCAACATCCTTGCAGTGGGTGAAGGAAACGATGGGGAACTCGACGCCGAGCTGATCGCAGAGTTTTGTGTGAAGCGGATCCTGGGTCATTTCGGGGGCTCCTGGGGGGTGCTGGCCCTTTTGGGGCTTCGGGTAGGGGTGCGTGTCCGCCGGGATATGCGTTTGCGGCGTGGCGCCGACGGTGCCAGATTCGATACATTACTGCAACGCGTTCTAGCTTAGCTCCAGCACGGGGAATTCGGAAGGTATCGAATGCCCCGGAAAGTCATTTTTCAATCGATTTGCCCGGACTTCCTTCAAGGGCCGCGTGGGTAGACGAGCGAGAAGCCGGAAGACGCGCCGCCCACCGGGCGGCGTTCGAGCTAGGAACCCAAGTCAAACCCGAGTTCTTCAAGGAGGCAGAGTCTCTCGATGTCCCGCTATCTAGTTGCCTGCGACGCTGGCGGCACCATGACCGACGTGATTATCGTGGACGAGGAAGGCCGGAGCGTGATCGGCAAGGCCCCCACCTCGCCCCAGGACGAAAGCATCGGCTACATGGAGTCCTTCTGGGAAGCCCTTGAGTTCATGGGGATCTCCAAGGAGGACGGCCAGAACTTCGGTGCCTCGGTGGAGACCGCCATCTACACCGGTACCTCGATGTTGAACACCGTGATCAACATGAGCGGCTACAAGACGGGCATTCTGGTGACCCGGGGGTTCGAGGACATCATTTCCCAGGGGCGAGGCTCCCAGACCTTCATCGGTGCGCAGTGGTCAGAGATCACGCACATGCAGTACCGCAGGCATCGTACCCCGCTGGTGCCGAGTCAATTGGCCCGGGGTGTGACCGAGCGGATCGACATGTTCGGGACCCCCGTGATTCCTATGTACGAGCATGAAGTGCGCCAGGGTGCTCGGGAATTGATCGAGGATGAGAAGGTCGAGGCCATCGCCATCATCTTTCTTCAGTCCTTCGTGAACCCCGCCCATGAAAACCGCGCGGCGGAGATTTGCCACGAAGTCATGGAGGAATTGGGCCAGGAGGTGGTGCTGGAGGTCTCCAATAAGGTGGCGCCCACGACCCGGGAGATTTCCCGGGCCAACGCCACGGTGGTGCAGGCCTACGCGTCGGATCCCGCTCGGAAGCAGCTCTACCGCATTGAGGAAGAACTCTCGAAGACCGGTTATGCCCACAGCCTGAAGACGGTGCTGGGCTATGGAGGGATTACGAATATCCGGTATCCCCGGCTCTTCGAGGCCGCCATGTCGGGTCCCGTCGGGGGTCTGATGGGCGCCAAATATCTCTCGAGCGTGATCGGCGAAGAAAATATCGTCTGCAGCGATGTGGGGGGAACGTCCTTCGACGCCGGGACCATTACGGCGGGAGTTCTGCCCATTGACCGCGAGCCTGGCTTCCAGGGCATGTACGTCAACGTCCCGATGCTTGGAATTACGTCCATCGGCGCGGGGACGGGCACCTATATTCGGGTCGATCCCCAGACCAACCGGATCAAGCTTGGCCCCGATTCTGCGGGCGGGACGCCCGGGCCGACCTTTATGGAGGCGGGCAACACGACGCCCACCATCAACGACGTCAACCTGCTTCTTGGGATTCTCTCCGAGACCAATTACCTGGGCGGCAAGGTCAAGATCAACAAGGACGTCTCCTACAAGTTCTTCAAGGAGAAGGTCGCCGATCCCCTGGGCATGGACGTCTACACTGCCGCAGAGACCTGCCTTGAGTTGCTCAACGTGATGATGCGTGAGCACCTCGTCAACAGTCTCATGGTGGGCCACGACCTGCGCGAGTATGTCTTGCTCGGCT
The DNA here is from genome assembly GCA_028823175.1 of Myxococcota bacterium. Classification (GTDB taxonomy): domain Bacteria; phylum Myxococcota_A; class UBA9160; order UBA9160; family UBA4427; genus JAZXM01. The sequence goes on from JAPKBZ010000006.1 coordinate 49,464, forward strand.
ACGGGGGAGGGGGCCCGCTCCATCTTCTCGGCTACGCGGGCGATTTTCCGTGGAAGGCTGTCTGCACGGTTCCCCATGCGGGCGGGTTCTCGGCCTGGGGCGGTGCCTGCATGGATTACTCCCATCGCCGCCACAAGAGCGTGGGGGCGGTCGTCACCCCGGATCTCGACGATGCCACCAAGCTGCAATACCTGCAGCCGGTTACGTCGGCGTGGAACGAACTCGAAGCCGAATTGCGCGAAGAGTTGAAGGTCGAGGGCTTCGACCCGGATCAGGTCTCGATCTCTCGAGTGGTCTACATGAAATACTACGGCCAACTCGACGATGTCGAGGTCGACTCTCCGGTGGCCAGCCTGGACACTCTTGAGGATATGAACTCCTTGATCACTACGTTCGAGGACCTCTACGCCAAGATGTTCACCATGGCGGCCCGTCCCGATGTGGGCGCCTACCACATCACCGAGGTCTGCGTGATCGCCAAGGTGGCCACGGTCAAGCCCAAGCTTCGTAAGTTCGAGCTCGCGGATAAGAAGCCGGCGGAAGAGGCCTATAAGTGCTCACGGCCGGTCTATATGCGCGGTGCCTGGCAGGATGCCGACATTTGGGAGATGGAGAAGTTGGTGCCGGGTAACGAGATCGACGGCTTGGCGGTTATCGAAGCTTCTAATACAACTCTGCTCGTTCCGCCGGAATGGCACGTGCGCATCGACGCCCACGATATCTACTGGATCACGAGGAAGGATTCGTAATGGCGCTCTCGCTTCGCGAACGAACCCAGGCCCACGAAGACGCCTTCAAGGCGACCGGATGCCTCTTTGGGCTCGAGACACTTGTCTGTAAGGAAACCGATCCGGGAGGCTACGAAGCCGTCTGGCATATTCTTTCAAATCTCTGCAATGCGGCCTGGGCGGTGGGTTGCAAGGTCTCCTCCTCACCGATTGCGGCCGAGGGTGGCGATGCGCTCTGGGGCCTGCACACGGCGACGGGCGAGGCTATCTGCATCTCCCGGGGCATTTCCGCTCATGCCGGCTTGCTCTCCGACATGATCAAGAATTTCATTGCGCTGGGATACGAGGATAACCCCGGGTTCAAGCCCGGCGATATCTTCGAGAACAACGACCCTCATTACGGCGGCATCCACTCTCCCGACTTCGATATGTGCATGCCCCTTTTTTATGACGGGGAATTGATCGCCTGGGCCTCCTGCGTCAGCCACGTTTCCGATGCGGGCTCGGTGACGCCGGGCTCGATTGGTTTCTTGAACCCCGATTGCTACTCGGATGGCTTGGCGATTTCCATGGAGAGGGTGGGAGAGGGAAATCGTTTTTACCCCTGGTATGAACTGCGGATTCGCTCGCGTACGCGAACCCCGGATTTCGTGATGGGTGATGCCCGCGGTCGTCTCGCCGGTTGTTTGACTATCCGCGATCGACTCGAAGAGGTCATCGAGAAATACGGGCTCGACTTCATCACCGATGCGAGCAAGGAGTACATCGAGGACAGCCGCCGCTACGCGGTGGGGCGGGTCAAGACCCAGACGGTGCCCGGTCGGGTGAGGAAATCCCAGTTCAAGGATCTGGCCATGAAGGGCAAGAGGGTTCTTCTTGCCAAGCAGGACCTGGACTGCGCATTCAACCTACCCATGGAACTCACCATTAACGCCGACGCGAGCGTGGATCTCTCGCTCCAGGGGGCCAGCGGCACCGTTCCCTTCGGTGAGAATATCAGCCCGACGGCGCTGAAATCGGGCCTCATGATGGGGTATTCGCACATCGTCGGTTTCGATATGTTCAACTCCGGCCCGATTTCGGCCTGGAATGTCGAAATGCCTCCCGCGGGCTCATGGGCGAATCCCTTCGAGAAGAATTACGAAGCGGCCTCGGGTGTTGCTTGGGCGCCCGCAGTGACCTGGGTGAGCAACCTTTACGAAGTTTTCGGTCGTCTCTTTCAGATGCGAGGGTTCGTCGAGGAAATGGCGGCGGGGGCGGGCACGATCATGACCGCCGAATTCTCGGGCATCAACCAGACGGGGATGTATCTCACGGGTCTGACCCTCGAGCAGGCCAGCCAAGGCTCTCCTGCCCGGGGCTATAGCGACGGCGAGAACAGCGCCTGGTGCATCTACACCCCCGAGGCCGATTTCGGCAACGCCGAAATCTCAGAGCTCTACTATCCGATTCTCTTCCTCGGCCGCAACGTGGCCCCGAATTCCGGAGGCTATGGCCAATTCCGGGGGGGGCTCGGGCATACGGCAGTCTGGATGGTGTACAACACCCCCGGCCTGGAATACCAGTGCGGGGATGCCGGAATGCGCTCGAAGATGGTGGCCAACCACGGGATGTACGGGGCCTACCCCGTAGTGCCCGACAGGCCGGCCTATGGGCACAAGACCAATGTCAAGCAGCTCATCGAAGAGCAGAAGCCGTTGATCCACGGCCGGGGCGATCCTGAAAGCCCGCTGATCGCTTCCTTGATCGAGGCGGAGGTGGTGGAGGACAACGCGATAGCGCCCTTCGTCACCCCTGAGCCGCTGCAGGACTACGATATCATCGTGCACCCCATCGCAGGGGCTCAGGCCATGGGGGACCCGATTACTCGCGATGTCGCCTCGGTGGAACGGGACCTCAACGAGGGTTGGACGACGACGCGGGTGGCCAGTGAGATCCACGGCGTCGTGGCGGACAAGCCCAACGGGGCCTTCGTGGTCGACTCGGCTGCGACGGATGCCAAACGATCCGAGATTCGTGCAGCGCGCAAGGCTCGGGCCGTCCCCTTCAAGGATTGGTGGCTCGAGGAGCGTGAGAAGGTGAAGGCCGAGGAGAATATGGACCCGGCGATTCTCACCATGTGGTCGACCTGCATGGAATTCTCCCCTAAATACGGGGAAGAGTTGCTGGCGTTCTGGGCGCTCCCCGAGGATTTTACTTTCTCGGGCTGATGCCGAGAGATCAGGGATTCCTTGCTGGGATCGCTGGCTCGTTCGCCTGGGGCACCCGGGAAGACAAAGAGCGAACAGATAGAATCAAGCGTTGAAAGATGAGCCGAGAGGAGTTGAAGAGGCATGGCTGAATTCGACAAGGCCGATATCGAAAAATTGATCGACGGTGTGCTTCCGTGGCCCGCGACCCAGGACATGTTGAAAAGTCCGAAGGATACCGACCGCTTCGACAAATATGTCGAAATCATGCAGGCTCGGGTCGACTTCAAGGATCCCATCCTCCTGCCCCTGACGCCGATGCTCTTCATCGTCGCCGCCGACGGTGAGCGGGTGGTCAAATGCCGCTGCGGCCACTCCTTTGGTGACTATCGGGCCAACTGGAAATTGTCTTCGCTGATCCACGTTCGGGACGACGAAGCTTCGATCTCCGAGATCTACAGGGGCCGGGAGATGCCGGATCCCGCCTGGGTCCAGATCCGCGAATATATTTGCGGAGGCTGTGGGTCTCAGTTGGAGGTGGAAGCCGTTCCCCGAGGCTGCCCGCCGGATTTCGATTTCCTCCCCGATCTCGACACTTTCTACGGCGAATGGTTGGGCCGGCCGCTGCCCGATACGTTCAGTTTCGAGGATAAGACCCTCGAAAAGATCGCCGAGTGGTCGAGCTAGAACGCGCGGTGAGAAGTCGATGAGTCAGGTTCTTGAAGGCATAGTTGTCGTGGATCTGAGCCGGGAGTATTGGGCTTCCCTGGCGGCGGCTCTGCTCGGCGATTTTGGTGCCCGGGTCATCCGGGTCGAGGATCTCTCTACGGTTGCAAGGGATCCGGGCCGTGATGGGATCTACCCGGTCGATGCTCTCGGCAGCGAGGCGCGCCTGATTCACCGCAATAAGGAGAGCGTGGCCCTCGCCCTCGCCGATGATGCGGGTCGGGATCTCCTGGGCCAGCTCGTGAGTTGCGCGGATGTGCTCCTGACGGATGCGGCGCCGGCGAGTCTGAAGGCCTGGGGACTCTCCGATGAAGACCTGCTCACCGCCCGCCCCGAGTTCATCTATGCCGTGGGTTCCCTGGCGGGTCCCGAGGGCCCGGCTTCGACCCAGCCCCCCCTGGATGAGTTGGCGGCGGCGCGATCGGGCGTGATGTATTCCCTTCCCGAGCCCGGGCAGCCCCCGGTCAATGCGGGAGCGGGGCAGATGTACACCAGCGTGATGCTGGCCCTGGGGATCGTGACTGCCCTGCATCATCGCCACGAGACGGGGGAGGGGCAGCGAGTGGACGCCTCCCTGCTCGGCGGTCACATGTACGCCTCGACCCTGACCCTCGACGCCTACATGGCCATGCGAGAGGATCGCCTCGGCGAACCGAGGAGACGCTTCGACGCTGCGAACCCCATGAGCGGGATCTCCTACCCGAGCCAGGACGGGCGCTGGGTGACCCTGACGATGCCGGATACCGACCGCTGGTGGCCCGCTTTTTCAAAGATCGTCGGGCTCAATGAGGACGACGAACGCTTCGACACCCATGAAAAGCGCTGCGGGGATGCGCGGCTGGCCATGATGGAAGTACTCGAAGGAATTTTCGCGACCCGGCCCGCTGCTGAATGGCGGGCGAGTTTCGATGCGCAGAACCTCTCGGCCGATATCATCGAACGCTACGACTACCCGGCGGTTGATCCCAACGCTCGGAAGAATCGTTACGTGATCGAGTTGGACGACCCGAAACTCGGCAAGATCAAGAGCTTGGGCTTTCCGATCCACATGAGTGACACCCCCGCCCAGTTGCATCGCCCGGCACCGGCCGTCGGCGAAGACAGCGAGGCGATCCTGAAAACGCTCCTGGGCTTGACGGCTGAGGAGGTCGGCGAATTGGTTGGCCGAAGCACCGTGGGGATCCCCGGCTCGGTTTCGTAGCATTCGGGCCGAGGGGCCCGCCCCAGTAGTGGGGACCTTAGAGACGAAAGGCAATCCGTCATGGCGAAGCCGCTGGAAGGCATTCGGGTCCTGGATGCGACAGTTTGGTTCCAGGGGCCGGTCTGTGCGCAATACCTCGCCGATATGGGGGCCGAGGTCATCCACGTCGAGCGCCCGGTCACGGGTGACCAGGCTCGGGGCGTCCGCAGTATTGCTGCGGTTCCCGTCGCCGACTGGAATCAGTATTTCCTCGCCGTCAATCGCAACAAGAAGAGCATCGCAGTCGATCTCAAGAAAGACGAGGGGCGAGAGCTGCTGCACCGCTTGGTCGAAAAATCCGATGTCTTTCTCTGGAACCAGGGGCTCGAGAGCTTGCCCGGTCTGGGCCTCGACTACGAGACGCTCTCGGCGATCAACCCGAAGCTCATCTACGCGACCAATAGCGGTTATGGCACGGCGGGAGCGGTGCATAAGCCGTCTTTCGATATGACCGTCCAGGCGCTGACGGGAATCATGGCGCGACTCGGAGAACCGGGAGAGCCGCCGATCTACCTCGGTTTGGGGGCGGGTGATGCCTATGGGGGGCTGATGGGCGCGCTGGGAATCCTGCTCGCTCTCTACCATCGAGACCGGACCGGGCGCGGCCAGGCCATCGATGCTTCGCTCTATGGCGCTCAACTCTTCCTGGCAGCCCCCACTCTCCAGCCCTATCTGGCGACGGGTGAGGCGGTCTACTCGCTCCAGCAATCGCGCAGCAAGACCCGCAACCCGCTCTGGAATCGTTACCGCGCCCAGGATACCTGGCTGGCTTTATGCGCCGAGAACAGCGATGAGGCCTGGCAGGTTTTGCTGGGTTGCATCGGTGCTCCGGGCCTGGGCGAGGATGCTCGCTTCGCGTCGTCGGCCGGTCGGCGCGAGAACAGCGAAGCCCTAGTGGCCGAACTCGACGCGCTTTTCGCGAGTCGCTCGGCGGCGGATTGGGTCGAAGCGCTCGTTGCGGGGGGGCTTCCCGCGGCGCCCATCGAAGCCTACCGGGGCGTCGCCGCCGACGAACACGCATGGGCCAACGGTTATTTCTCCCGGGTACACTGCGACGAACTCGGGGAAGAAGTCGCTATTCGGGGCCTTCCCGTGGGCTTGGGCCGCTCGCCGGGCTCGGTGGAGACCCTGGGGCCGGAACTCGGGCAGGACACCGAACTCCTCCTCTTCGACGTGCTCGGGTTGGATTGGGACCGCATCGGGGAACTCAAGGAACTCGGCGTCATCCCCTGAGGCTTGAAGCACGTCGGGCTCCCCTGCCACCCGCACCGAGAGGATCACGCAAAATGACGAATGCCCTGGCGAATGGAGCCCTTTCGGGAATTCGCGTTCTCGACATGGCGACCATGTTGGCCGGCCCCTACGGAGCCACCCTGCTGGGGGACTTGGGGGCCGATGTCATCAAGGTCGAGTCCTTTTTCGGGGACGATAGCCGCCACCTGGGTCCCAGCCGCGAGGGCGAGCGTACGGCCTTCATGAGCCTGAACCGAAATAAGCGGGCGGTGGTCGTCGACATGACCCGGGGCGACGAGGCCCGGGAGATCCTGGGTCGGTTGGTGGCGAGTGCGGATATCGTGATCACCAATATTCGGCCCGCAGCCCTCGCCAAGCTGGGCCTGGAGTACGAGAGCCTGAAGGCCTTTCGCGAGGATTTGATCTGGGTGGGCGTGACGGCCTTCGGCCCGGACGGTCCCTACGCGGGGCGCCCGGGCATCGATTTTCTCGCCCAGGGCTATGCGGGGTTGCTGTCCCAGAACGGCGACCCGGACGGCCCCGAGGTTCGGCTGACGATTCCCCTGATCGACGTCATGACTTCGGAACTCGTCTGCACCGGTGCCCTGGCGGCCCTGGTGGCTCGGGGTACTACGGGCGAGGGCCAGAGGATCGACATTTCGCTCCTCGATGCCCTAACCCACGCCATGTGCAACCCCATCGGGGCCTGGGCGAACGCGGAGTTCGATACGCCGCGAACCGGAAACCGGAGCCTCTACTTTGCGCCTTCGGGGCTCTACGCCTGCCGGGATGGCCGGGTCGCGATCACCTGCCCCTCCCAGAAATTTTTCGTCAAGCTCTGCCAGGCCCTCGAACGGGATTGGGTCGCCGACGAACGCTTTGCGACCATCGAGGCGCGCAAGGCCAACGAGGAGGCGCTCGACGCACTCATCGAGGCTCGCTGCCAGGATTTTTCCCGGGAAGCGCTGGTGGAAAAGCTGGTGGCTGGAGACATCTTGATCGCGCCCATCAACACGATCCCCGATGTGGTGAACGATCCTCAGATCCTCCACAACGAAATGCTGGTCGCTTTGGAGCACGCGCGGGTGGGTCAGATGACGGTGACGGGCGTGCCGATCAAGATGCGCGGAACCCCCGGGAGCGTTCGCCTTCCGCCCCCCATGCTCGGGCAGCATACCGAGGAGGTGCTGGGCGAACTCGGCTACCCGGAGGAGGCTATCGCCGAGTTGGGCGCATCGGGTATCGTTGGGGTTCGCGACGGCATCGAGGGGTTGAAAACAAGGGAATGAGCTCGGCCGATTGGCCAGAGGAGACAGAGGAAGGGGAGGGCGCCGGGCCGCCCCGGGTGGCCTCGCTTCCCTTCTTTTATACCGCCCCCATCGCCATGGCCATCGCGGGCGGGCTCTTACTGAATTGGGGCGCCCTGGCGCTCTCCACCCCGTGGTCCTCCCTCACCCTCGCCCTGACCCACGTGATGACCCTGGGCTTCCTGACCATGACGGGCCTCGGCGGCTTCTACGCGCTCGCCGCGCGTTCCGGGCTCGCCGCCATCGCCAAGCCCCGGCGCACCCATTTCGTCTATTACAGCTTGTTGGTGGGGGTCGTGGGGCTCGTCTGGGGGACCGCCTCGGCCCAGAGCACCCCGGTCTTCATCGCCATCGGCGCCATGGGGCTCGCGGTTTCCGTCTTTGTCTTTGAGGCACGCCGGGTCGTGAGGGGGACGTCCGGGGCCAACCGAGGCGTCCGGGCCCTGCGCCTGGCGCTCTGGGGTTTTGGTCTGGCGACCTTTCTGGGGGTCTGGTTGGCCCACGGTCATGGCGGGATGCGTTTTCCGGGGCTGCGCTCCCTCTGGATGCAGGTGCACCTGTGCATCGCCCTGCTCGGTTGGTTGGGGGGAATGCTGGTGGCCCTGAGCGGGGTCGCTCTGCCGACAAATTTTGGGGCTCCGGGGCTTTCGGCAAGGAGCTTGGACACGATTCTCGGCGGGGCGGCGGCGGGCATCTTTCCGCCCTTTCTGCTCCTCCTCTTCGGCTATTTCTTCGTGCCCAGCCCGGATCAGGGTTGGATCGAGCCCTGGGCCATGGGGCTTCTGGCGCCCGCGGCCCTGGCCATCTGGCTCGTGCATCCGGTCCTCGGCTTGATCGCCTTGGCCGGCGGCCGTCGGGGGCCGGGTCTTCGCCACTGGCAATTGGGGCTGGCGCTCGCTCCTCTGGTCCTGGGTGTAGGCGTAGCGGCCTGGGCTCAGCAGGACGTTCGCCTGGGCATGCTCTTCGGCTGGCTGGCGATTTTCGGCTGGGCGGGAACCCTGTTCTCGGGGCTGCTGCTGGGGACGCTGCCGGGGCTCCTCAGCCCCCTGTCGTCCGAGGGTTCGGTTCGCTTGACCCGGGCGGCCCAGGTCGGACTGCTCGGCCATGCGTCGGCGCTGGTCGCGGGTGCGGTGGGGATCGTGGGCCAGAGCGACGCGTGGTGCCGGGTTGCCGGTGGGCTCGTGCTGGCCGACGGGCTCTGGCTTCTGGTCGTGTTGGTTTGGGCGATGATGGATAGCCGCCGCTCTCCCTCCTCTCCCTCCTCCCCCTCCTCTCCGAGCCTCCCCGTGATGCCCTAGAAATTGACCAGGCCGGAAACGGTCCCGGATACCCTTGAAAGGAAGCCCCAGTGATCACATCCATGGACGACTATCTGATCCACCAGACGTCGGAGCCCATCGCCGTTCCCGAGCCCACGGATCGCAACTTCTACGACCGGTATTGGATGAACGGTTACGATGCCGAGGCGGGTTTTCTCTTCGAGTGTGGAATGGGGGTCTACCCCAACCGCAGGGTGATGGATGCCCACTGGAGCGTCTCCATCGATGGCGTTCAGCACTGTTTTCACGGATCGCGCCGGGCGCCTCAGGATCGCACCGAGTCCAGGCTGGGCCCCCTTGAGATCCGGGTGGTCGAACCCATGCGGAGCCTGCGGGTCACCCTCGGACCCAACGAGACCGGTATCGAGTGCGATCTGACTTTTACCGCTCGAACCTTTCCGCACCTCGAGCCCAAAAACGTCATGTACGACGAGCTTCGCTGTATCATGAACACGTCGCGTTTCACCCAGCTCGGCTGCTGGGAGGGCTATTTTTCGGTGAATGGCGAGCGCACTGACGTTCGCCCGGAGATTACCTACGGGACCCGAGATAAATCCTGGGGCGTGCGGCCGGTGGGCGAGCCCGAAGCGGGAGCGCCAGGCCGGCTGACCTCCGAGCCCGGGGTGTATTGGGTCTGGGCGCCGACCTTCTGGGAGGGCGGCTTCTGCACTCAATTCGGCACCTTCGAGGATCGCGACGGTCGGCCGACCCAGGTGAGCGGACACCGGTTGCCCCTCTATGCGAGCGCCGAGGAGATTCCCGCGGACAGCGATCCCGGAATCGTGGACATGGCTTCAGCGCGTCATACGATCCACTGGCAGAAGGGGACTCGGGTGGCGGAGCGGGCCGAGTTCGAACTCACCCAGCCCGATGGGGAGGTGATCTCCTTCGTCCTCGAGCCCATGATTCGTTTCCACCTGCTGGCCCTGGGCTATCAGCATCCCGAGTGGGGCCACGCGGTTTGGAAGGGGGAAGAGGTGATCGGGGGCGAATCGTGGAAGCTCGATGAGATCGATCTCCTCGATTACAAGCATATTCACAACCACCAGGTCTGCCGGGCCACCTCGGGAGATCGCACCGGGATTGCGACCCTGGAAACCATTGTCTTCGGCCGCCACGAGCCCTCGGGGTTTCAGGGAATGCTGGACGGAGCCCCCTGAGAGGTTTTGCGCGTCTCGCCCGGACCCGGCGACGGCGGGTGCCGCCGCCGTCGCCGGGTCGGCTCAGCTTTCCCCGTCCTCGTATTCCTTCTGGAATTGGGCCCGGAGTTCGGCTTCGCGCTCCCGGAGCGACCAGAAGCGCGGCGGACGCTTTTCCTGGAAGGAGGCGCCGCCCTCCTTGCCTTCGGGCATGTCGAACCAGTCGGGGTAGAACTGGCTCGAAATGACGCCCATTTCGGTGTAGCCGTCCATTTCCTGGTCGAAGCTCGCTTTGAGAATTTCCAGGCAACCGGGGCTTTTCTGGAGCAATTCCTCGCACCAGTTCTCGACCTCCTGCCAGATTTCGTCCAGCGGGAAGACGGCGTTGACCAGCCCCATATCGAGGGCCTCCTCCGCCGAATAGTGGCGGCAGAGCATCCACATCTCCCGTGCCTTCTTGGCTCCGATCACCTTGGTGAGATAAGGGACGAAGAACCCATCCGCGGGGCTCGAGACCTTCGGGCCGGCCTGGCCGAATTTGGCCGTGTGGGCGGCCAGTGTGAAATCGCAGCAATACGCCATGTGGTTGTGGCCGCCCAGGCAGTAGCCCTGGACAACGGCCAGTACCGGCTTGCGGGAATTGCGGATCAGGCGGTTATGGGGATAGCGGTTGTAGAAAGCTTCGCGCAGGCCCCATTGCTCCCACTCCACGTCCCCCCCGGTCCCGAAATGCTTCCCCGCTCCGGCCACGATGATGACCCCTATGCTGGGGTCGTGGTTGGCGTCGTAGAAGGCCCGGAACATCTCGTCCACAGTGGAGAGGGACATGGTGTTGTACTTGTCCGGCTTGTTGATGGTCACCCGGGCGATCCCGCCTCCGAGTCCCTCGTGGTGCTTCTTGTCGTAGAGGATTTCGTCGAAGGTCATGCCCTCACCCTCGACATCTTTCCAGTCGCTCCAACTCATGGGTGTTCTGGCTCCCTGTTCCGGTTTGCTACGCCCGCGCCCGCTGGGCAGCGTCTGCTGCCGGGAGCTTGGGTTCAGTGAAACTGTTCATTTCGTCAAAATTTGGCGCGGCGGGATGCGGTTCGGCTGGGCGCAGGGCGCCGCCCTCCGTTGCCCAAAACTCGTGGCGGGCGAGCCCGCCGATATACCCATTGGCCCTGGGAATGTCTATGCTCATGGAATAGCCCAAGGTCGGATAGACCTCTATAGGTCGTCTCGTGCTTCGTGGGGCAATCGGTCATTTCCGGAACTCGTGCCAGGACGAGAATCGTCCTGGCGAGGTCGCTGGGTGGGGCTGGTGTGCCCCTAGAAATTAAATTGGAATCAAGCTCATGAAGCCGGCGCCCTTTGAGTATGTGGCTCCCTCGACGATCAGCGGTGTCCTCGAAATTCTGGGTCAGAATGATCCGGATGAAGTGAAGCTCATGGCCGGAGGCCAGAGCCTGATGCCGCTGCTGAATATGCGGCTCTCCCGTCCCGCCCTGGTGATCGACCTCGGCAAGGTGGCGGATCTTGATTTTATTCGCGAGACGGATGAGGGCGTCGTGATCGGGGCGATGACGAGCAAGCGGGCCGTCGAGGACTCGGAATTGATCCTGCGCGAACACCCGCTCCTTTGGGAGTCGACGGTGGCCATCGGTCATCCCCCAATTCGCAATCGGGGAACGGTGGGCGGCTCGATGGCCCAGGCCGATCCCGCATCGGAATATCCTGCGGTGGCCCTGGTGCTCGGCGCCGAACTTGTCGCGGTGAGCGCCCGAGGCGAGAGGACCATCCCCGCGGACGATTTTTTCGTGACCTTTCTGACGACATGCCTGGAGCCCGACGAAGTCCTGACCGAGATCCGGATACCGCGCTTGGCGCCGCGGTCGGGTTGGGCCTTCCAGGAAGTGGCTCGTCGCCACGGCGACTTCGCCATTGTAGGAGCGACGGCCACCCTGCGCCTTGAGGCCGGCGTTGTGGTCGATCCACGCATCGCGGTTTTCGGGGTGGCCGACCGGGCCCTCCGCTTTTCCGCGGCCGAGTCCCTGCTCACCGGGCAGGCGGCCAGCGACGAGATGATCGATGAAGTGGCCTCCCAGGCTGCGGCGGCGGTGGAGGATCCTCTCGAGGACGCCCATGCCTCAGCGGATTATCGCCGCCACCTTGCGGGTGTGCTGGTGGGACGGGTGCTGCGGGAGGCGGCCGTCAGGGCTGCCGAGGCGAGTACAGGAGCATGACGAATATGGCGAGTGAATCCCCCCAACAAGGCGGAATCAGGCTGAAGGTCAGGGTCAACGGGGAGCACCACGAATCCGTCGTCGATCCGCGGATGAACCTGGCCGACTACCTGCGCGAGGAGTTGCGGCTCACGGCCACCCACGTGGGTTGTGAACACGGCGTCTGCGGCATTTGCAACGTCCTCGTCGACGGTCAGGCGGTTCGCAGTTGCCTGATGCTGGCGGTTCAAGTCGATGGCAAGGAGGTGCGCACCGTCGAAGGCCTTGCCGAAGGGGGTAAATTGCACCCCATCCAGGAGGCCTTTATCGAGGAGCACGGCCTGCAGTGCGGTTTCTGCACCGGCGGCTTCATGATGGCACTCTGCGAACTTTTTGATCGTAATCCGAGCCCGAGCGAAGCGGAGATCAAGGAGGTTGTCGGCGGCCAGATCTGTCGTTGCACCGGTTATAACGCGATTCTTCGCTCGGCTCAGAACGCCGCGGCGAAAATGAGTGCCAGTCGCTCCTAGGCGGCGGCCAGTTAGGCAAGAGGGCAATCAAGCGCATGGCCATCGAAATACCCAAGAGCTTGGATCAGCTTCCGACCACCCGTCCGCGCTACGTGGGCCGGGGCATTCGGCGCGTCGAAGACGTAGGCCTCCTGACGGGTCGGGTGGAGTTCGTGGACGACGTCGTGCTTCCCCGGATGCTGCATTGCGCGATCCTGCGTAGCCCGCTCCCCCACGCACGGATCACCGGCGTCGATACCCAGGCGGCCGAGGCTCTTGAGGGCGTTACGGCGGTGGTGACAGGGGAAGATGCCCGGCGCTGGAGCCTGCCCGCGCAATCCTCGCCCGAGGGTTGGGGAACTCATTGCATTGCGGGAGATAAAGTCCATTACGTGGGCGAGCCTGTCGCGGCCGTAGCGGCTTCGAGTCGCCGAGTGGCCGAGGATGCCCTGGAACTCATCGAGGTGGATTACGAACCCTTCGAGGCGGTGGCCGATCCCTTCGAGGCGATGAAGCCCGAGAGCCCCCGGGTCCTCGATGCCCAGGAGACCAACGTGATGTTGGATCGGGTCTTCACCTGGGGCGATGTCGATGGGGCCTTCGCGGATGCGGCCCACGTCTTCCAGGAAAAATTTCGCTGGAATCGCCTGGGTGCCAACCCCACCGAGACTTTTGGGTGTATCTCTGAGTGGGATCCGATGAGCCTCGACCTCACGATTCATGGGAGCATCCAGTCTCCCGGCATGTTCGGCCTGGGAAGGGCGGCGACTTTCGGCCTGCCCTCCAACAAGGTCAATATCATTTCCCATCCCCACGGAGGAAGTTTTGGGGGGAAGGGGGGAACCCGGGGCTGCGACATCAGTTGCCTGCTCTCGCGCAAGGTCGGCGGCCGCCCGGTGAAATGGATCGAGGATCGCGGCGAGTACTTGCTCTCGGGAGGCGGCCAGGCCTGGGATCGCCATTACGAGGTCGCTCTGGCGCTGGATGCCCAAGGGATCGTGACCGGTCTCAAGGTCGGGCTGGTCGACGATCTCGGCGCTACGGGTGAAGCCTACGGGGCGATTTCCGCGGCCAAACCCTTGGCCGCCTTTACCGGTCCCTACACGATTCCCGTCGCGCAATACGACCTCAAGCTGGTGGCGACCAACAAGTTGCCCTGCGGTCCGTATCGGGGCATGGGGCCGCCTCCGCATTTCTTCGTTCTCGAACAGATGATGGATATCGCCGCGCGCAGCCTGGGCGAAGACCCCGCTGAATTCAGGCGCAAGAATTTTATTCCCGCAGATCAGTTCCCCTACACGATTCCCAGCGGCAACGAATACGACAGCGGCAATTACGGCGAGGTCCTCGACCAAGTGTTGGCCCTCTCCGACTATTCTGCGATGCGAGCCGCCCAGGCCGAGGCTCGGGCCGAAGGGCGCCTGGTGGGTGTCGGCGTCGCGAGCGCCATCGAGCCCGGGGTCTTCGATTGGAACGCGTACGCGATCGTGGGCATGCCGGGGACGGGAGTGCCGGAAGGGGCCACGGTCAATATCGACATTTTGGGCAATGCCACGGTCCGTGTGGGTTTTTCCCTGGAAGGCCAGGGGCAGTACACCCTCATCACTCAGTTGGTGGCCGACTATTTCGGCTACGAACCCGAGGACGTACGGGTGGTACAACTCGATACCCAGTCGGCCCCGCCCTCGTTCGGGCCCGGTGGAAGCAGGCTCGGTGTGGCGATTACCGGCGCGGTTCTGGGCGCATGCGAGCGGATCAGGGAGAAAATGGCCCGGGTCGTGGCGGTTCTGATGCAGAGCGAGGCCGAGAATATCGAGTTTATGGACGGCAAGTTCATGCTGAAGGGCGCACCCGGCGCTGAGATGACGGTGGCGGAAGTGGCGGGGACCATGCTGGCCCGCTCGGATCTCCTGCCTCCGGATATCGACCCCAGGCCGGAAGCCACCCACGTTTGGACGGCCGCCGGCCGAACCCCGGCCGATGAACAGGGCCGGGCCAAGAGCTACCTCACCGCCGCCCATGCGGTCCATATTGTCCAGGTGGAGATCGATGCAGAGACGGGGATGGTGGAGATTCAGCGGTACTGTCTCGCCGACGATTGCGGGACTCGCCTGAACCCCGATACCGTTGAAGGTCAGACCGAGGGCAGCGTGGTCCAGGGGATCGGCGCAGCGCTCCTCGAGGAATATGTCTACGATGAAGGTGCCCAACCCCTGACGACGAGCTTCATGGACTATCTGATGCCCACTGTCTTCGACGCGCCGAAAATCGAGATGGTGGCCGTGGTGACGCCTTCCCCCTTTACGCCCCTCGGCGCCAAGGGCTGCGGGGAGGGGGCCATCCATACCACGCCTGCGGCGGTCATGTGCGCCATCAATGACGCCCTTGCACCCCTTGGGACTTCGGCCCGTGAGGTGCCGGCCTCGCCCATGCGGCTATGGAAATTGATCAGCGAGGCGCGCAATCGAGCCTCGGATGAAAGTAACGATGACTGAAAGTTCACCTGGAAACCTTGAGTAAGGAGAAGAGCATGGCTGAGAAAGATCATTTCGTGGCGCTATCGGAGTGCCATTTTATGAATCCCCAGACGCTGGAAGAGTTGAGCTACTACCCGGGGATGCCTCGTTGGTGGGATAGCGTCAACGGCGTGATGCGAGCCTGGGCCGACCGTGACCTCACTGCCGAAGATGCAGAGTGGCCCGCTCCGGTGGCCGAGGAACTTATCAAGCACATGGATATCGCCGAGGTAGACGTTTGTTTCTGCCTTCGTGAGGGCATGATGGATGTGAGCGGCCAGACCGCTCCCCTGTCGACCAATGGCTTCATGATGCAGCAGATCGCTCCTTATCCCGAGCGCATGTATCTCGAGTGCATGGTGGGTCCGATCATCCGCCGCGGGGTCGACAACGCGATCTGGGAACTCGAGTACATGGTCAAGGAGTGCAACGCAAAGCTCTGCAAGGTCTATGCACCTGAGGATCTAGGCGCTCTCGACGATAAGCGGCTCTGGCCCTTCTACGAAAAGGCCTGCGAACTCGATGTCGCCCTGACCGTGCACACGGGTATGTCCTATGTGGTGCCTCAGCCGAGCAAGCACACCCACCCGGATACCCTCGACCAGGTCCTGCTCGACTTCCCCGATCTCAAGATCATTGCCTACCACATGGGGTGGCCCCATACCGAGGAGTTGATCGGCCTGGCGGGCAAGCACTCCAACCTCTACCTGAGCATGTCGGGGATTATTGGTTGGTACGCGCGCGCTCCGTACCGGGGTTACCACGCGATTGGCACAGCTCTCCAGTGGGTCGATCCGAGCAAAATCGTGATGGGTCTGGATCTGACCTTTGACGACATGAAGCGCGTGGTCGATTGGGTTCGCACTCTCCAGATCCCCGAGGAGTTGCGCGAGCAGTACGGCTACCTTGAGATCACCGAGGATATGCGACGGGGTTTTCTGGGGGAGAACCTGGCCCGTCTCGCCAAGATTGACACCACAAAGCGCGTCTGAGCCGGAGGCAGTCCATCTCGATGAAAGAAGCTTGCATCGTCGGAATCGGCCAGACCGACTATTGCCGAAAGCCCGGGTCGGGGATGAGTCAACTGGCTCTCCAGTTGCAAGCCGCTTCCCGGGCCATCGGTGAGGCCGGGCTGAAGCCCGGGGAGATCGACGGCATCATGCCTTTCCCCAATCTGGGGAGAGCCGAGGAATTCGCCGCCAACTTGGGCTGCGAAAATCTCCGCTATGCGGCCACGATCCATATGGGGGGCGCGGCACCCGTCGCGTCCCTCCAGGCCGCCGCCGCTGCCGTCAACTCGGGTATGGCCAATTACGTGTTGCTGCCCGCCGGCTGGAACGGCTACTCGGGAGCTCGCGTACGCCAGACCGTTTCGCAGGATGTCTCGTCGATCCCTGGGGGAGAGATCGCCCGGGACTACTATCTGCCCTTTGGGTTCACCGCCCCTCCTCAATGGTATTCAGTTCTCGCACGGCGCCACATGCACGAGTTTGGGACGCGGAGCGAACAGCTCGGCGCGATCGCGTTGGCCATGCGCAAGCACGCCCAGCTCAATTCGAATGCGGTGATGCATGGAAAGCCCATGACCATGGACGGCTACCTCGCTTCGCCCATGCTTGCCGATCCCTACCGCTTCTTTGATTGTTGTCTGGAAACCGATGGCGGTGCGGCGGTGGTGGTCACCAGTGCCGAGCGGGCTCGCGATCTGGAGACTCGCCCCGTGCGAATCCTTGCGGCGGCCAGCGGTCAACCCTACCCCGCGGACGAGATTACGAATCGGCGCGATATCTTCAGGACGGGGCTCACCATCGCGGCTCCGGAAGCCTTCGGCAAGGCCGGTCTGAAGCCTTCGGACGTGGACTTTGCCATGATTTACGACTGTTTCACCTTTGAGGTTCTCCAGCAGCTCGAAGAGGTCGGCTTCTGCGAGCGTGGCGAGGGTGGCTCCTTCGTCGAGGGCGGCCGGATTGAACTGGGTGGAGAACTCCCGGTGAATACCCACGGCGGTCTCCTCTCTGAGGCCCATGTCCTGGGGATGAGTCATATCGTCGAGGCCGTACGCCAGCTCCGGGGTGAGTTGGGGGAGCGTCAGGTCAAGGATGCCGAGTTGGGTGTCGTTACGGGTTGGGGCGATTTCGGAGACGGCAGCATTGCCCTCTTGGCGCGCTGAGGAGAGAATTCGATGACTGAATACAGCTTGCCCCTGCCTGTCCTTGAGGGGCATAGCGCTGATTTCTACGGCTTCTGCAAGGAAGGCGAACTGCGATTTCAACGCTGCGATGGCTGTGGGGCGTGGCGGCACGTGCCTCGCGAACTCTGCGCTGAATGCGGAAGTTGGGAGTGGACATGGACGCTCTCGAGCGGGAAGGGCGAGGTCTTCACCTATACGGTGGTGGGCCGTGCGCTGCATCCGGCGTTCGACGATTCCGTCCCCTACGCGGTCAGCGTGGTGGAGATGGAAGAGGGCGTTCGCGTGCTCAGCCGAGTGGCCGATGTGGAGCCCGGAGAACTCGAGATCGGAATGCCGGTTCAGGTCGATTTTGAAGCCGTGACCGACGAAATAAGCCTGCCGATTTTCCGTCGAGTGACCGGTTAAGAAGCATCGCGAGAGCGTGGATTAAAATCGCCAGCTAGAAGAAGAGATTGGAGTCTGACTTGGCCTTACCCAAAGAGATTGTCTTCGAGAAGAAAGATCACGTCGCTGTCATCACGATTGACCGCCCGGACGCCCTGAACTCGCTGACCGCGGATATGCTGCTCGGCATAGAGGAGGCCTTTAAGGCTTTCGACGACGATCCGGAACTCTGGGTGGGGATCCTGACCGCCACTGGGGAGCGTGCGTTCTCATCGGGCCTGGATCTCAAGGAAGCCGCCCCGCTGCTGACCTCGGGCGATCAACTCGGTTTCGCGGATTGGACGAAGCGCCAGTTCTCTGACGTCTACAAGCCGATCATTTGTGCCGTCAACGGTTTTTGTATCGCCGGGGGAATGGAAATGCTCCTGGGGACGGATCTACGGATCGCCTCGGAGCACGCGACCTTCGGGTTGGGTGAGGTTCGTTGGGGGCTAGTGCCTCTCGGCGGCACGCATATCCGTCTCCCTCGCCAAATCCCCTGGGCGATGGCGATGCAACTCCTTCTCACGGGCAAGAATATCGATGCCCAGCGGGCCTACGAGATGGGCCTGATCAACGAGGTGGTTCCGGCGGACCAGTTGATGGAAACCGCCCTCGATTGGGCCCAGAAGATGTGCAGGAACGGCCCCCTCGCCATGCGAACTGCCAAGGAGATCGCCGTTCGGAGCCTCGAACTCGAGAGCGGCTTCGTGCTCGAGAAGGCCCTCGGTCAGAAGGTGCTCAATTCCGAAGATGCCAAGGAAGGACCGGCGGCCTTCGCCGAGAAGCGGCCGGCGGAATTCAAGGGGCGCTAGACGCGGGTCAGATTTTCGGGCCCGAACTCGAAGATCGCGGCAGAGCAGGCGGGGGAATCCACGTCCGGGAGCGTACGCACGGCGTAGCGCGCGAGCGAGGGCAGGCCGAGGCGCGGTGAGGATGGGCGTTCCGGGTCGCTGAGCAGGATCGGTCTACCCTCCCTCACCAGGGGTCGAAGACGATCCAGAGGCTGGGGCTCGTAGAGGATGTCGCTGGCCACGAGCAGGTCCCAATCCTTGGGCAGGCGAGGGTGGGTGGCAATCTCTACCCGGTTACTCTGGGCATTGAGAGCGGTGGCTCGCCGGGCCTGGGGGTCCACGTCCACGGCATCGACCCGAGCGGCTCCGGCCAGGGCGGCGGCGATGGCGGCCACTCCCGACCCGGTCCCGAAATCGACGATGCGCTTGCCCCGGAACCTTTCGGGATGGTCGAGAATGAAGCGGGCCATGGCCTGACCGCTGCCCCAGCAAAAGGCCCAGAAGGGCGGGGCTTCGAGTCGCTCGAGACCCCGGCAACTCGCCTCGAGATCGAGGTCCGCGTCCAGAAGCCAGAGCCCGATCTCCGGACAGAGGGGGAGACGCTGAAAGGTCAACGGGCGGTCGAAGGCCTGCAGGTTGGACGTCGCTACGGTGGCGTGAGGCGCGGGGGAGGCGGCCAAGGGAAATTTCCTCGTCGGGTTGCGGGACTGCTGCCCAGACAGCCGCGAGGCTAGGCGAAGCGGTGCGGGGCCGGGGTGCAGCGGGTTGCTGCGTCCGGGTTCTAAGGAAGCGTCGGCGGAACGAGACGTTTGCGGAGCGCCGGGAGGTCCAACAATTCCCCCAGGTATTCGCTTTGGGTATCGACGAAGCGCATGAGGTTGCTGCCCTCTCCGATGCAGGGTCCGGGGGGCGGAGGCTGCAGCCATCCTCCCCCGGCGGCGCGCATATGCCTGCGATCGCTCTTCAATTCGCGCAGATAGAGTGCGGCGGGAAGCCAACGGAAGCGCGGGGCGTGGGTTTCCCACGCGGCGGGTAGGGAGGGCAGTGAGGCTTCGAGGTAGTGCGAGGCCGGGGTGGGCAAGGTCAGGGTCGAGTCCGGATCCCAGGCCAAGTAGATCCCATCCCTGCGGGCCAGGAAGATGACATGGTAGTCCCAGAGGACCGCTTGCTCCGGATCCGGTGAGGTTTTCTGTTGCCAGAGGGCGACGCTACGTGCAGCATTCGAAATGAAGACTACGCTGGCACCGTCGAGTTGGCCCAGGGGACCCGCACAGCGGTGCCAGGCATTCTCTTCGCAGAAATAGGGCCAATCGTGGGCGTGGGGATCGTCCAAGCCGGGAAAGGCTAGCGAGTCCCGCGGTCTTCATGCCAGCAACGCGCGGGGGCTCCCGCGTCCGAGAACGGGATTTGATGCAGCGGGTCTCCACCAGCGAACTCGAGGCGCTTTCCAGGGATTGGGATGCCATGGCGGAAGCGGATGCCGGTGTGGATCGCTTCTGCGCGCGCAGCGCTTGGCAGCACTCGTTTCACCAGGCCTTCGATCCCGAGCGGGATCTCTGGCTGGGGCGAGACGGCCAGTCCATGGCGGTCTTGGCCGAAAGGGCCGATGGACTCCTCGAACCCCTGGAGAATATGTGGGGTTTTGGCGCGCCCTTGATCGGTCCCGAATCCGGCGCGCTCCTCGCGCGCTGGCTCTTGGATCGGCCTCGTCCGACGATCTTGCTCGGCATCCCAGGGGATCGCGACCGCCTGTCGGCGATCGTCGAGCCCCTCGCGCCGGTTTTCAATTTTCGTCTGGTCTCGGCCACCAAGCGTTTCGAGATTTCCCTGGAAGACGGTCTCGCTGGCTGGCTCGCCTGTCGAAGTGCCAGCTTTCGCAGGAATCTACGTTCCGCCCGGCGCCGAACCCAGAATGAATCCGTCGAGTTTCGCTGGATCGAAGTCGAGGCGGGAGAGCCCACTGAGGCTCATTTTCGTACGGTCCTCGACGTAGAGTCCCGAAGCTGGAAGGGCATTCGCGGCGAAGGCGCAGGGGAGGGGCCGATGTTGGCTTTCTATCTCCAACTCTGGCCCCGGCTATCCGAGGAAGGGAGGCTTCGTCTGCTCCTGGCAGAGCGGGACGGTGTGGTGATCGGCTATCTCCACGGAGGCCAGGTGGGCGATCATTTCAGGGGCCTCCAATTCAGTTTCGATCACGCCTTCGCGCACCTGGGCCTCGGCAACGTGCTGCAATACGAGGCGCTCAGCCAACTCGCGGCTTCCGGGGTGCGGAGCTACGACCTGGGCTCCTACTCCGATTACAAGGCTCGCTGGGGGGACGACGGACTCGAGACCGTCGGGCTCTTTATGAGCCCTCGGAGCTAGGCTTCGCTCTGGCCTTTACGTTCCAATTGGGCCTGGCGCAACGCCTCGAATTTTTCGCGCGGAATCGAGATGAAGACGCCGTGGGATTTCGCGACCAATAGATCTCCCGCATAGAGTTCCCCGGAGTTGTAGATCTTTCGCCCGTCCTGGCGGTCGAAGCGGGCTTCGAGCCTGAGGGGAACCTCCAGAGGCGTGGGCTTGAGGTAGCGGATAGTGATCTCTCCCGTCATGCCCGGCATGCTGGAGAAAACGCACGCCATGCCCAGGGCTTCATCGAAGACCGCGGCCACGAAGCCACCGTGGACGCAGCCGGGCGCGCCCTCGTAGGCCCGACCGAAGAAGACCTCACCCCGGACGATCTTGGCGTGGTGATCTGGGTCGAGCGTCACGGGCGGCGCCAGGGGATTCGAGCGGCCCACGATGGGGCTTCGGTCCATGAACATTTCCATGCCTCCGGCGAGTGAACCCTCGGCGACTCCCGGAAGCTCGGTCATGCGCGGTTGAGTCTGGAAGCGCTCGGCGCTGACGCGAACCTGGTCCGCGATGGCGAGGAGTTCCTCTTCCGGGGCATCCGTCGCGCACAGGCAGTCCATGAGTTGGCGAACCGAGCGGGCCAATTCGCGCTTGGCGGGCCAGGTGCCGGGCGCCTTCTCGAGTTGGTCACGATAGCTAGCGATGCGTGCGATGGTTTTGTCGATTTCGCTCACGAGGTTTCCTTGGACGAGCGGGTGCTCGCTTGTCAGTAGATGACCTTGTTTTCCTTGAAGGTCTGGTATTCGGCTTCGTCCAGCCCCAGCAATTCGAGGAAAACGCGATCATTATCCTGTCCGATCGACGGGCCGGGAAAGACCCGGGGCTCGCTTCGGCTCAGCTTTACGTAGGCGTTGTAGATCGTCTCCCGGTATCCGAGCGGGTGATCGACCTCGATGAATGTCTGCCTGGCTTTATAATGCGGGTCGTCGAGGAGGTCATCGACGCCCAATACCGGGGCCGCGGCGACGCCGGCAGCCTGCAGGGTTTCGGCCAGTTCCCGGTCGTCGAAGCCTGCCGTCCACTCGCCAATCTTGGCATGGAGGGCCTTGATATTGGCGAGTCTCGACTCGAGATCGACGAAGTCATCCCGGGAAGCCCATTCCGGCTCGCCCATGGCGGAAACGAGGCCCGACCACTCGGACTCCTCCTGGGCCACGATGCTGATCCAGCGGTCGTCGCCTGCGCAGGGGAAAACGCCGTGGGGGGCTGCCATGGCGAGGGGGTGTCGGTTTCCCAGAGGACCGGCGACGCGCTGATTGAGCGCGTAATCGCTGAAGGCGGGCCCAACCATCTGCATCACGGCTTCTTGCTGGGAGAAATCGATTAGTTGCCCCTGGCCCGTTCGCCGCCGATGGGCGAGGGCGGTGAGGATCGCAAAGGCGCCGAAGATCCCGTTGTAGGGATCGGAAAAGGCGTTTTCGACGGGGAGAATGTCGCCCTCTTCGTAGCCCACGAGGCTGTCGAGTCCGGTGGTCGACGTGAGGCTGAGTCCGTATGTGCGGACATTCTTCAGGGGGCCGTAGAGTCCCGCTGCTGGCATGGAGAACATAATGACGTCCTCCTTGACCTTCTTGAGTTCCTCGTAGCCGAGCCCCAAGCGTTCCATCACACCCGGTCCAAAATTTTCGACGACGACGTCGCACTCGGCGATGAGTTGGAGGGCGAGTTCTCGGGCACCTTCCTGCTTCAGGTTGATGCTGACGCTTCCGTTGCCGGCCCAGCAGGCATTATTGGAGAGGCTTCGATTCGGATCTCGCTCCCCTCCGGCGAAGGGGGGCAGGGTTCGTGTCATGTCGACCCGGGCATAAGATTCGATTTTGAGCACGTCCGCGCCGAGGAAACCGAGGGTTTGCCCGGTGACGGGACCGGCCCAGACCCATCCGAAATTGGCGACCTTGATCCCTTCCAGAGGCAGCCGGCTCTCGCTTCCGGAAGCGGGCGAGGCCATGGCCTTCGCGCTCGAGAGCTCCTTGAGGATTTCATCCCGGTGCTCTCCAAGGAGCGGGGCGGGTCGCTCCGGCCCTCCCGGGGTCTCGGAGAGCTTGAATGGGGCGCCCAGGGTTCGGTAGCGACCAAGGCGCGCGTGCTCGAGCTCGATGATATAACCACGCTCCTTGAGGTGGGGGTGCTCGGCGGCTTCGGCCACGGTGAACACAGCGGTAATCGGGCAACCCGCCGCCTGACAGCGGTCCATGATGTCCATTTTGGTGTGCTCGGCGCTCCACTCCTGGACCATGGAATAGATCAGGTCGGCGTTCTCTCCCCGGGCGAACATGTCCTGAAACATCTCGAGTCGCATCCATTCGGGATCGCCCATGACTTTACGCAGGCCGTTCCACTGCCCCGGCTCCAGGGCGAGCATCCAGACGTGGCCGTCCTTGCACGGGACGATGCTGGCGGGTGCAGCCAGAGGCATGCCGACGCCGGTACGCTTGTCGAAGGTCCCATCCTGGGCGAACCCACCGATATTCTGGCCACCGACGAAGGCCGCTGCGATGGCCTCGGCGCAGGATACGTCTACTTGCTGTCCGCCCCCGACATTTTCCCGGCCAAGGGTGGCGGCCAGTCCCCAGGCGGCGGCGCTTACAGCCCCAAAGAAATCGGCTGCGAAGGTGCCGTGCTCCAGAGGCATCTCGCCAGGGCGACCGCAGTAGCGATTGCTGGCTCCGGTGAGGTGGTAGGCGTTGAGATCATAGGCTCGCCAGTCCGCGTACGGGCCGGTTTGGCCGAAGGGCGTGATCGAAATCATCACGAGCTGGGGGTTGAGTTCCTTGAGCTCGGACCAGTCGAGTTCGCGCTCGCGTTTCCAGGCCGGTGTCATATTTTCGATCAAGACGTCGGCAGACCGCACCAAGTCGATGAAGGTTTCGCGTCCCGAACTCGCTTCGAGGTCGAGGTCGATGGAGCGCTTATTGGTATTCAGAAAGTGGAAGAGACCGCTTTTTTCGGGGTCGGGTTTGTCGCCGGGGAAGGGCCCCCAGGACCGGGAGCGGTCGCCCGCCGGGCCCGGTTCAACCTTGATTACGTCGGCTCCGTAATCGGCGAAGAGCTTGCCGCAATAGGGCGCCGAAACACTCTCGCCGAGCTCGATGACCTTGATTCCATCTAGGGCGCCCTTGGACATCTTAAGCTCTCCTGATTCTTCAGCCCGAGGATCTTCCGAAGAGGCGCCGGAAGAAGTCAACGATCATCTGCAAGAGGGTCCGGCCGAGCAGCGAGCCCACGGCAAGGGCTTCGTCTTGGGCCACGGGTGCAGGCGCCGGGCTATCGGCGACCGCCGCGGCTATCTGGGCCTGGGCGTTCGCCGAGAATTGCTTGAAAAGCTGAGCGGATACGCCCTTGATCATGCCGCGCCCCATCTGCATGACCTTTCCCGTCAGATCAACCCTCACGTCGAATCTCATCTCCGTGCCGCCGCCGGGTGCCTCGGCGAGCTGTACGTCGAGGCTGCCCTTGGCGGTGCCTCCGCCGGTCTCTCGCCCCTCGCCGCTCAGCTTCATGGTTCGGCTATTGGAGTCGACCTCGGAAAAAACGACCTGGCCCTTATAGGAGGTCGTGATGGCTCCGAGTTTGACCTTAGCTTTCCCGAGATAGGTTTTTTCGTCGATTTCCTCGACGATTTCCGCGCCGGGCATGCAGCTAGCCACTCGGCGTACATCGGTCAGGAAGGCCCAGGCAACGTCCATGGGGGCCTCGACGGTCATCTGTTCTGTGATTTCGATGGCCACGGGGATTCCTTTCGATCTATCGTTCGGTGCATTGGCCGAAAAGGGCAAGGGGCCGGCCTAGATTCGAACCTTCGCGAGATCCGGTAATGGAAGCCCGGAGTGTATCGCGAACTCGCCGGACCTCTTCCAGCCGTCGGACCCTTCTTTTTGTACGGATTTCGACCTTTTGGGGCGGTCTGGCCGGACAAGCGCAGTACCGCTGAAGTCTTTTTGGTCGCCCGCCTCGCGGATTCGAGGGCGGGAGGATGGGACCCATTTTCCTCGGAGTAGCAGTATAGCGGCCGGGGAGGTTGCAACCAACGCCGTGGGCTTGGTAGTTTGCAGTTGGCCAAATGGAACTCACCCGCGAGATCTACTGGAATATAGTTTGGGGCCCGGCGATCTACGCCCTGGCCTCGGTCGCTGTTTTGATCCTGCTTCGCGGTGCGTGGCAGCGCATTCAACTCTGGCGCAAGGGCACCCCGGAACAGCGAAACGACCGCTTGGGCGAGCGCCTTCGAGGCACGCTCATCGAGATCTTTGGCCAGCGCCGCCACCTGCGAGATCCCTTTCCAGGCGTGGCGCATCTGCTCATTTTCTACGGCTTCCTCGGCGCTTTCCTGGCCACGACGATGATTGCCATTCAGGAGTGGACCGGCATTCACTTCATTGCCGGTCCTTTTTATCTCGGTTTCTCGCTCTTCGCCGATCTCGCTGGTCTTATGGGACTCGTCGGTCTCCTGATGGCGCTCTATTGGAGAATGATCGTTCGGCCCGAGCGCCTGCACTCGGCCATGGATGACTGGATCGCCCTGGGTCTCCTCTTGCTGATTTTCATCCAGGGCTTTCTCGTCGAGGGAATTCGGATCGAGGCGACGGAGTTGGATTCCGCGCCCGAGCTCGCCCGCTGGTCACCGGTCGGCTACGTGATCGCCCTGGCTCTGCGAGGAGTCGATCCAGCCACGTTGCTCGATCTTCATCGCTGGCTGTGGTGGTTTCACGCGGTGACTGCTTTTGGATTCATTGCCTATTTTGTCTACGGGAAATTTACCCACGTTCTCTACGGTGCGGGAAATATTTTTCTTCGCAACTTGGAGCCGATGGGAAAACTCTCGCATCCCGATATCGACCAAATGCTCGATGAGGATGAAGACGCGCTAGACAGACTCGGAATCGGTGAAATTGAGCAGTTCAGTTGGAAAGGCTTGATGGATCTGGACGCCTGCGTGAATTGCGGGCGCTGCGAATCGGTCTGCCCGGCGACGATCAGTGGTTCGCCCCTGAGTCCACGCAAGCTCATCCAGGACATGCACGGGTACTTGGGCCAAGTGGCTCCCAACCTGCTCGCGAATGGCAGTTCTGAGGGGCAGCCTTCCCTGATCGGCGATGGCCAGGGCGAGAGCGCCCCCGCCGTCCTCGAAGATGAGCTTTGGGGCTGTCGTACCTGTGGTGCCTGCATGCGTGAGTGCCCCATGTATATCGAGCACGTTCCCAAGATCATCGATATGCGGCGTCATCTGGTGATGACCGAGTCGAAAATGGGCGAAGAGGCCCAGGCCTTCCTGAAGAATATGGATGACCGGATGCACCCCTTCGCAGGGGTCTCTAAGGATCGCGAGGAGTGGTTCGAGGATTTGGACGTCAAGGTCTTCGGTCGCGGCGACAAGGCCGACACCCTCTTCTGGGTGGGGTGTGCCGGATCCATGGTGGATCGGAATATTGAGGTCAGTCGGGCCATGGTCAAGGTCCTCGATGCGGCGGGTGTCGATTTTGGTTTGCTGGGGGCCGAGGAGGTCTGCAGCGGGGACCCGGCCCGGCGAGTCGGCGGTGAACTCACTTATCAGGTGTGCACGAAGGAAAATATCGAGACCTTCGAGCGCTATGGGATCAAGAAAGTGGTGACGACTTGTCCCCATTGTTTTAACACGCTGAAGAATGAATACCCCGATTACGGCGGTGACCTCGAGGTTGTCCACCACAGCGAACTCATCGAAGAGTTGCTCCACGAAGGGCGGCTGAAGACGAAGAGCAATCTCGATAGCGTGACCTATCACGACCCGTGCTATCTCGGCCGTCATAACGAGGTCTATGAGGCTCCCCGTGCGGTTGTGGAGAGTGTCTCGAAGCCCGGCGCATTGGTGGAGATGGAAAAGAACCGTTCGAAATCCCATTGCTGCGGCTCAGGGGGCGGGTACGCGTGGATGGACGACAAGCCCGAGAAACGCATCAATCAAGACCGATTTGAACAGATTCAGGGCTGCGGGGCCAAGACGGCCGCGCTCTCGTGCCCCTTCTGTATGCAGATGTTTTCGGACGCCAGCAGTGCTCTGGATCCCGAGGGCGAAGTGCGCGTGGCCGATATTGCGGAACTCGTGGCGGAGTCCCTCGACGATTGAGCCCGTGACTCGGGCTTCAGGCGTTTCGAGTTTCCCGTCCCCGGGTGGCGAAGCAGAGCCCCACCACGGAGCCGATGAGGGCCACTACTACCCAGGTCAGTACGCCGTAGACCGCGTGCCAGCCCTGGCTTTCGGCCACGGATCGTACCATCCAGACCGCGCTGGAGCCGACTCCGAAGGTCAGTACGAATTTGAGCCCGTAGGCCGTCGAGCGCCAGCGCTCTGGGGTGAGTACGGCGAAGAGGCTGTTCTCGATGGGCTGCATTCCCAGGGCGAAGAAAGCGTAGATCGAGGAGGCCACCAAGAGAGGCCACTGGGTTGTTGAGGCGATCAGGACGAGGGCGGGTAGGCTCGCCACGTGATAGGCGAGGTAGGCCACGCGCAGATCCATACGATCGGCAATTCGGCCACCGACGTATTGTCCGACGGTCCCCAGGAGCATGGCGGTGGAGGCCGCGAACCCGTAGCCCATGAAGGAAATATCCTGGGCGAAGAGAGCGGGCTGGGCCACCGTGTTTCCGCGATACGCGAAGCCGCCGAGGGTGGCCGCGATGCAGAGAAGCACGAAGGCGACGATGGCCCTGGAATCCCGGGGCTGGGCAGTCGCGGTTTCATCCGGGTCGGGGCGCTCGGCGCGACCCGGCTCGACGATCTTAACCCGACTGAAAACCAGGGTGGCCAACAGGATCACCCCCCCGGTCACCGCAAAGGTCTCGCGCCAGCCGAGGCTCTCTACGAGCAGGGAGGTGATGAGGGGTGAAAGTGCAATGCCGACATTACCGTAGACGCCGTTGATTCCTAGAGCGCGACCCCGGGAGGCGACTGCCCGGGAAAGAAGCCCGGTGCCGGCGGGGTGATAGAGACTCGCGCCGGTCCCGATTCCGCAAAGAGCGAGAGCCAAGGTCCAGCCCGGTTCGGTGCCGGCGGCCAGACAGGCCGATACCCCCGCCACCACCAGGCCCACTAAGATGACGCGTCGTCCTCCCCATCGATCCGCCGCGATGCCCGCGGGCAGGGCCCCTAACCCGAAGAGCAGGTAAGCACCAAAACTCCAGGAGAGTGCCTCCTCGATGGAGGCGACTCCGGGCATTTGCGCGACCATGCCGACGGCCAGGGTGGGGTAGATGAGTTCCACGTAATGGGTGGCCGCGTGGGCGAAGCCCGTGAAGTGCACGATGCGCTTTTCATTGGGGCTGAATTCCCGATTGCTCCCGTCCTCGGCCATGGGGAGCAATTAGCCGAGCCGGACACGGATCACAAGATGCGCGGCCCCGCTCAGTCTTCCAGGATGCCTTCGACGAGTTCGGCCACCCGGGACTCGACCTCCGGAGTCTGGCCGCCACGCTCCATGAAGCGCTTCATGGCGGCGGGCGCCTCGGGGGTGCGCAGGAGTACCTGGAAGAGGTAGTCCTCTTCGATCAGGCCCTCGGCTAGAGGTTGGTCGGCGGCGTTGACCGCTTGCTTGGCGAGTCGAACGGCTTCCGGGGGGTGGCGGGCGATCCGTCGGGCCAGATCGTCTACGAAGGGGCCGATTTCTTCAGCGGGTAGGGCACGGTTGAGGTAACCCCACTTTTCCGCGGTCTCCGCGTCGAGGTCGTTTCCGCCGAGAATGACTTCCAGGGCCCGTCCCCGACCGAGCATGCGGGGCAGGCGTTGGGTACCGCCACCGCCTGGGAGGATGCCAAGGGGGACCTCCATCTGGCAGATAATGGTTTTCTCGAGGACCCCGAAACGCATGTCGAAGGCCGAGGCGAGTTCGCTTCCGCCGCCCCCTACGCGCCCTTCGATCTGGGCCACTGTGACCTTGTCCATCAGTCGGAAGCATTCGCACATCTGGTGAAAGGAGTTCTTCGGCGACCGCACGGCCTCTTTTTCGGTAGGGAATTGGAGGATCGCACCGACATCGAAGTGGGCGAGGAAGAAGTCGGGGTTGGCGCTCTTGAGAACGAGCACTCGGGCGTCTTCGTCAGCCTGCACGATTTTACCCAAACGCGTGAGTTCGGAAAAGAGTTCCAGGGTGATCACGTTGACCGGGGGGTTGTTGACGGTCGCCCATGCGACTCCCGCCTCGACAATCACATCGATCAATTGAAAATCGTAGTTTGTAGTTGTCACCGTCGTCCCTTTTTCGGTTTCGGACGTGAGCGATCGAGTCGAGCTTTGAGGTCTTTCAAGCGGTTGAGGCGGGCAATTCGATGGCACCCGCTTCGACGTAGGCATCGTACTCGTCGGCGGAGAGATCGAGCAGTTCGCGGAAAACGGACTCGTTGTCCTCCCCCATGGCCGCGCCGGCCCGGGTTGTGTGCCCCGGGGTGCCCTGAAGGCCGAGAGGGATTCCGGGTGCCACGACTTCGCCCCGCTTGAGGTGGGGGATGGTTTCGAAATAGCCGCGCTCGGCGAGGTGTGGATCGCGCATGTATTGGTCCTCGGTGTTCTGCACGACGCCCGCCGGGACTCCGGCGGCCTGCAGCGATTCGACAGCGTTCTGGGGAGAGAGGCCGAGGGTCCACTCCCCGATGGCCGCGTCGATGGCATCCGCCTCCGCTTGCCGGGCGTCGCTATTCGCGAAGCGGGGATCGTCCGCCCAGGTCGGGCGCCCGATCACCTGGCACAGGGCGGCCCACTCGTGTTGCGTCGCGACCGAGACCACGCAGTGCTGGTCCTCGCCCGCGCAGCGGTAGCAGCCCTGGGGAGCCCGGTAGCTCGAGCGATTTCCCATGCGGGGCGGGGGTTGCTGGTGGGCCATTTGGTCCATCATCTCGGGTCCGATCATCGCAACGGTGGTTTCGAGTTGGGAGAGAGAGATGCGCTGCCCCTGCCCGGTTTGCTCGCGGTGCTCCAGGGCACAGAGGACCGCGAAGAGGCCGTGGAGAGCGGATAGAGAATCGGGGTAGGCATATTGGGTCATCGCGCCTTCGGCCTCGGGGAAGCCCCCCAACCAGGCCATGCCGGACATGGCTTCGATATTGGGGCCCCAGCTCACATAGCCGGGATGCACTCCGGTGTCCCCAAAGCCGCTACTGCTGATGGCGATGAGTTTTTCGTTGCTGGCATGGAGCGTTTCCCAGCCGAGTCCGAGATTGTCCATCACGCCGAAGCGATTGTTTTCGACGACGACATCGCTGCGGCCGACGAGCTTCAGGGCGAGATCAGTACCGCCCGCCGTTTTGAGATTGAGGGCGACGAAGAGCTTTCCCGCATCCCAGTCGGTAAACCACGGAGACATCTCGGGTTCGATGACGCGCTCTACCGAGCGAGGAGGGATATAGAGGCGGACAACCCCCGGAACCTGGTGGGATTCGATGCGGATGACCTCAGCGCCGCACCAGGCGAGCATGCGGCCAATCCAGGGGCCCGCCATCCCCTGGGTGAACTCCACGACCTTCAAGCCTGCCATTGCCTGAGTATCCATACGCCCTAGATGACCCCCGCATCGGCCAGGGATCGAAGCTGGCTGTCCGAGATGCCCAGTTCCTGTGAGAAAATCTCGTCATTGTGTTGACCGACCCCTGGTGCTGGGCGCGAGATCTTCCAGGGCGTGATTTCGGGGCGAAAGGGGGCGCCGGGATAGCGGAGCTTGCCGGTCTTCGGGTGATCTACCTCGATGAAATAATCGCGCGCGGCAAGATGCGGGTCGGCGGCGGTTTCGGCGGTGGTTTGCAGGGGAGTGAAAGCGATATGACGCCTCTGGCCCTCGTGAAAGATCGCCTCGACGGTATACAGGGCCGTCAATTCCGAGATGAAGAGATCCAGAAGCTCGCGGTATTCGATTCGCTTGGACGAGGGTCCCTCGAAGAGTGGGTCGAGTACTTCCTCGTTACCGGTTTCTTCGTGGATCCACTGGGCCAGGGCTTGCCAGTGTGCCGGACGATTCACCATCAGGTAGATCCTTCCGTCCTGGCACGGATAGGCGCCCGACGGCACAGAGGCGGTGAGAGCGGTCCCGACGCGCCGGGGGATGATCCCGTCGTCCAGCCATTTCCCGACTCCGGAGATATGGGAAACGGCCAGGGTGGTTTCCTGGAGCGAGATGTCCACGTGCTGACCTCGGCCCGTGCGGCGCGCAGAGAGCAAGGCGATCAGGCTGCTCGACGCTGCGCAGGTCGAGGCCATGAGGAAATTCTGTTCCCCGGCCAGGGCGACCGGGGGCGCTTCGGCATCGCCGGTGACGAAGAGGGGCCCGCCGACCGCCCCCGCCACGAGATCCGACGACTTCCAACTCGCTCGCGGCCCGTTTTGCCCGAACCCGGTGATGGAGGTCAGAACCAGTTCCGGGTTCTCGGCGGACAGAGTGGGGAAGCCAATCCCGAGAGCCTCGAGATAGCCCACGGGCAGGGTTTCGACGATGAGGTCGGCGGTCTTCGCGAGCTCCCTGAATAGGGCGCGGCCCTCGGGATGGTGGATATCCAGGGTGATCCCGCGCTTGCTCGTATTCATGTAGAGGAAGTGCAGGCTGCGATCGTCACCCGGGACCCCCTCGAGGAAAGGGGGGATCGAGCGTTCGGGGGCGCCTCCAGGCGCTTCCAGCTTGATGACGTCGGCTCCCATATCCGCCAGCAACTTGCCGCAATAGGCACCGCTGGCATCGGCGATCTCCAGCACCCGCCTTTTCGATAATGCCGATTGACTTGCGCCGATCATGGGGTTCCTTGCGGGCTTGAGGGAGACACCAGTGTAGCTTCTCCCCGGGTGGAAATGACCCGAGCCTCGAGGACCGACGAGAGATATTGCGGGTCGCCAGGGTCTGGCTTTTGTGTAGGCTCTGGAAGACCCCTGCCGAGGAGACCCCCCCATGGCCATTCTGACCCCCCTGGATTCCGGTGCATCCGGACGCCGCCGCCTCGCTCTTGCAAGCCCGGCGACCCTGGAGCCGATCGGCGAAATCGAAATCCACACAGCGGCCGATGTCGATTCCGCAGTGGCTCGCGCCCGCAAGGCCCAGGTCGACTGGGCCGCGCTTCCCATCTCGGAACGCGCTCGTTTTATGTACCGTGCACTCGACGTATTGCTGGCACGCCAGGAAGATGTTCTGAAGACGGTTATCCAGGAGACAGGCAAGCCTCGCACTGAAGCCTTGCAGATGGAAATCTTTGCGGTGGGGGATGCGCTCAACTACTACGCCAAGAATGCCGCGGCGATCCTCAAGAGCGAGAAGAAGAAGCTTCACGGTCTGACCCGATTCATGAAACGCCTGCGGATTGTGCACCGGCCCCTGGGCGTGGTCGGAGTGATCAGCCCCTGGAATGGTCCTTTCGTGCTCGCGATGAATCCCGTGATCCAGGCTCTGATGGCGGGCAATACCGCGGTCCTGAAGCCCTCGGAGGTCACGCCTTTCTCCGGCTTGCTGGTCGGAGAAATCTTTGCCGAAGCAGGCTTGCCCGAGGATGTCCTCCAGGTTCTGACCGGGGATGGGGAAACCGGCGCAGCCCTTTGCCGGGCTGGCGTGGACAAGGTGGCCTTCACCGGCAGCGTCGAAACGGGGCGCAAGGTGGCGGTAGCCTGCGCCGAGCAGTTGATTCCCTGCACCCTGGAGCTCGGGGGCAAGGACGCCATGATCGTCTGCGACGATGCCAATATCGATTACGCGGCAGCGGGAGCCGTGGCGGGGGCCTTTATGAATACAGGCCAATACTGCTGCGGGACAGAGCGCGTTTATGTCGTCGAGTCCGTTGCTGATGCCTTCACCGAAAAAGTCGTCGAGCGCGTCGCTCAATTGCGCCAGGGGGCAGAGGGTGAATTCGATGTGGGCGCTATTTTTTGGCCGCGTCAGCTGGAAATCATCGAGGAGCATATGGCTGATGCGCGCAGCCGGGGGGCACGGATCCTGGCCGGGGGGCGCAGAAACCCTGATTTGGAGGGCCTCTTCTACGAGCCGACCGTCGTGGTGGATGTGGATCACACCATGCAACTCATGCGGGAGGAGACTTTTGGCCCAATTCTGCCGATCATGCGGGTGGCCAACGAGGAGGAAGCCATCGAGCGGGCCAACGACAGTGACTACGGGCTCGGTGGGAGCGTCTGGACCCGGGATAACGCCAAGGGAGTTCGCATCGCCCAGCGTATGGATTCGGGGAGCATCTGCGTCAACGATATGACGATGACCTACGGGGTTCAGGAAGCGCCTTTCGGCGGCCGCAAGGCGAGCGGAATCGGTCAAGTGAACGGCGAGACAGGATTGCGAGGCTATTGCCACGCCGAACCGATCCTCGTCGATCGACGCGGGGGGAAAATGTCCGAAGGGCGCTATCCCTACAGCGTAAAATCGGATGCCGGGCTACAGAAATTCATCCAGTTTCTCTGGGGGACGAGTCTCGGCCGTTGGCTTTCGTGACGACTTGTCGGGGCTGAACTGTTTACCCGGCACGATTCTGCGAAGGGTATGCGCTTGAAAGACGAGAGCTCTTCGGCGAGCGAAGGTGGCGACTCGGGACCCGCCGCGGGGCTCTAGAGGATCGCCGCCGTCCGCTCCAGAACCCAGTAGACGGCCAAGCTTCCAATGGTGTAGGCCGGAAGTCGCCGAAGCCAAATCGGTGCGCGCTCGATGGGGCCGCGCAAGAGTGCCTCTCCGGCGAGGATGACGGCGACGAAGGCCAGTTGGCCGAGCTCGATCCCGACATTGAAGGCGAAGAGCGCGAGGGGAATCTCGTCGTCGGGAAGACCGATTTCGGCTAGGGCGCCGGCGAACCCCATCCCATGGAGCAGGCCGAATACGAGGGCGACCAGCCAGGGTTTGCGGCGTAATAGGCTCGGCCGGTCGGGGTTTCGCGTCGTCAATTCGACGGCTAGGAGCAGCACGCTGGCCGCGATCAGGACCTCGATCAGGGAGGAGGGGACCCGGACAAAGCCCAGCGCGACGATGGAGAGGGTGATGCTGTGCCCCACGGTGAAGGCCGTGACTGTCTTGACCAGAGGGCGCACGCCGACGACCAGAAGGATCAGGCCGAGAACGAAGAGGAGATGGTCTGGCCCGCTCAGAATATGTTCGAAGCCAAGGCTGGTGTAGGACGATATGACTTCGCTCTTCTTGGCCCGGTCGGGAATCAGGAATACCGAGTCGCCTGCCCGCAGCACAGTGCTGACCACCCGGCCATCGGGCAGGATGACTCGGACCAGAACATCGATCCGTGTCGCCTCGAGACCGGCGACCGCCAGGCTCTGGCCCACCAGGCCGGTTGCCTCCGGGCACTGAATCGTCCAGAGCAGGGTCACGCTCTTCGCATCTTCCCGGACCGTGGGGTCGTCGAGGGAGGGGCAGGCTTCGGGCAGCACGGGACGGATATCGGCGCCACGCGGGCGCAGCCGCGAAGTCTTCCACGACACCTCGGCCAAGCCACCGTCCAGCGCCTTCACCTCAAGCAGCGCGGGGGCAAGGGGGTGGGCAGGGGCCGGAGAGGGTAGGAGCAAGGCGAAGGCCAGCAGGATCAGGCCAGTTCTAACCTTTCTCGTGTATTCTCTCGTGTATTCGTGCACCGTGTTCCTCGTTCGCCGGGGCAAGCGCCGCCGCCAGCAAGTAAAGCGGTTCATTCCAAGCCGACTCGAGCGGAAGGCTTCGACAAATCGTTCAGGCGGGCTTGGCCACCGAGGTCTCCTTTGCCGAGTCCTCGGGGATTTCGCCCGGGGGCATGCGAAGCAGCGCGAGAGCTTCTTCTTCGGTTTGGGCGAAGGCTTCGGGATCGGTGGTGACGCAGAATTCGACCATGATGCCATTGGGGTCGAGGAGATAGACCGAGCGGCACCAGCCGTGGTCGACCTCCTGCATCTGATCGATTCCGCGCGCGTGAAGTTGGGCCACCATGGCTTCGAGTTCGGGTTCGCTATCGAGGCGGAAGGCGAGGTGGTTGACCCAGACGGGCAGGCCGGCGCCTACGGAGATCGCCGTCGAGTAGTCCTCCTTCTCGCCGACATCCTCGATCTGAAAAAAGGCCAAATGCTCGCCGTTGCCGAGATCGAAGAAGAAGTGACGGAAATAACCGTCGCCCTGGGCATGGTTCTCGGTGTGGACCAGGGGCAGGCCGAGTTTCTCGCTGTAGAAGGTATACGTTGCCTCGGGGTCGCGGGTCGCGTAGGCGGCGTGGTGCAGGCCTTTTGATCGAATGGGCGAAGCGGCTGCCATGGGGGTACCTCCGGAACTCGAGGGGCTGCGGGTACAGCGGGCTAGGAGAAACTCTACGCCAGAGTTCCGGGCGTAGCCAAGGGGGACGGAGGCGCCCATGGGCGGCGGATCCGAGTTGCCGTTCCCGGGCGCGGTACCCGGGGCTCGCTATCCTGAGAAGCACTGGCGTGAATACTGCGCGCCCCAGGGAAGGAGTCCACCTCGATGAGTGATTCGCCGCCGCCCTTGCCCTCGGGACTTGTCGCCTTTGTCAAGCGCGATTGCCCCACCTGCGAAACCGTGGCTCCGGTACTCGGACAACTGGCCGAGGTGGGCGCACTGACAATTTACTCCCAGGATGACCCTGGATTTCCGAAAGGGCTTGCGGTCGAGGACGATACAGAGCTCGAATCTTCTTGGCGTCACGGGATCGATACCGTTCCTACCCTGCTTCGGGTGGAGGCGGGGAAGGAAAAAGAGCGGGCTGTAGGCTGGGATCGGGAGGCTTGGGAACGCCTGGCCGCCGCTAAAGATCTCGGTCCGGGCCTGCCCGATTTCCGGCCCGGTTGCGGCTCGCTTTCCGTCGATCCCCAGAACGCGCTGGATCTGGCCGTTCGCTTTGGCTCGGATTCGCTGAAGGCGAGGCGTGTCCGATACGCGCCCCTGGAAGACGAAATGGAAGCGGCCTTCGAGCGCGGCTGGACGGATGGGTTGCCCGTGGTTCCGCCCACCGAGCGCCGGGTTTTTGCGATGCTTCAGGGAACCAGCCGAGCGCCCGACGAGGTGGTGGCTGTCGTTCCGCCAGATCTCGTTGAGTGCAGCGTGGAAAAGGTGGCGATCAATGCCGTTATGGCGGGTTGCCGCCCCGAGTATTTGCCTGTGGTCCTGGCCGCGGTCGAGGCGGCCTGCACTGAGCGCTTTAATATGCACGGGCTTCTTGCCACGACGATGCCCGCGGGCCCGGTGATCATCGTGAACGGTCCGATCCGCCGGGCGATTGGAATGAACTCGGGGGGCAACGTCTTTGGCCAGGGTAACCGCGCAAACGCGACCATCGGGCGTGCGCTGCAGTTGGTGGTTCGCAATGTCGGGGGCGGGCGACCCGGCGAGGTGGATCGGGCGGCTTTTGGAAATCCGGGCAAGCTCTCGTTCTGTTTTGCGGAGGATGAGGAAGGCTCGCCCTGGGGCCCGCTCTCCGAGGATTTGGGGGCCGAGCGCGGGGTCAGTACGGTGACTCTCTTTCCGGGTGAGGGGCCGCGGATCATCGTTGATCAACTGTCTCGGGAGCCCGACTCTTTGGCGCGATCGTATGCAGCCAACCTGCGTACCCTGATCCACCCCAAACTCGTCTTGGGTTTCGACTGCGTCCTTGCCGTCGGGCCCGAGCATGCCCGGGTGTTCAGCCAGGCGGGTTGGACCAAGGAGCAGCTAAAAGACCGGCTTCACGAGTTGCTGATGATCCCCACCGAGGAACTCGTGCAGGGAGCGGGTGGGATCGCTGAGGGTGTTCCTGTGGGTGTTTCCGCGCCAGCCCTTCCGAAGTTTCGCCCGGGTGGTATTCTGGTCGTCTACTGTGGGGGCGACGCGGGCCTGTTCTCCACTATGATCGGCGGCTGGGTGACGGGTGAGGTTGGCAGTCAGCCCACTCTACGGGAGATTCGACCATGACGAGCACCGGGGACATTGCCGAGGGATCGACAGGCTTCGTGGTGCTCGATCCCACGGGCGAGCGCTCGCTGCCGATTCGAGAGCGGTTGCCTCGCCCCAAGACTCTCGAGGGCCTTGATCTGGCTCTGCTCGACATTTCCAAAGCCCGGGGCGATGTTTTTATGGATCGTCTGGCCGAGCTCTTCGGCGAGCGAGGTGCTCGGATCAAGCGCTTCAGCAAGCCGACTTTCACCAAGCCGGCTCCGGCTGATGTGCGCCGCCAGATCGCTGAGGAATGCGCGGCGGTGGTCGAAGCGCTTGCGGATTGAGGCAGCTGCACGTCGTGCAGTGTGCACGACATGGTGAACCTTGAAGGGCAGGGCGTCCCGGGCGTCTTCATCGCCAGTGATGTCTTTGAGGATGGTGCGCGGCGTCAGGCCAGGGCGCTCGGCGCCGATCCGGCTGCTGTCTATATCCCCCACCCGATCCAGGATCGAACCGACGAGGAAATGGTGGCCATGGCGGATTCGGCCTTCGACGAAATCGTGGCGCGGTTGGTGCAAGGCTGAAGCGACGCCGCGGCCCCTTAGAGGGGAGGCGGCGCCGAGATCGCAGGGGGGGGGAAGGGGCGGCCCATGCTGAAATTGATTCTGATCTTTCTCGGCGGCGGCATGGGGACCCTGGCTCGCTATGGGATGGTGGGCTTCGCCCAGCGCCTGGCCAACCATCATTTTCCCGTGGGCACCCTGACCGTGAACCTGCTCGGGTGCTTCGCCATTGGTGCACTCTCGGCCTTATTCGCCGGGTCGGTGGGGATCCGGGAGGAGTACCGGTGGGCCCTGGTCGCCGGCTTCCTCGGCGGCTTTACGACCTTCTCGGCTTTCGGGCTCGAGACCTTCGTTCTCTTCGAAGGCAGGGAAGCGGGTTTCGCGTGGGCGAATATCGTCTTGAGTACCCTGGGTGGCCTGGCGTCGGTCTGGGCGGGCTATCGGCTGGTGGGCGCGCTCCAGCATCCCGGGATGGGTTGAGGGCGAACTCGAACCCGAGGGAGAACACCTTCTCCCCCGGGTTCTTGGCCTAGGCTTCGGGGCTGAAGCGGACCTTCATCTCCGCGCAGCTCCGCACCAGGGAAGAGGGGACGATCACGGGCCCGCCCTCGCTGAATTCCATGTCGGGCAGGCGTGCGAGCAATTCCCTGAAGGCGACCCGCATTTCCATGCGGGCAAGATTGGCTCCGAGGCAGAAATGGCTGCCGATTCCGAATGCGAGGTGGCTCGGATTTCGGTCGATGCGGAAGGCCTCGGGATCTTCGAATTGCCTCGGGTCTCGGTTGGCCGACGGATAGACGACCAGGACCTTCTGGCCCGCTAGCAATTTTTCGCCGTGCAGTTCCGTTTCCTCGGTCACCGTTCGCCCGAAGCTGTGGACGGGCGAGACGAGGCGCAGCATTTCCTCCACCGCCATGGGGATAAGTTCGGGGTCGTCCAAAACCTTCTGGCGCTCTTCGGGGTTTTCGATCAGCAACTCCATGCCGCCGGAAATCCCGTTTCGCGTCGTCTCGTTGCCCGCCACCATGAGTAGGGTGAGAAGCATGATGAGTTCGTCGTTGGCCAGGGCTCCCTGGTCAAACCCCGCCATTTCTTTCATGGCCTCGCGATTGTCGAAGGTCTTGAGAAGGCCTTCGTCGTGCGCTCCGACCAGAATGCTGACCAGATCGTCCTGGGGATCCCGGCGGCGGGTCTCAAGAATATCGGTGAGGTAGGAGGAGTACTCGACGAAGGCTTGCCCCGCCGCTGCCATGATCTCGGGGTTGTCGAAATTTCCGTCTCCGGAAATCATGGCATCGGACCAGGCGTGGAAGCGATTTCGGTCCTTCTTGTGGATGCCCATCATCTCGGCAATCAGCAGCAGGGGCAGGGGAACGGCGATGGATTCGACGAAATCACACTCGCCTTTCTTGGCGATGGTGTCGATGGCATCGGTGGTGATCTCGAGAAATGTTTCCTCGAGCTTTTTGACCATGCGAGGCGTGAAACCCCGGTTGATCATCGCTCTGAGGTGACCATGACGCGGTTCGGGTTCGTCGATCAATCCCAGCCGAGAGTCCAGCGCGGGGCGAACCCCCTGATCCGAAGTGAAGAGAGACTGATCCTTCGATACGTAGGAGACATCGGCAAAGCGCGTAACCACCCAGAGTTGATCTTTTTCCGACCAGTAGACCGGGGCGTTGTCCCGAAGCCAGGCCAGGCGGGGAGTCATTTCAGGACCCCAGCTGGGGGCCGCGAGGTAGGAGATATCGGGGTTCATTCGTTTGCACTCCTTCAAGAGAATTTGGATGAATCGGCAAAGATTCAGGGAAAGATCGCTGGACGTTTTGGTTCGGACAAGCGGATCAGTCTTCGGCCTCGATCAAGCTGGCGAAGAGTTCTCCGTAGAACTTGCTGCTCTCGGCGAGGCCCTCGGCAGAAAGCGGGTTATTACCCATCAGGCTTTCGGTGAGGCTCGCCGTCGTGAAATGACCGACTACGATGTTGAAGAACGTGACGAGCAGGTAGGGCATCTGGTCGGGGCCCCAGCGACGTACCGCAGGGGTGGACTTCAATATTTTCATGCTTTGGGCGATCGCCGGGCGCAGCCAGTTCTCGAGCAGGGGCGCGAGGTGGTGCCCTCCGGCGAGCAGTTCGTATTGGACCAAGCGGGGAAGGTTCGGTCGATCGCCGAGCAGCATCATCATCTCGCGGATCAGGCTATTGGGCTCGGGGTAGTCCCCGCTGCCGTCTTCCATAGAGGCGGAGAGCACGCTCAGCACCGGGCCCATGCCGCGTTCGAGGACGGCCGCGTAGAGCGCCTCCTTGTTGGCAAAATGGTTGTAGAGGCTGGGGATGCGGATCCCGACGACGTCGGCGACATTGCGCAAGGTGGTGCCGGCGTAGCCCTTGCGAGCAAAGCAGGCCTCGGCGGCGTCGAGGATATGCTCGGAGGTCTCCTGGCCGCGCCGCCGGGGCGGGGTGGGGGCAATTTCGGGGCTGGGGGGCACGCGATTCCTTCGGTCCGGGTGATTTGAGAGAACTAACTAGCGTTAGTTTCCCTCAATGGACGCGAATGTCAAGGTGCCCAATGACCCCCCGCGGGGGATCTGAATACGCTCTCGGTGCCGGTGCCGGTGCCGGTGCCGGTTCCGGTGGAGGGGCTAGCGGATCGCGACGGGGTTAATGATGGCCTGAACG
>JAPKBZ010000134.1 GCA_028823175.1 Myxococcota bacterium
CGGGGCGCCTCGACGAGGAAATCCGTCAGGCCCTGGGGCGCCACGGTCTGGCGGCCGAGTTGGCGCCCCTTCTCGCCGATGGGATTCGAGATGTGCTCGCCACGCCCCTGGGCGGGCCCCTCGCCGATTTCGAATTGGCCGGCCTGGCCCGGGCCGATCGGGTGGACGAGATGGAATTCACGCTCCCCGTTGCCCACGAGGGCGGCGAGGCGCTGACGGCCGCGCGTCTTGCCCAGGCTTTCGCCGAACACGGGGAGAGCGAATGGCTCCGCGCCTACGCGGAAAGGGTTCGTACCTTCGGCTTCTCGGCGTTGCGCGGGCATCTGCGCGGCTTCATCGATCTGACCTTCCGCCACGACGGCCGCTTCTATCTCGTCGACTATAAATCGAACAAGCTCGGCGAGCGGCCGGGGGATTATGGGCGGGAGGCGATGCAGTCCGCCATGACGGAGAAGGACTACGTGCTCCAATATCATCTCTATGCCCTGGCACTCCACCGCCATCTGGCCCGGCGCCTGCCGGGCTACGACTACGACGCTCACATGGGCGGGGCCTACTACCTCTTCCTGCGCGGAATGTCTCCGGGCACGGGGGCCGAGCGCGGGGTCTTTTACGATCGTCCTCCCCGGGCCCTGATCGAGGCGCTCTCCGCCTGTCTCGGCGATGACTTGTCGAATGCGTTTGGGGAGGCGACGGTTTGAGTCTCGATCTCGGGAAGCTTCGCGGGGCGGGCGGCCTTTCGGCCCTCGACGAACACTTCGCCCGGACCCTGGGTCGATTGGCCGGGGAGAGCCATCCGGCGGCGCTCCTGGCCGCCGGCCTTGCGAGCGGGAGAGTCGGGGCGGGGCACGTCTGCCTCGATCTGCGACGCTTCGTCGCCGAGGGCTCGCGCCTGACCGAGGGGGACGAGTTTGAGTGGGAGCCGCCGACCCTCGACGAGTGGTTCGAAATTCTTTCGGCCAGCGCAATGCTCGAATGCCTCGACCCCGGGGCGCAGGCGGGGGCTGAATCGACCCTGCCCTCGAGCGCCCCCCTGGTCCTCCACTCCTCGGGCCGTCTCTACCTCCGTCGCTATTGGGACGATGAGCAGAGTCTCGCGAAGATCCTACGCGCGCGGATCGCGGAGGGGCAGGGCGCCGCGGACCTCGATGAAGCGGTGCTTGCCGAGGGGTTGGATCGCCTCTTCGGCGAGGAGAGCGAGCCGGGATCCGACCTTCAACGCCGGGCCGCCGAGGGCGCGCTGCGCTCGCGCTTCTTCGTGATCTCCGGGGGGCCGGGGACGGGCAAGACTTCGACGGTGATCAAGATTCTCGCGCTTGCGGTGGAGCAGGCCCTGGCCCGAGGTGAAGCGCCGCCCCGGGTGCAGATGGTGGCGCCCACGGGCAAGGCCGCCGCCCACCTCCAGGGCTCGGTGCAGCGAAATCTCGCCGCCCTGGATTGCTCCGAAGCCGTGAAGGCCGCGGTGCCCACCACCGCCTCCACGATTCACCGCTGCCTCGGGCGGCGGGGGGGGACGGCCAACCGTTTTCGCCACGACGCCGACAATCCCCTCGAGCTCGATGTCCTGCTCGTCGATGAGGCCTCCATGGTCGATCTCGCCCTGATGGCTCGGTTGGTGGAGGCCTTGCCCCGGGACGCCCGGCTCATCCTCTTGGGGGATCGCGACCAATTGGCCTCGGTGGAGGCGGGCTCGGTGCTCGGCGATATCGGGCGAGGGCCCGGGGGCGAGCCCATCGACGCGCCGGCTTCGGTGATCCATCTCACGCGCAATTACCGATTCTCTTCCCAGGGCGGCCTCGAGGAATTGACCCGCCTGATCAACGCGGGTGATGCCGAGGGCACCCTGGCGCTTCTCACTGACGAAGACCGGCCCGAGGTCCGCCTCGTCGAACCGTCCGCCGGCGGCGCTTGGGGCGAGGCGCTGGCCGGGGCGATCCGGTCGGGCTACGCGAATTTCTGCTCCGAGGTTTCGCCCGAGGGGCGGATGCGGGCCCTGGACGGTTTCCGCGTGCTCTGCGCTCATCGACACGGCCGCGGAGGGGTGGATGCGCTCAACGCCGAGGCGGAGCGCTTGCTGGGTCTAGGGGGGAGCCTGGATCTGGCCGCAGCCAACCCGCCGGTTCGCCCCATCGGGATCACCCGCAACGATTACGAACTCGAACTCTACAACGGGGACGTGGGCGTGATCTGCTCCGACCCCGAGGCGCCGGAGCGGGGGCCGCGGGTCTTCTTTCTCGCCCCGGACGGCAGCCCCCGCTGGTATTCCCCGCTCAGCATCGGGGCCGCGGAGACAGTCTTTGCGACCACGGTTCACAAGAGCCAGGGGTCGGAATTCGCCGAGGTCGCGGTGGTGCTGCCCGAGGAGGCTTCGCCGATTCTCTCCCGGGAACTCGTCTATACGGCGGTCAGCCGGGCCCGGGAGCGAGTGACCCTTTTTAGCTCGGCAAGTGTGCTGAGCGCGGCCATCGGCCGACGGATCGAGCGCAGTTCGGGCTTATCCGAGGCGCTCTGGGGCTGATCCAGGCCGCGGTTTTTTGTCCCGCGAGTTGTTGGCTCGGAGCCCCGGCGCTAGTTTGCTCAGTAATGGAGGCTTCGGACATCTCGGGCGAGGGTGTCGTCGTGGCCCACTACGGGATCGCGGTGGCCTTGCGGCTCGAGTGCGGCAAGACGGGCCGGGTGCGACTTCGTCGCTCGCAATCCGTTCGCGTGGGCGACCGCGTGGTCGTCGAGGCCGGGATCCTTGAGGCGGTGCGACCCGCTCACGGGGTTCTGAGCCGTCGGGACAGCCATGGTCGAGTGCGATCGGTGGCCGCCAATCTGGATGCCCTGGGAATCGTGCTGGCCCCGCGCCCCGCGTCTCCCCTGGGATTCGTGGACCGTGGTTTGGTGGCCGCCCGGGCTCTGGGTCTAGAGGCGCGGGTGGTGGTCAACAAGGCCGACCTGCCCGAGGCCGACGCGCTGCATCGAGAAATGAGCGCGCACTATTCT
Organism: Myxococcota bacterium; assembly: GCA_028823175.1. Lineage (GTDB taxonomy): Bacteria > Myxococcota_A > UBA9160 > UBA9160 > UBA4427 > JAZXM01. The sequence continues at coordinate 2,989 of JAPKBZ010000134.1, forward strand.
GCGGCGGCGGACGTCGTGCTGGTTTCGGCGAAGACGGGGGCGGGCCTCGACGACCTGCGCGCCTGGCTCCAGCCCGGTCGCCGCGGGGTCTTCGTGGGGACTTCGGGGGTTGGCAAGAGTTCGATCCTCAACGCCCTGCTGCCCGACCTCGATCTCTCGGTGGGCGAGATCAACGAGGTGAGCGGACTCGGTCGCCATGTCACGAGCACCGCGACCCTGCACCAACTCGGTGGGGGGGGCGAGCTGATCGACACCCCGGGTTTCCGGGATTTTGGTCCCGTGGAGGTGTCCGCCGCCGAATTGGCCGCCTTCTTTCCCGGTTTTGAGGATTTCCTCGATCGGCGATGTCGCTTTCGTGACTGCCTTCACCGCACGGAGCCCGGCTGCGCCGTCCTTGCGGCGGTGGAGGCGGGGCAGATCCCAGCCCAGCGCCACGCGGCGTACCTCGCTCTGCTCTCCGAATTGCTGGAAATCGTGGAATTGGGTCGCTAAAGGTGCCCTGGCCCGAGCGAGTGGGACCGGAGCCGCTCGCTCCCGGGTGTGCGGAATTGTCACACGCTTTCATTCTGGTAATTTCGTGCGATTCGGAACGAACCAGCCTCCCCCCCTTTAGCCTTCCCCCCTTTAGAGGTCAGCTGTGAAAATCACAATTCGGATCCTCCTCGTTGTTGTTGTCGTCGCGGTGGCCGGCCTTGGGCTGGGCGGGGCCTTCGTCGCCCGGGCGGGGCCCCCGGGTGTGCTGGATGACCCCCATGCTGTCGGCAAGGGAACGGTCGAAATCATTCTGGCGACCTCCGGGGCCGAGCAGGCCGGCGAGACCGGGCTTCACGGGCCGATCTTCGACCTCACCGTGGGGATCGTGGACGGCCTCGATTTCCTGCTCGTCGCCGAGGGCTTCTTTGTGGTGGGATCCGAGGAGCCGACGCAAGACGATGGCGTCGTGGTGAGCGGGCTGAAATGGCAGCCCATCGTGGGGCCGGACTGGAACGCCGCCTGGACCCCGGTCGCGATCTTCGAGCTCGCGGGCGACAAGCGCGTGGGGATCTCGAATGCCATCCAGATCGAGCGGACTCTGGGGCGCTTCGCGCTCGGTGTGGATGCCAGTTATACCTGGCTCAACGACGGCGAGGACATTTGGCGGGGGGGGGTCTACGGGCTCTTCAGCGCAACGGACAGCTTGACCCTGCTCTCCGAGGTCTGGTTCGAGCGTTCGCCCGAGTGCTTCGATGTGGCCACGCTCTGCGTGGGCCAATCCGAGGTGTCCGGCCGGGCGACGGATTTCGCCTTCAATCTGGGTTTCGACTGGGAGATGCTCGACGCCATTCACATGTTGGGCTCGGCGGGGACCGGGATCGAGTCGGATAACCGGGACCGAATCGAGTGGCAGGCTTTCTTCGGGTTCCAATACGTCTGGGGCCCGGCGGGAGACGACCCGGACCCGCTGGCTCTGGTGGAGCGCCGCTCCTTTTAGCGCGCCTGGGGCGCCGTCCGGTCGCCTAGTCGGCGTCGGTTTCCTCGGCGTCGGCAAAATCGTCGGGTCGCTCGAAGCTGATGCGCCCGATCTTGGCGCCGCGCAATTCCCGGAGCAGGGTGTCCGCTGCGCGCTCCTCGTCGACGATGCCCCCGCGTTGGAGAAAGCCGCGCTTGCGACCGAGGGCCTCGAGGATGGCGGGCCCCGATTCGGGAATTTCGGGCAGCTTATACCGCGCGGCGAAGGGGGCGGGGTAGCGTTCGGCGAGGAAGAGCGCCGCGAAGACCGCCACGTCGCGTACCTCGAAGGCGGTCTCGCGAATCGCGCCCGAGGCGGCCAGACGGTAGGCCCCCGCTTGGTCGGCGAGCTTGGGCCAGAGCACGCCCGGGGTGTCGGAGAGGGACACGCCCCCGTCGAGATGGAAGTGCTGCTGGCGGCGGGTGACCGCGGGCTGATCGCCCACTTTGGCGATGCGGCGGCCGACGATCGTATTGATCAACGTGGATTTTCCCACGTTGGGGATGCCGACCACCATGCAGCGCACGCTTTTTCCCGGTCCTCGGCGATGGGGAGCCAGGGTTTTGCACAGGCCCGGGATACGCCGGGCATCCGCCGCGTCGGTGGCGGAAATGCTCAGGGCCGGCGCGCCGGCTTCCTCGGAGAGCGCGGCGAGCCACTCCTGGGTTACCCCGGGATCCGCTAAATCGCTCTTGTTGAGGAGCGGAATCGCCGGGGTCTCGCCCCGCAACTCGGCCAGCATGGGGTTGCGGCTCGACTGGGGCAGGCGCGCGTCGAGCACTTCGATGACCACGTCGATCCGAGCCAGGGCGTCGGCGAGCTCCCGCCGCGCCTTGTTCATGTGCCCCGGAAACCAGTTGATCGTCATCGCTTGGTCGAATCCTCTCTGGGCGGAACCATAGCGGTCACGGCCCGGGCGGCGTTACTCTTCCATTTTCAGGAGGGGAGGGGCATGGACGAATTGATCCGCGAGATTTTGGCCCGGCCGAAGGCCGGAGGCGAGGTGACCGTGCGCGGCTGGCTGCGCACGGCGCGCCACGCCAAGAAAGTGTCCTTTCTCGAGGTATTCGATGGGTCCTGCATGGCCGGGATCCAGGCCGTCGCCGGCCCCGAGTGCGCTCGTTTCGAGGAGGAGGTGCGCGGCCTGGGGACCGGCTGCGCGGTGGAGGCGGTCGGGGAGCTGGTGGATTCTCCCGGCCAGGGCCAGCGCTTCGAAGTGCACGCCCGAGAGGTGAAGCTCGTCGGGGGCGTGGACGACGACTACCCGCTCCAGAAAAAACGTCACAGTTTCGAGTTCCTCCGCACCATCGCCCACCTGCGGCCCCGGACGAATACCCTCGGCGCGGTCCTGCGGGTGCGCGATGCGGCGAGCCGGGCCATCGACGATTTCTTCCACGAGCGCGGTTTCGTGCAGTTGCACTCGCCGGTCATCACCCTGTCCGACGCCGAGGGCGCCGGCGACATGTTTCGGGTGTCGACCCTCGACCCCTCCGCTCCGCCCAGGGACGACCAGGGAGCGGTCGACTACAAGCAGGATTTTTTCGAGGCCCCGAGCTACCTCACGGTTTCGGGGCAACTCGAAGCCGAGATCGGCGCCCTGGCGCTTTCCCGGGTCTATACCTTCGGGCCCACCTTTCGCGCGGAGAACTCGAATACCAGTCGCCATCTGGCCGAGTTCTGGATGGTCGAACCCGAGGTGGCCTTTTGCGAAATCGAAGGGCTGGCGGATCTGGCCGAGGACTTCCTTAAGTCGGTTTTTCGTCAGGTGGGCGAAAAATGCGAGGACGACCTTGCCTTCTTCGATGCCCGGATCGACGACAGTGTGCTCTCCACCCTCGCACACGTCATCGAGGAACCCTTCGAGCGCATTACCTACACCGAGGCCGTCGAGATCCTCGAGGCGTCGGGGCGAAAATTCGAATTCCCGGTGAGCTGGGGGGCGGACCTGCAGAGCGAGCACGAGCGCTTCCTCACCGAGGAGCATTTCGGCAAGCCGCTGATCGTCACCGGCTACCCCAAAGGCATCAAGGCTTTCTACATGTACTGCAACGACGATCAGCAGACCGTCGCCGCCATGGACGTGCTGGTGCCGCGGATCGGTGAGATCATCGGCGGTTCCCAGCGGGAGCACCGGCTGGATGTTCTCAAGGCCAGGATCGCCGCCCAGGGGCTGCCCGAGGAAGAGTATTGGTGGTATCTCGACCTTCGGCGTTTCGGCTCAGTGCCCCACGCGGGGTTCGGCCTCGGCTTCGAGCGACTGGTGCAGTTCATGACCGGGATGGCCAATATTCGCGATGTGATCCCCTTTCCCCGGGTGCCCGGCAACGCGTCCTTCTAATCCGGCGCGCGAGTCCGGCGCGCGAGTCCGACGCGCG